>DAHWOF010000074.1 GCA_027335345.1 Granulicella sp. | reverse complement strand
ACGTCAGAGTACTTCAGAATTCCGCTCTCCACGCTCAATCAGAAGATCAAGCGCCTGGATATTACGCTGAAGAAGCGCAGCAAAGAGTAGCGCCATTCGCGCGGTTTGGCAGCCCAGGAATTTCGAGCATGCGGCTGGCGGATCTACCGCCGCACGCAGCGAGGGGCGACCCCCTTTGCTTGGGAAGCGGCATACTTCTGGCAACATGCGTCCAGCCTCGCCTGTCCCCGAAAAATCCCTCTGCGGGAAGACCGCGTTGGGACACCGCTCCGACCAGCATGCCTGCCACGTGATCCCCGCAATCATGAATGGCGATCCATGCCGGCGCAACTTCTACGCCAATAGGTGCTTCAGCAGCGCCATGCGGATGTAGAGACTGTTCTTGGCCTGCTTGAAGTAGGCTGCCCGGGTATTGGCATCCACCTCCGGGGAGATCTCATTCACGCGCGGCAAGGGGTGCATGATAATCGCCTCCGGCTTCAGCCGGTTGGCCGTCTCGGCGTCGATGATGTAGACATCCTTGACCGCGTCATACTCCTGCCTGGAGACAAACCGCTCGCTCTGGACGCGCGTGATGTAGGCCACGTCGGCCTGCTCGATCACCCCTTCCAGTCTTTCTCCCTCATGGAACGCAACACCCCTCTCCGCCAGGAACTCGCGGTACAGCGGAGGAAGCCTCAACTGAGCAGGCGAGAGCAGATCGATGGTCACCCCGGGATACAGGCAGAGCAGTGGCAGCAGGGAGTGGATGGTTCTTCCATTCAAGAGATCGCCCACCAGGGCCACCCGCAAGCCGCTCAACCTTCCCAGCTCTTTTTTGATGGTATAGATGTCCGCCAGGGCCTGGGTCGGATGCTCTCCCACCCCGTCGCCTGCGTTGATGATCGGCACTGGGGAGATTCTGGCCGCGGCCTCCGCCGCTCCTTGCTCGTAATGCCGGATCGCAATGGCATCCGCATACCCACTGACGATGCGTACCGTATCACTGATCGTCTCGCCTTTGGTGGCCGAAGAGTTGGCTTTGGCGTTCTCTGAGGTGAGCACGCCCCCGCCGAGCTTCTGCATCGCCGCTTCAAAGGAGAAGCGAGTGCGCGTACTTGGCTCAAAGAACAGCGTTGCCAGGATGCGGCCGCGTAGCGGATCGGTCAAAGCGTGAAACACATCATCGCGCTCCATCTGATGCGCCGACTCGAACAACGAAAGCAAAAATCCTGGATCTTTGAACTGCCGGGAGCTGATGACGTGCTTGAGCTTTTCCATCGGAGAACTCTCCCTTACCTCGCCGGGTAAACCCTGCCTCGCAAAATGGTGTAGGTCACACGGCCGGGCATCGTATAGCCCTCAAACGGGCTCCAGCCGCACTTTGTCTTCATGGCTTCGCGCTGCACCAGGTGCGGCGCATCCGGATTCAGGATGGTGAGCGACCCAACGTAACCGGGCGCGATCACCCCGTATCCCTTCCCGAATCCCTGAGGGAGAAACTCGTTCACAAACCGGCCTGGATTCCAGGCGCATACCCGCGCAATCTGTGCTGGAGTAAAACCATGCTCGGCCATCAGCCAGGCAGCACAATCTCCGTAGGTATCCAGATGCGGAACTCCGCTTATTCCTTGCCTCTTTTCTTCCAGGGTATGAGGAGCGTGGTCCGTGGCCACATAATCCACCAGTCCCTGGCGCAACGCCTCGATCAGCGCCAGCCGGTCGTCTCTGCTGCGCAGAGGAGGGTTCATCTGCAGCCACAGCCGATTCTCCTCGGTCAGCATCGAATCGTCAAAGAACAGATGATGCGGCGTCGCCTCAGCAGTCACCTTCACCCCGCGCGCCTTGGCCGCGGCGATCTTCTCCAATCCACCTTTGGTGGAGTAGTGGCACAGCTTGCCCACCAGATCATACTTTTCGATGAGGTAGAGGGCGAACTCGGTCGCCGTGATCTCCGCTCGCGCCGGTCGCCGCTGCTCATGCGTTGGCTCCCCTTGGCTCTCGCGCAGGATCACCGGGTCTTCGCAGTGAAAGCTCACATTTCGACCGCGATACTTGGAGATCACACTCTCCAGCTCTTCCTGCGAAGAGAAGAACAGATCCCCCACTGAGGGTCCCATAAACGCCTTATACGGCACGTGCCGATCGAGCGGGGACGTATGAGGCCCTATTCCCGCGTAAAGGGTGACATGCACCGCTGAACTGGCCGTCAGCCGCTGCTTCTGCGCATAGCGCTGTTCATCCACCGGCGCCACTGGGTTATTCGGCATATCCGCGACCTGGGTCACGCCTCCATGAATAGCCGCCGCTGAAACGCTGGCGAAATCCTCTTTGTAAACTTGTGTCTGGCTGGCATCTTCCCGGGCGTGGATATGGATGTCGCCAAACCCAGGAAAGACGATCTGCCCACGCAGATCGAGGTCGCTTCTTCCCGCAGGCGGTCCTACGCTCTCGATGAATCCGGTCTCAGTGTTTATCTCGATGGCGGCTTCAAACTCGCCGTCGTGGTTGGCGAATCTGC
This sequence comes from Granulicella sp., assembly GCA_027335345.1. Taxonomy (GTDB): domain Bacteria; phylum Acidobacteriota; class Terriglobia; order Terriglobales; family Acidobacteriaceae; genus Granulicella. The sequence continues at coordinate 13,066 of DAHWOF010000074.1, read as the reverse complement.
CCTCAAGACGCAGCATGCGCACTCCCTTTCATCGCTCGGACTGCGGCTTCTCGCGCAACGTTGATCTCATCGCGCAGGGTACGCGCCGCCGTAGCCGGATCCTCACTAAAAAGAATGCCTCGCGAGCTGCTGATCAACAACCCACCCGACTCCGAGTCTGAAACCGGCTGTGAGAAGCCGCCTGCCCTGCCCTGCAGACCTGCCGCCACCACAGCGGCTACATCCCCGCCCTGGGCTCCGACGCCGGGCACAAGGAACGGAACCTCCGGCGCCACCTCACGGATCCTCCGCATCTCTTCAGGATAGGGCGCACCCACCACCAGCATGCAGTTGCCTGCCGCGTTCCACTGCGAAGCCACCTGCCGGGCGACCAGCTCCCATAGCGGCCTACCGTTACAGTCAAGATCCTGAAACTCCCCAGCTCCGGGATTCGAGGTTCGGCAGAGCACAATGCTCACCTTGTCTGTCCTCTCCAGAAACGGCAGCAGAGCTTCCCTCCCTAGGTAAGGATGCAGAGTCACAGCGTCGAAGCCCATGGCGTCGAAGATCGATGCCGCGTAACCGCGGTTGGTGTTGCCAATATCGCCGCGCTTGGCATCGCAGATGGTAAAGATCTCCGGATGCTCGCGGCGCAGATACTCCATGGTCATTTCGAGATCTCGCAAACCGTCCACTCCGCGAGCCTCAAAGAACGCCATATTCGGCTTGTATGCCGCAGCGTAGGAATGGGTCTGCTCAATGATCCAGCGATTGAAGGCGAAGAAGGGATGCTCCTGACGCCGGAACTGAGCGGGAATCCGTTCCAACTCCGGATCCAATCCCACGCACAGCAGGGAGTTGACCGCCTCTGCTCGCTGCTCGAACTTTTCGATCGCCCGGTTCACTGGTCTATTCGAACCCCTGCCGTTTGGCCCACGAACGCGGTTCGCGGAGCCAATCCCGCACCAGGGTGGCTCCAGCTTCATCAATCACACCCTGCTCCAGGGCGCACTGGAGCACCACGGGGAAGGTCGTCGTCACATGCAACCGCACACCGCCATGGGCAAAGGCCTCCAGCGCCTCGGGAAAGTCATAGCTGATGATCGCCAGACAATCGCTGACCAACGCCCCTTCGGCACGCAACGCCTCGATAGCTGTCCTGCTGCTTCCCCCGGTGGTGACAAGGTCTTCCACCAGCACCACACGCCGGCCGGCAACATCACCGCCCTCCACGCGCCGTTTGGTTCCGTGCTCCTTCGGCTCCTTGCGAATGAAGACCGATGGTTTGCGCATGGCGAACCCCAGCGCCGCGCTATGCGGAATCCCCGCAGCCTCCACTCCCCCAACCACGTCCACTGGAATCTGATGTTCGGCAACGAGCGCCACGAAGGCATTGATCACCTTGGCCCACTGCTCCGGCCAGAAGGGAAAGCGCCGGTTGTCGCAGTACACTGGCGACTTGATGCCGGACTTGAAGGTAATCGGCGCAGCGGGGCGAAATCCCACACCCTGAATGGCCAACAATGCCTCAGCGATCTCGCGACTGCGGGGTTCATAGCTCATGCGCCTGCTCCTTGATCTGCTGGGCTAGGCGGGGATTCCACATCGCCGCAGTGGCTGACATCACCACATCGGCCCCGGCCCGGCGATACTCATCAAAGGCTGCCGGACTTCCCGCGCCCCCCACACCGATGATGGCGAACTTCATCCCCAACTCGTCACGCAGGCTCGCTAGCCGGGAGGCCATCTCCAGTCCCGCCCACCTCACCGCACTTCCGCAGACGCCGCTGCGCAGCCGGCCTTCGCCGGGAAGCGCCTGCCGGCCAGACGCATCGCGCACCTCAGCAGCGATGGTATTGATCGAAGCGATGCCATCCACGGCGCCTCCGACTTCGCGCACAAAGGTCTGCAACTGGGTCTGATTCTTGTAATACGCCATCTTGATCACCAGGGGCAAGCTGCCGATCTCCTCTTTGATCGCCTCCACCACCTGCCGCGAACGGGCAATATCGAAGCACAGCAGATTCGCGGTGCCCTCATTCGGACAGCTCAGATTGACCTCCATCACCTTGACGCCGGTCTCTTTCACCAACCTCGCGCCCAGGCGGAAGTCCTGGAGGTATGCAGTGGCGCTGCCGTTCTCTGGCAGCGTGGCTTGAAAGCTGCCCACCACCACCTGTCCCGGCTGCGCGTATGCGGCCGCATCCGCCATATCCGGCTGCCAAAAATCCGGGTCAAAGGAGGGTACGCCAAAAGAGTTCGTGATCGACAACGGTTCGCTGTAATCGCTGCCGGCAACCAAGGTCTGGTCGGGCTTGAGATCCCCAGTAACCTTCACCGCCAGCACGTTCGGCCATGGGTGGCAGGCCTGCCGCCGCGTCCGCACCGTCTTGTACACCGGAATATCGAACCCCATGTCCAGAGCGGCCTTCACAAACCTCCCATTGATCAGCGGCCCCGCAGGAATGCCAAAAGGGGCGTAAACCGGATGGCCCAGGAACTGGCGCCTGGCTGGTTTGGATGGAAAGGAGGGAGAGGTACTGGCGAAGAGGCCAAAGGGGCCGTGCTCGAAGTTGTCCAGATAAGACTTTGCCGGATCGTAAAACGGCTCAGAAGACATGCATTCGACCGCCTCTATCTCCAAGTATAACCGACAGTTTTCACGCCCTCGATTCCCGCGGCCGGTGAATGGACGCTCAGGAGTCTGCGGACGGCCGAACTTGAGCCCAGAAGTTACCTATTCCATGCAACGGCTCTCTGCCGCTATAGCATTTTCAGCGTAGGTGTAGACAGATGCCCCGACATCGATGGGCGCTTTCCCCCAATGAAAACGCAATTGAAAGCCATTTTCGGGAAACCCATCAACACAAAAAACCTGTATACCGGGAGTTACGTCTCGCTCAATGTCTCGGCACGTTACAGAAGACTTTCTGTACCATGTTTGTATCGATGGATCTCCGCAGCGAGCAACACAGGCGCTTGTAAGAATCAGAGGCCGGGCGATCCGCAATCTGGGTTCCAGTCGTTGGTCAACCCGGCATCAAAGCCCTGCGGGTGGCATCCCAGCAGAAAATTTCTTGCACAGTATTCGTTGAAGTGGTTTGTACGCGATTACAGACGACGATTATCATCGAGTATCGAACTACGGAGAAGAACACCCTTGACTGCAGACAGATTCGGCAAGACCACTCCCTCAGGGCCGGCGGGGTCCGAAACCATCGAATGTGTTGCGCCGTCGCGCGTCAATCTGCTTGGGGAACACACCGACTACAGCGGCGGCCTGGTGCTCCCGATGGCGATTCCGTTCCTGACCCGGGCGGCCATCCGGCCTCGAGAGAACTCGCATTACAGCTTTGCCAGCGAACTGTTCTCCACCACCCTTGCGCTGGAGCGAGCGGACCGCTCCACCGCCCGCGGAGACTGGAGCGATTACCCGGTTGGGGTGCTGCGCCAACTGCAGAACTTGGGCGTGGAGGTACCGGCATTTGATCTTCATCTAAGCGGGAACGTGCCTTTGGCGGCAGGCCTGAGCTCCTCAGCCTCAGTCGAGGTCGCCAGCGCCATGGCGATGCTGGCGCTGGCGCGGCAGACGCTGAGGATCGAAGAGATCGCAGTGCTGTGCCGGCGCGCGGAGAACGAGTTCGTCGGCTCCCCCTGCGGCATCATGGACCAGTTCGTCATCGTCGCCGCGGCGGCGGGACATGCGCTTCTTCTGGATACCCGCACGCTGGCCTACGAACATCTGCCGATGAAGAAGGGAGAGCTGGGAGAGACGCAGATTGTGATCTGCAACTCCATGGTGAAGCACTCCGTCGCCACAGGCGAGTATGGCATTCGCCGCCGCGAGGCTGAAGAGGGCCAGGCGGCTCTGGTCGCCCGTTTCGGCGTCCGCGATCTGGGCGATGCCACACTGGCTCAACTGGAGGCCATCCGTTCCGAGATATCTCCGGAGGCTTTCCGCCGCTGCCGTCACATCATCACCGAGAATACGCGGGTGCGTGCAGCCAAGGAAGCCATGAACGCTGGTGATCCCATCGCCTTTGGCGAACTGATGCTGGGGAGCCACACCAGCCAGCGCGATGACTTCCAGTGCAGTTGCGAAGAAACCGACTTCCTGGTGGAGACCGCCGTCGAACTTCCCGGCTGCTTTGGCGCTCGTTTGACCGGCGGGGGATTCGGCGGCTGCACCGTCAACCTGGTCAAGCGCGGCGAAGCCGAGGCGTTCCGCAACGCACTCCAGGCGGCCTACCAGCAGCGCTTTTCCCGCACTGCGGAGACCTACCTGTGCGAGGCAGCCGATGGCGCCTGGCGCCGCAACGCGGATCTATTCGCCGCAATGGAGAGCAGACCAGCCCTCCCTTCAGGAGCAAAATGAATCAGATCTTTTTGCAGTCTCCACACCGCCGCTGGAACCCGCTCAAGCGCGAGTGGGTCGTGGTCTCACCGCACCGCACGGAGCGACCCTGGCAAGGCCAGACTGAGGATCCTGCGCCTCCCTCCTCACCAACCTACGATCCAGCCTGTTATCTGTGTCCCGGCAACGCCCGCGCAGGTGGCCACCGGACGCCCGCGTATACCGGGGTCTACGTCTTTGAGAACGACTTCGCCGCGCTCAAGACCGACTCTCCGGAGGCGACTTTCGACCTGAATGGCAGCGGCCTGCTGCGCGCCGAGATAGAGTATGGAATCTGCAGGGTGCTCTGCTTCGACCCGCGTCACGACCTTACGCTAGCCACGATGGAGACCTCCGCCATTCGCCGTGTGGTGGAGATGTGGGCGAGCCAGGCGGCAGAACTCAGCGCCGACCCTCGCATCCAGTACGTACAGATCTTCGAGAACCGAGGCGCCATGATGGGCTCCAGCAACCCCCACCCCCATGGGCAGATCTGGGCGACCGAACATATTCCCAACGAACCTTCTCTGGAGCTTGCTGCACAACTGGCCTATCGTGCCGAGCACAAACAGCAACTGCTCTCCGCCTATCTGGCCATGGAGCTGGCTGAGGGTGAACGCGTGGTGGCTGAGAGCGAGACATGGGCAGTGCTGGTTCCCTTCTGGGCCATCTGGCCCTTTGAAGTTCTGCTCTTGCCCAAGCAGGATGTAGCCCGTATCGAAGACCTGACCGAGGCGCAACGGGACGGCCTCGCGAGGATGCTCAAGCTACTCACCCATGGCTACAACCAGATTTTTCATACACCCTTTCCTTACTCCATGGGACTGCACCCCGCGCCGGCTGATGGAGAGCAGCATCCGGAGTGGCTGCTGCACCTCCACTTCTACCCCCCGCTGCTGCGCTCCGCGACGGTGCGAAAGTTCATGGTAGGCTTTGAGCTTCTTGGATCGCCGCAACGCGACATCACCCCAGAATCCGCCGCCCTTCGGCTGCGCAACGCCATCGCGACCTCAGCTTAAATCACTCCGCACTGCCCTGCGGACCCTTCCCTGCTCGACAAGGAGACGCCATGAAGATCCTGGTGACCGGCGGCGCCGGTTACATCGGCGGTACGGTTGCAACCATCCTGCTCAATGCGGGCCACAGCGTCACCGTACTCGACAATCTGCGCCACAGCAGGCGCGAAGAGATTCCCAAGGGAGTAGCTTTCGTCGAGGCAGACGTCGCCGACCGGTCTCGGGTGGAGGGTCTGCTTCGCGAACTGCAACCGGAAGGTGTCCTGCACTTCGCCGCCCTGATTGAGGCGGGCGAGTCAATGCAGAAGCCGGAGATCTACTTCCGCAACAACACCGCCTCCACGCTGACGTTGCTGGAGGCAATGCTGGCAACCGGGGTCAAGAAGCTGGTCTTCTCCTCCACCGCGGCGGTGTACGGCGAGCCCAGGTCCACGCCCATTGAAGAGACCGCCGATCTGGCGCCCACCAACGCCTACGGCGAATCCAAGCTGTTAGTCGAGCAGATGCTGCGCTGGTTCAACCAGATTCACGGACTGCGCTATGCGTCCCTGCGCTACTTCAATGTAGCCGGCGCGATTGATGGCCGCGGCGAAGCCCACGAGCCGGAGACGCATCTTATTCCCCTCATCCTGGACGTCGCCCTGGGACGACGGGAGAAGATCTTCATCTTCGGGGATGACTATCCCACGCCGGACGGCACCTGCATCCGCGATTACATCCACGTTGCCGACCTGGCCGACGCCCACATTCTGGCCCTCCAGGCTCTCTCCGGCTGCGACCGGATGATCTACAACCTGGGTAACGGCAGCGGATTCTCGGTGCGTGAGGTCATTGCCTCCGCGCGCCGTGTGACGGGGCACCCCATCCCGGTTGAAGTAAAGCCTCGCCGAGCCGGCGATCCGGCCCGTCTGGTCGCCAGCTCGGCCCAAGCCAAATCCATGCTGGGCTGGCAGCCGAGGTACCCTGATCTGGACGACATCATGGCCAGCGCCTGGGAGTGGCACCAACAGCGCTACGCCCGATAGATATTCCGAGCGGATGCCCCGGAGCTATGGCCTGGAGGGTGAGCGCTCCGCTCACCCTGCTCTGCAACAAGTGCAGGAGCCATAGCTCTATGCCTGAGGAAAGATGGGCGTGGCGTCGGCTGCGCTGGCGATCAGATACTGCTCCTCTTCCGGCGTAATAGGCTTGAAGTTCTGCGCCACGTACATCGCCAGCGGGAAGAAGCGTTCATCTCCCGGCGGAATGGCTGCGGTAATGCGCTGGGAGAGCGTCCAGCGCAAGGCCAGCGCAGCCTGCTCCGGCAGGGAGCAGGGCTCATACCACTCCTTGGGGTTCGGCTTATCCGTGTTGGCGATACCACTGGGCCACTTCGACTTGGCCATGGCTTTGATAGCAAGCATGCCGATGCCCTTTTCATGCGCGCGGGCGATCACCTTTGGCCCAAAGTTCCGCTTGGAGGCAAGAACGAAGTTGATGGGGAACAGAACGGTATCGAAGTCGAAGCGGTCCAGCATGGCCAGCGCGGCCTCCTCCGAATGAGCGGAAAAGCCCAGATAGCGAACCTTTCCCGCCTTCCGCGCAGCGAGGAAGGCCTCTTGCGCGCCGCCCGGACCCATGATGCGATCCACATCCTCGAGCGTGGTCACCGCATGATGCTGGTAGAGGTCCACGTGATCGGTTTCGAGCAGTTGCAGGGATTGATCCAGCGCCGCCGCGGCTTCCGCTTGGTCGCGCTTGCCGGTCTTGCAGGCCAGGAAGAATTTGTCGCGGTAGGGCTTCAACGCGGGCCCCAGCCTCGCTTGCGCATCGCCGTAGCTGGGTGCTACGTCCACATAGTTGATGCCCGCATCGTGCGCCTGGGCCACGGTGTTATTGGCAACAGCCTGCTCGGCATTCATGACGACGATGCCGCCCAGGCCGATGATGGACAGGCTCTGGCCGGTCTTGCCCAGTGGCCGTTTGGGAATCGGCTGAAAGCCGGCGCCCGAAGTGGAAGGCAAAGTTGTGGCTACGGAAAGGCCTGGAGCGGCCGCCATTCCAGCCGCCAGGGCACTGGTCTTGAAGAAGCTTCTACGATCCATGACATCCTCCTCTGGTCAAGGAAGTTGTTCCCGCTGCTCACGGCATTTGCAGCGCTGATACTTACCCCGAAGGCAGCGCTTTCATGATGACCCCAACAGGCTACACCGCCGGGGTGAGATCTGATCGGGGTCGCGGCGTCGCGTTACGCCTACACTGAAAATACTATAGAAAATGCCGGCGGAGGGGGCTTCGTTGAAGTTTCAAAGACGAAATTCCAGATGCCTGCATGCCAGCCGGATTCAAGCCTTCGGCCCGGAAGAACAAACAGACGGTCTGCGTCCCGGCCCGGATCGACCTTGGCTGGCGGGGAGCCGCTCTGGAGCCCTTTTGCGTGCCGCGCTTTAGCATTTTCAGGGCTGGGCGATTCGAATCACCTGCCCGGCGCCGCGCAGCGAATACTCTACCCCTTCCGCCGGCAGCAACAGCACGTGCCAAGGGAGGAGCAGCGTGGAGCCCCGCTCGCTGATCACAGCAACATCCTCACTCAGAGCAAACAGCATCTGCATCTTCTCCCTATGCCCGAGGGATCTACCCTGAGCGGATGCCTCGAAACGGTCGACCACAAAGTACTCCGAGGCGACGAGCCGCTCCAATCCATCCATGGCTACGGGCGTCACCAATCCCGCACGGCTCGAAGTACGCGTGACCGCCAGCCCGGCATCTACATGCAGCTCGCGCGGGCGGCCAAAGTCATACAGCCGATAGGTAATGTCGCTGTACTCCTGCGTCTCCAGGATCACCATGCCAGGCCCAATGGAGTGCACCGTGCCGGCTTCCACAAAGACCATGTCTCCGGTCTTCACAGGCAGATAGTTCAGCATCTGTTCGAGGGTTCCGGCAGCGATCGCAGCGCGAATTTCAGTTTCCGGGAAAGGCTCTCGAAAGCCCAGCGCCAGCTCCGCTCCGGGCTCGGCCGAAAGGACATACCAGCACTCGGTCTTTCCGCGTCCCAGACCCAACGCCGCGGCCTGGGCATCATTGGGATGCACCTGTACCGAGAGCTTCTCTTGAGGAAAGATAGTCTTGATCAGCAAGGGAAACTCCGCCGAATCTCCACCGGCGAACTGCCTGGGAAAGCGCCGGGTCATCTCAGCCAGAGTTACGCCAGCGTACTCTCCCGCATCCACCACGCAACTCTCGGCCGTCAGCCAGGCCTCGCCCACCGGTTTGCCCGCCTGAGGCTGCGGATACCATTTCGGCAATCTCTGCACTCCCCAAATCCGCTCGGAAAAGAACGGCCGCAACGAAACAGGCCCAATCACTCTTTCCTCCGGATGCAACGCTTCCACCGCCATCGACACTGACCCTCCCTGAAGATCGGGGTCGAGCCATTCTCGACCCCGCCATGGGTAGCGTACTATGGAGGAGCCCTTTCACCCAGTCCAGAGCCCCGCCGGAAGCTCTGTCTCTGCATACAAGCTGTGGCACAGGCGACGCCACAGCCGCCGAGAAAACACGGGCAAAAGTTGGCCTGCAGACAGGCTGGATCTCTGCCCTGGCGGGGACCATCGCTTCGGAGCTGCCCCCGACAGGCGTTGGAGATCGAGGTTGCCGGCCCGGAAGCGCCTACTGACAGCTACCGATCCAAACAGCATCGCCCTGAGCCTGAAGATGCAACGTCCCTTCCTGTAAGGCTGCGGACAATTCGCCCAGATGAACCCCTGCCGCGCCCAGACGGCAACCCTGCATCCAGGTAAGCCCCAGGTCCACATCGAGCGTCGAAGGCTTCAGCGGGGCAGCGCCCGGCGCGGAGGCTGGCTGGCGATGCAACGCCACCAGGACTCTCTGGGCTGAGACGGCGCAGTCTTCCATCGTGGCGTGGCCCGCATCCCGCAGATAGACGATCCAGTCCTGATTGCTGGCCAGCACCTGCTCGGCTCCGCAGCCCAGCGCATCATGAGTGCGCCGGAAGGCGTCCAGCTTCGCCACCCAGGTAAAGGTCTGCTGCTGCACCGGGGTTCGCCCAGAGGTGACAAAGGCGTTCTGCGCAGCTCCGGGAAACCCTCCTGGAAAGTCCCTCCGATTGTCCGGATCCCCGCCCCCCTGCATGGCGATCTCATCGCCGGAGTAGATCTGCGGCATGCCACGGCTGGTGAGCACGTAGGCCAGGGCCAGTTGCAGCGCCCCTTCGCCGTCCGTTCCCATGCCCTGGACAGCGGTAGCAAACCTCTCCGTGTCATGGTTCCCAATGAAAGGGACCAGACGCTCCGGGTGGGGATACAACGAATCTTGACCAAGAACGTCTGCCAGTCGGCTCATCGGCGCGCCCTTGGTAAAGACATCGCGCAGCGCAAAGTAGGTTGGGAAGTCAAAAGGCGTGTAGAGTTCGGTGTCCACGCCGGCGCGGGTTACGCCGCCGGCAAAGGAAGAGGTGATGACCGTATCCCCGTTAAAGATCTCACCGACCTGGGTCAGATGCGGAAACAACTGCTTGAGCTCACCGTTGAACGCATGCCAGAAGGCTCGGTCAACGTAGGGGAAGGTATCGATCCGCAGTCCATCGGCGCCCGTCTGTTCCACCCACCAGACGGCATTCTGACGCAGATACTGCGCCACCGCGGGACTCTCCGTATTCATATCCGGAAGCAGTCCGGCAAACCATCCATCGAGCGTTCCTACTCTGTCCCGCTGCGGCGCATGAGGGTTGATCAACGCTGGAAAATTTGTCTGGCTATCCAGATGATGGGCCTTGGTTCCGTGGAACCAATCTGGCGCCGGCTCATCGTTGACCCACGGATTTCCAGGCCCTACATGGTTGGGCACCGTGTCCAGGACTAGCTTCATACCACGCGCATGCAAGGCTGCGGCCAGCGCCCGCAGATCGGCGAGCGAGCCGAAGTGCTCGTCCACACGATACATATCGGTGGCGCCATATCCGTGGTAACTGTCACTCTCACGGTTCTGGTAGACGGGAGTGATCCAGACGGTGGTGATGCCCAGTTGCTGGAGGTAGTCAAGGTGATCCTGGATCCCCTTGAGATCACCGCCATGCCAACCCCGCGGCATGGCTCGCTCGGAGAGCGCTGCCGGGCTGTTGGCATCGCTACGCGCATCCGGCCCATCGTTGCGCAGATCGCCGTCAGCAAAACGGTCGATCATGATCAGATACATCACATCGCGGGAAGAGAATCCCTGAAAGCCGTCGGTGGCCGGACGAGGAGCCGCAAAGGCGTACTTCCAACCCACTCTCTGCCTGCCCAACGCCGCCGTCAGCGTCACCCGCTCCGGCTTGGACGGTGAGGCCGAGAGCCAAAGTTGCGCCCAGTGTCCATTGGCCGAGGGCGTCACCTTGTCGATCTGCAAGGCGCGATCGCTGATCGAGAACATGGCCGAGCGCAGACCCTTCCCATGGACCAGCAGCATGGGCCGGGGCAACTGCGCCCACCAGTTGGGCGGATCGACCCTGTCGATCGCCAACCGATCACTCTGTGCTGCGACGACCGGCGCCAGCATAGCCAGAGCCACCAGTGCAATTCTGAGAATCCAAGCCCCCACCTGCGTACCCTGCCACCTACCCAACATCCACCTTCCCATTGCTCCTCCCTGGAGCTTGCGGAAAAAGATGCGCCACGACAAATCACATCGTGGCGCATCTTCGCAGTGCAGTTCATTAGAACGTCAGCCGTGCCGCGAGCTGAATTTCTCGTTGCGAATTGTTCTGCGTGCTGGTGATCTCGCCGAAGGTGGCATCATAGAATCCGCCATCCGGGTTGGTGAACTGCGGCGTGTTGGTGACGTTGAATGCATCTCCATGCAGTTGCAGGACGGCCCGTTTGAAGATTTGAATGTTCTTTTCCAGCGAGAAGTCCGCCGAACGCATCCCGGGCCCGTAGACCTGGTCGCGCGGCAGCGTGCCCATCCGCGTGAACACGCTCACTCCGTTTGCAGTAACCGTGGGAGGAGATGCAAACGAGCTGGTATCAAACCAGTGAGTCAGAGTCTTCCGATAGATAAGCGGCTTCACCTGATCTGGACGGGAGGCGTCAACCTGGCCGCCGACTGACAGGTCAAGCGGCATACCCGTCCCCATGCGTCCGATGACGCTCATCTGCCATCCGCCGATCAGCAGGTTCATCAGATAGCTCACGCCGCTGCCGAACTTCTGATTGCGTCCAAACGGCAACTGGTACAGGATCGCTGAGTTGAACAGTTGACGCTGGTCCTGCAACGAGTTGCCATAGTCCGCGCTCGGGTCGTAGTACAGAGGCGCCGTAGAACTCTCCTCCGAACCCGGCGAATCGTCCAGCGCGTGCGACCAGGCATACGACGCAGTCACAATCAGGTCGGTGCCCTGATGATGCTCAAAGTGCAGTTGCAAGCCGTTGTAGTTGGCGGTTCCGTTGTAATTGTTGAACGTGATGGTTCCAAAGAGCGGGAAGTTCTGCAGCCCGGTGTTGAAGTGAAACAGGTTGTAGTTGTAATAGGTGGAGAGGTGATCCGACTTGCTGCCCACATACGAGATGTCGATCACATCGCGCGACGTCAACTGATTTTCAAGCTGCAGGTTCCACTCCTGGATCTGCTGGTTCTTGTCGTTGCGATTCACGGCCAGTGTGCTCAGGCCGGCCGGGGGATGTGCGGGGTCGAAGTTCGGGTATCCCGGCAGCGGCAGCGGCGTGGTCTGTTGTGGCGGCTCGTCGCAGCCGTAACTGGGTCCCGGCGCCGGCGTTTGCCCCGTAAACGTTACGCAGTATCCGATTTGCGCGGAGTAGGAGACGCTGCCGCCAAATGGGGTCTGCTGTCCCAGTTGATTGTCGATCCCGCCGTAGTCCGGGAAGTAGAAGATTCCATAACCACCGCGTAGAACCTCCCTTCCGCCTCCAAACAGGTCATAGGCAAAGCCGACACGCGGCGCAAAGTCGGTGTAATCGTTGTTGATGATGGTGCGCGAGACGCCATTCTTGCCGGCCATCAGCACCTGACCGTAGGTTGGACTGCTGGGATCGATGTCGAAGGACGCCTGCCGGTTCTGCACCTCATACGGCCAGGTGATCAGGTCATAGCGTGCGCCGAGCTGAAGCGTCAGCCTCTGGTTCACACGCCACTCGTCCTGGGCGAAGAAGCCGTCTTCATAGCTGATGTTGCTGAAGAAGCCGTTCTGGGCTCCGATGCTGTAGGAGTCAGTGAAGCCGGCCAACATCTCAGCCGTGGGGAAGCCGGTAAAGTCGCCGTTGCCGAAGTTGAAGTAGCCTTTGCCCGCGATGGGGCGGAAGTACTCCATGTTTCGCATGATTCCGGTTGCACCGAACTTCAACGAGTGATTTCCGTGCTCCCAGTTCAAGGTGTCACTGATCTCATAGGTGTTCTGCGGAACGGCGTACAACCCGTAGTCACCCGTATAGTCAATCCCAGTGTTGCCGCCGATCAACGCGCCGCCGCTGGTTTCGATATTGCGATTTGCGTTCACAATTCCGAGATCTGCCGACAGCGGGACACCATAGAAGGGAGGCTGGTAGCCAAAGTCGTCACGGTTATATCCGATCAGAAGCTGGTTCACCAGCGAAGGCGTGAAGATGTGGGTGTAACCCAGACCATACGCTCGCGCATGGGTGTAGGAAGAACCCGTTCCGAAGCCGGAAGGCAGCGTTCCGAG
>DAHWOF010000069.1 GCA_027335345.1 Granulicella sp. | reverse complement strand
CCGGCCCTGCAACAGCACCTGTTCACCAGCGAAGGGAAGCTGCGCTCTTTTGTGAACGTCTATCTCAATGACGATGACGTGCGCTGGCTACCCGCCAAGGAGGCCACTGTGGTCGCCCCGAGCGACGAGCTCAGCATTATCCCTTCCATCGCCGGCGGAGCCGCTGTGCAGCCAGGCTCTGTGCTGGGCTCGACAGACAGGAGGCGCTGACAGCGCGAGGCGATGCTTTTGCTGCGCGAGGGGCTCGGGGCTTGGCTGGCCTGGGTCTCGGTGAGCAAGGGCGCTGAGCCGGCCTCTTCGAGGAGATTTTCTCTTGACGCCGGCATCCTGCCTTCGCCCGGCTCCCCCACGGAGAGCCCGCTGCTGGGTGTGACCGCGGGCAAGCAGTGGAGAAGGCCACCGGGATACCGCATGGAATCCTTGCTCGTGCATGACGCATCTTTAAAGAGTGAATGGATAAAGGAAACAAGAATGCCAGCTACTGTTGACCAGCCCATCCTCCCCAAGCTGAACAACGAAGAGATCGCCCGTTACTCTCGCCATCTGATCCTGCCTGAAGTCGGTATGGAGGGCCAGAAGAAGTTGAAGGCCGCGCGTGTCCTCTGTGTCGGCGCCGGCGGTCTCGGATCTCCCCTGGCCCTCTACCTGACCGCCGCCGGCGTAGGCGCCATCGGCCTGGTGGACTTCGATGTGGTGGACGAGAGCAACTTGCAGCGCCAGGTGATTCACTCCCAGGCCAGCGTCGGCCAACTCAAGGTGGACTCCGCCGAGCAGACGCTCAAGGGGCTGAACAAAAACACCCGCATCATCAAACACAACACCAAGCTCAGCAGCGCCAACGCGCTGCAGATCTTCCAGGACTACGACGTCATCGCCGACGGCACCGACAACTTCCAGACCCGCTATCTGGTGAATGATGCCTGCGTGCTGGCCGGTAAACCCAACGCATACGGAAGCATCTTCCGCTTCGAGGGACAGGCCTCCGTATTCGCCACCGAGGACGGCCCCTGCTATCGCTGTCTCTACCCTGAACCCCCACCGCCTGGACTGGTCCCCTCCTGCGCCGAAGGCGGCGTCCTGGGCATCCTTCCCGGCCTGGTGGGCGTCATCCAGGCTACGGAGGTCATCAAGCTGATTCTCGGCATCGGCGAACCGCTCGTCGGACGCCTCCTGCTGGTGGATGCGTTGGGCATGAACTTCCGCACCATGAAGCTACGCAAGGACCCCGATTGCCCGGTTTGCGGCACCCGTCAGATCCGGGAGCTAATCGACTACGACCAGTTCTGCGGCGTGTCCACAGCAACCGAGGCTGAATCTCCGCAAACAGGCTCGGGTGACTGGATGGCTGATCCTCCCCTGGTCGATGGGATACCGCAGATATCCGTGGAGCAGTTGAAGGCCCGCATGGACTCGGGCGCCACACCCTTCATCCTGGATGTCCGCGAGCCCCATGAGTACGCCATCGTGAACATCGGGGCGCCGCTGATCCCGATTGGAGATCTGGAGGATAACCTGCACCGCCTGACCTTCCCCAAGACCACCGAGATCGTGATTCACTGCAAATCTGGAATCCGGTCCCAGCGCGCCGCCTTGATTTTGAGAGCGAACGGCTTCTCCAACGTCTCCAACCTTGCCGGCGGCATCGTAGACTGGGCCGATCGCATCGACAAAACTCTGCCCAAATATTGAGTTTTTCGCTCGTTCCGTGCAGTTTTAGCTCGACGCCCCATACACCGCGCGCACACGCGTCTAGACCGTCTCTGGATCGTCGGCCACCAGCATCTGCAGGCACAGCGGCGGCTGGACCATAAACGGCAGCGCCGCCATCTCCGCCACCGCGCGCCCGACCTTCGAGCTGAGACATGGTTCGGTGGTGATCACGAACGGCAGGCGCTCTGCCGGGTACCCCCGATGTTGCAGCAGCGAGTCGATATTCACCTGGTGCCGCGCCAGCACTCCGGCGATCGCCGCGACGATGCCCGGTTCATCGGCAACCACAAAGCGCAGATAGTGCGGCGCCACCGCATCGCCCACCACCTTCATCCGACGAGCCGGCAGCCGCACCTGGGCACTGTTCTCCGCAATCGCGCGCACGTCACTGAGCACGGCAACCGCAGTGGGATGACCGCCCGCACCATGCCCGCTGAAGACCACATCGCCGCCAAAACGGCCGCTGGTCACCACCATGTTCCTTGTCCCGTGCGACCAGGCGATGGGAGAGGATCTCGGCACGAGCATCGGCCCCACGCCGGCGCTCACCATGCCATCCAGCAGCTCTGCCCGGCTCACCTGGCGCAGGGTACACCCCAGCTCCCGGGCATAGGCAAAATCCACCGCCGAAATGGAGGCGATCGTCTCCGCCGGAATCTGCTCCGGATCGATCTCCGCGTGCAGCGCAAGCCGGGCCAGGATGCAGAGCTTGGCTCGGGCATCCAAGCCATCCACATCCGCGGAAGGATCGGCCTCCGCATAACCGGCCGCCTGCGCCCGGTCGAGCACCTCTTGATACTCCGCCCCGCTCTCCATGGAGCTGAGGATGAAGTTGCAGGTTCCGTTGAGGATGCCACTGATTCGGGTCAACCGGTCGCCGCTGAGCCCCTGCGCCACTCCAGGGATCACTGGCACGCCGCCGGCCACCGCCGCTCCATAAAGCAGTTGAACCCCCTTTTCCGCGGCCAAGGCAAACAGATCTGCCCCGCGATAGGCGATCAGTTGCTTGTTCGCCGTCACCACGTGCCGCCCTGCAAGCAGCGCTGCTCGCAGCCAGTTCTCCACCGGACCCAGACCGCCCAACAACTCCACCACAACGTCCACATCCGCAGCTTCCAGCACATCCTCCACACGCTCGGTCCATACCGCCTCTGCGGGGACAAACCGCGCCCTCTCATGGCTCCGCTTGCGCTCCACGCCACGATTGAAGATGCGGGTGATTCGCACGCCGGCGCCTTCCTGCGCCGCGAGCACCTCCGCAAACGAACTACCCACGGTTCCAAAACCGAGCAGACCAACTCTCACAGTAAACTCCTCCAAGGGGCGATCCCTTGCATCTGTCTTACAACGCTCAACACTCTGTCTGTGCGCCCGGCAGGGATCCATCTCCTTGCCAGGCGCTTTGCCCTAATAGAGCACCTTGCCAGGCGCTTCGCGCCAGGCCGCAAAGCTGGCCTGCGCCTCCTCCGCAAGCATCTGCACCATCGGCAGGCTGCGTTCGGAGATGGATCTTCTGATCTCCTGATACAGAAACGAGTCATCAAACCCGGCTCCGGCAGCATCCTCGGCAGTGCTGCCGTAGAAGACGGACCGGCAACGCGCCCAGTAGATGGCGGCCAGGCACATTGGGCAGGGCTCGCAACTGGTGTAGAGATCGCATCCCTCCAACCGGAAGTCTCCCAGGTTCCGGCAGGCAGAGCGAATCGCCATCACCTCGGCATGCGCCGTTGGGTCCCTGGTCGCGGTCACCTGATTGACCCCGGTGGCGATCACTTGACCGTCCCTGACCACCACAGCCCCAAACGGTCCGCCGAGCCCGCCAGCAACGCTCCCGATAGCCAAGGCAATGGCCTGGCGCATGAACCGAGGGTCGCCCTGGGAGGGCGAGCCGGCTTGCAACTCCATATGTTTCTGCATCCTGCCTCCAGCGGATCCAGCGCGCCGCAGACAGGGCTGCCCCTGCCATGCGCACTTCACGCTCCGCTTGCACCGCACTCTCTATTTTGCTCGATTCTGCATCATGGTACATGCTAGCCGCAGTTCGGGCGTACCCGTAGCGCCGGATCCGGTTGCGGCTTCCG
This sequence comes from Granulicella sp., assembly GCA_027335345.1. Lineage (GTDB taxonomy): Bacteria > Acidobacteriota > Terriglobia > Terriglobales > Acidobacteriaceae > Granulicella. The sequence goes on along the minus strand of DAHWOF010000069.1, from coordinate 39,336 downwards.
CTACGGCTCGCCGGCACAGGTAGCGCGGTGACTCTGCCCGGTCCGCCGCCACCCATTCCGTCCGGCGCAGAGCCGGGGCTTCTACTGCAGCCCGCGGCGACGAAGGCCGACGTAGAATGGTCTCTCATGAGTCAAGCTTCCTCCGCATCCGAGTCCTTGGCTGCGCGTGCCGCAACGGCACTGAATCGCTGTCGCGAGTTAGCCAGTATCACGGATGTGACAGGCGAAACAACACGCCTCTTTCTCTCCCCCGCGGCCCGCGACGCCCAGACCCTGATCGGCTGGTGGATTCGCCAAGCCGGCCTGACCGCTCACTGCGATGATTTCGGCAATCTGCGGGCCACACGCCGCTGTCCCCACGACGACGCTCCCACCCTGGTCCTGTTCTCGCACATCGATACGGCCGCGAATGCCGGCCCCCTCGATGGCCCGCTGGGCGTCCCTCTGGCCATTGCGGCCATCGAGCAACTGGGCGCCACCCCGCTGCCCTTCCACATCGAGATCATCGCCTTCTCCGAGGAAGAGGGCGTGCGCTTCGGCCTTCCCTTCCTCTCGTCTCTGGCCGTCACGGGCCAGCTCACGGCCGAGCATCTGGCCCGCACTGATCGCAACGGAGTCTCGGTCGCAGATGCCATACACGCCTTTGGGTTTGACCCCGAACGCATCCCCATCACTTGCCCGCTCGCGCCCCGCACCTTCGCTGCCATCGAGACTCGGATCGGACCAGGTCCGGCGCTGGAAAACAGTGACTCCGCCCTGGCCGTTGTGGAGTCCATCGTAGGCGTCTCGCGCCTGGAGCTCACCTTTCAGGGGCATGCCAACCACGCTGGGACGACTCCCATGTCCTTGCGCAGCGATGCTCTGGCCGCGGCCGCACAGTGGATCGTGGAGGTGGAGCACTACGCAGCCAACTACACCCAACTGGTGGCCACTGTCGACCGAGTGTATACGCTGCCAGCCGCCGGCAACGTTACTCCTGGGACTGTCCAGGCAACATTGGAAGTGCGGCACCCCAAGGACGAGTCGCGCCACGCAGCCGTGGCTCATCTGCTCACCAAGGCGGAGGCTGCCGGCTCGCTGCGGGGAGTGCGAGTTCACGCCACGGTGCAGTCCGAGCAGCGCGCCGTGCCGATGGACCGTGATCTCACGCTCAAACTCCACCGGGCCGCCGAGCGCGCCGGCTACGATGCTCAGCCCATCTTCTCCAGAGCCGGGCATAACGCCATGATCCTGGCCGCTGCCGTGCCCACGGCGATGCTCTTCCTGCGCTCTCCGGTGGAACTCTTCCACCCGTCCAGCGAAGATCTCCGCTGCCAGGATGTGGAGGCAGCCCTGGCCACCCTGCTCAACCTACTTCTTCACCTCCATCCGCATCCCAAGCCGTAGCGGCCCACGGCGGGACCGGACGCGAGCCCGCACTCGTGTCCAGTGCCCGAACAAGGCCCGCCTGCGCCTGCCCTAGCGCCAGCGGGACGCATCCACCCCCTGCGGCCAGACACGCGATCACCACCTGGACGCAATGTGCTTGCCGGTGAAAACATGGTGAGTATGCGCAAGGGCGGTCGAGGAGAACCACTCAAGGAGCAGCGGAAGGCACGGGCCGGGAGCCTGCGATTGCGCTCAGAGCTCGGGCAGCGGAGCCGAGCGGCCGCGGGACAGCGAGAGAGGCGTACTGCTCCAGGGGACCTCGGCGACGCAACAAGGAGCGAACAGCGACAGCCACTCGACCTCTCGAACTCCCTCGGCGTCTTGTTGCTCGGCGTGGGTCTGGCTTTTACCGTTCTCCCGCGAATCTTCTGGGTGAACGCAGCAGGGCCGTTGGTCCTGTGCGCTGTGTTCTCCTACTTCGTTTGGAACTCGCTTTGGACAGCGGCCTACGGGACAGCAAAGAAGGCTTCTATCATTGGGGTGATCTTTTGCGTTTTCGTCTACGCGGCAGCCCCTCGGCTCTTAGAGCAGTGGCGTATTGAACACATGCGCTCGGAGCTGGCATTTAACGCGAAGTTGCCAGGAATCGCATATCCAAGCGGGGAACACTATGGAATTAAGTGGTACAAGGAATATGTGGAGGTCCGGCTGACCATCGCTTCCCAAGCTAAAGAGCCAATCCGAGACCTCAGCCTGACCATTTCAACCGCAGACACGCCGGGGATGTTGGCAGACATGGTCCAAGCTGATCCAGAACCGGAAGGGTGCGTGATCAGCCGACCGAGACTCCCCACGCTTCCACCAATCCTGATGCGCGGCGCAGACGGGAGCAGAGCCGACCTTTCTCCGTTTATGAGTGATCAGATGAACAAGACTAATCCCCTGAGGGATCATTACGACATCCTCTGTCGGCTCATCTCGGCGGGGCAGTCTGTTCCCCTCTTGATCGCGGCTCTGCCGAAGAGCGCGGGGGAGCAAGCCGTCCCTTTTTCCGAGCTCCACATAATGGGCGACTACGAAACAACCACAACAGAGGGCAGCAAGATGATTTCGGTCGACGAGAGCGTACCAGTGTCTGAGCTGGCGCCGTGGAGGTAGGCATTTAAGCTCAGGCTTCGGCATTTCCAGTATGCTGCTCACAGTACCGCTACGCAGCCTCGCCGCCAAAATCTGGAGAGACCCGCAAAAAGTAGCAACGCTTCTTCACCTACGTCCGCATCCCAAGCCGTCTAAGCCCGGGAATCGACCCGACTCGCTCGGCGTTCCGGCGCCTTCCTGGCCTGGGCCGGCCAGCGAATAACGCACAAGGCCGGCCCTCCGCGCGAGAGACGTAGCCCTGAGGCCACGATGCAGCTACACTACTCACAACCGCGGAAGAGAACCGGCGAGGGGCGGGGAGAGTTCCAAAATCCTTCCACCCCTCAACTCAAGTCACCTCACTCGACGCGCCATGCTACGGACCGCCCTATGATCCAGTCCATCAATCCGGCCAACGGAAAACTTCTGCGCAGCTTTGATCCCCTCAGCTCTGAAGCCATCAACGTCAAGCTGGCCCTGGCCGCGAGCGCGGCCAAGACCTATCCACGCGAGTCTCTGGAGCAGCGCATCTTCTGGATGCGCCGTCTGGCTGCGATCGTCGAGACCGACAGTGAAGAACTGGCGACGATGATGACATCGGAGATGGGCAAGACATTGGTCTCGGCCCGCGCCGAAGTCGCCAAGTGCGTCTCCGCCTGCCGTTATTACGCTGAGAACGCGGCTCGTATCCTGACTCCGGAGCGAATCCCGACCGAGCACCAGGAGAGTTACGTACGCTACGATCCTCTGGGCGTGGTACTGGCCGTGATGCCATGGAACTTTCCTCTCTGGCAGGTTTTTCGCTTTCTTGCCCCGGCGCTGATGGCCGGCAATGTAGGCTTGCTCAAGCACGCCTCCAATGTTCCCCAGTGCGCCCTCGCGATTGAGGCCTTGGTCCGCCGCGCCGGATTCCCCCGCGGCGTCTTCCAGACCCTGCTCATCGAGGCCCGCCAGGTAGAAACTCTGCTCTCCGACGAGCGTGTCGCCGCCGTCACCGTCACCGGCTCGGAGGCCGCCGGTCGCGCCGTCGCCGCACAGGCCGGCTGGCTGATCAAGAAGACCGTCCTCGAACTGGGCGGGTCGGATCCGTTCATCGTTCTTCCCTCCGCCGATCTGGACACCGCGATCTCCACTGCGGTCAAGGCCCGCTGCATCAACAACGGCCAGAGCTGCATCGCCGCCAAGCGTTTCATCGTGCATGAGAGCATCTATCCCGAGTTCGAGCAGCGCTTCGTGGCCGGCATGAAAGCGCTCACTGTGGGTAATCCCATGCTGGAAACCACCGACGTCGGTCCGCTGGCCACTCAGCAGATCGTCGAAGAGCTTCTGGATCAGGTCACACGTGCCCGAGAGTCCGGCGGTCGCGTGCTCGCGGGCGGGTCGCGCGCCCACGTGGAAGACGGCCGTTTTGGGAACTACTTTCAACCCACCGTAATCGCAGGCATCATGCGCAATGCCCCCATCACGCAGGAGGAGGTCTTCGGCCCGGTCGCCATGCTGTTCCGGGTCGGTTCCATCGACGAAGCAATTGCGCTGGCCAACGACACGCCCTTCGGCTTGGCCGCCAGCGTCTGGACCAACGACTCGGAGGAGCAGAGGCGATTCTCCATTCAACTCCAGTGTGGAGCGGTCTTCTTCAATACTGCCGTGGCCAGCGATCCACGTCTTCCGTTTGGCGGAATCAAGCGGTCCGGATACGGACGCGAGCTTGCCGCCGAGGGCATGCGCGAGTTTCTCAACGCCAAGACCGTCGTGGTCGCCGCACCGGCTGCGGATCGCCAATCTTCGCTCCTCGTCCACCCCGGAGCAGAGGCTGACTCGGCTAAGCCGAGCGAGTTCCAGCAGATCGCCGATCAAATTCGCAAGTTCGAACCGCGTCTGGAGCAGCGCAACGACGCCACCGCTTCGCCAGAGCCATCCGTGCCGGCCAAGTCTGGCGCCGAGGAAAAGTCAGACAGGAATCCGCCTCCCAGCCGCGGCTCCATCCTGGGACTGCGCTGAGGACCGGCTGCAAAGTTCAGGAGCGAGCCTCTGGCGCAGCCCTTCCGGTTTGCGCCCGAAGGCGAGCGCCCTTCGGGTCCCAGTGCCCGGCCTTTCGACTTCCTCTTAGAAGAAGAAGTTCGTCTGCAGCGTGATCCGCCGCAGAGCGCTCGCGGTGGTATAGGGGCCGCCGTCAATCTGGATTGACTGCCCAAAATCAGAGGAAGAGAGCACGCCGACCGGCGGGGCCAGGTCTTCGTTGTCGAACAGGTCCTGCACTTGCAGGCCAAAGGCGATGTTGTAACGCCGGCCTGAAGGGGCGGCCATACCCGGACCGCCAGGATGATGGCCGTGGTGGCCAAAAGGACCTTGCCCGAAATTATTGCCGGGCTGCAACCTTGGTCCAAAGCCGAAGGTCTTGGTCAAGCGGACATTCAGGGTAAACTCCGAGGGCCCTGAGCAGGGATTAATGGGAGCCAACGGCGCGCCGGGAACCACCCCCTCCTGCGCGAACGTACCGCAGCCTGGAATCGACTTGATCGTGGTCCCATTGGGCACAACTCCGGTCACCAGGTCCGGACGATAGTTGAAGAAGGTATCGTTGAGATTGTCGAAGCCCGTGGTGATGTTGTATGGCTGACCGGTTTGAAAGATCATGAACGGACTGAATTCAAAGGCCAGAGGAAGCTCGATCGAGCCGGCCATGAAGAGACGGTCGCGTACATCAAAGGTGGTTCGGCCATAGTCAGCATGAATATTGCCCGGCACGGAGATATCCGCCCCTGCTCCAGAGGTATCGCCCTTCGCAAAGTTCACCGCATCGTAGCCAAACATCGAGATGCCCATGGGCATCTGCAAGTGGCCATGGAAGATCAATTCATTCTGGTGGAATGCCCCTTCGGTGAAGAACTGATAGTCCGCCGTGCTCAGGCTGGGGTTTGCAAAGTTGTATCCAATGTTCTGGGTCGCAAGCTGATGCAGTCCCAGCGAGTGCAGGAAGTTGATCGAGATGGTGCCATCGCGCCCCACCTGCTGGTCCACCCCCACGCTCGTCACCTCGATATAGGATGACCTCAGATTCGGCGCTGCGGTGTAAATGGTCTGCGCCGTCGCAGTAGCGCCACAGGCCGCTATCAAGTCCGATGCAGAGGGATTGCACGCCGTGGAAGGGTTATTCTCCGTGTACACCGTCTCGTTCTTGCCGTTTTCCTGCTCCAGAATCAGGATGTCGGGCTGTTTGAAACGGGTGAAGAAGTAACCGAATCCGGCCCTGACAACAGTCTTCGGAGCGCCATGCTTGGCAAACAGGCCGTAGTCCGCCTCCAATCGCGGCGCAATGTCATGGTGATCGGAGAGGTGGTTCTGCGTCTCATAGCGGAAGCCATAGGTAACGGTCAGATTCTTTTGCGGTGTCCACTGATTCTCCAGGAACATACCCAGATCGGCATACCAGTCTCCGATCTTGTGATTGTTAATCGTGGTAAAGGTAAACAGACTTGGCTTTCCCGCAAGATAGTCGGCAAAGTCCGCATAGGTAAACGATCCGTTGGTATTGTTTTCCGTATTCTCCGCCTCACGCTCAGCCCGCAGACGCCCTCCGAAACGGATAAAGTTGTGTCCACGCTGATAGGAGTTATAGCTCTGAAACTCGAAGTAGTCCTGATGATCGCTCAGGCTCTGCGCACCGTAACCTCCGGAGGTGAATAGACCCTCAACGTTGAGCGAAGGAAGCGTGCTGACCGGCGTCGTGGTTATGTGCTGACGCTGATACTCGAACCGCGTCTGGCTGACGACGTGAGTATTCCATACCTCTGTATCGCTCAACTGAAGTACGTTGAACAATGTGTTGGTGTTATAGCCGGTTTGCGGCAGGTCAAGGCTGCCGATCCCGTCGTTGGTCGCCGTATTGTTTATATATTGATACCGCGCCGTCAACACATTGTTGTTGCCCAGGGAAAAATCCACCCTTGGGTTAATGTCCATGCGCGTCTGGGGAAAGTAGGTTGAGATCTGATACCCCGTCTGCACGCAGGTTGTATCGCCCGGCTGGCAGAGCGTGCTGGAACCCGGCGCGGGAGCCGCAATCTGGGCGTTGGTATACTCATCCTGCTGAATCTGCCGGTACGTTCCACCGAAGTTGTAGGATGACTTGTGGGTTATCGGGCCAGTGAGGTTTCCAAACGAAAAGATGGTGTGATACGGCGGCTGGTATCCGGGCTCCAATGGGTCCAGCGTGTCGAACTGAGATGCTTGCCCATCGACCTGAAGATTGCCGTGGAGTTGCTGGGTTCCAGGCTTGGTGAGAATCTCGATGCGTCCGTACCCCAGTTGGTCATACTCCACCGAGTAGGGATCGCGATTGACAAAAATCTCCAGAATCGATGATTTGGGGGGTAACTGCCCGCCGGTGAACCCATCCACGTAGATCTGCCCGCCGTTAGGCCCGGCCGATGGCCCGGCCAGCGCCATCAACTCGCTCTGCAGTTCATTGGGATCATCGGACAGAGCATTCAGCGCATTGCCTGAAATCTCAAGGGCGCTTTGGTTCGAAGCTGGACTGACGCTCAACTGCATCCCGTTATTGGCATGCACGTTCACCACCTGCGACTGCACCCCAATCTGCAACTTGGCATTGAGCGTCGTGCTTCCAGCCGAGACCTTGAATGCGGCGACCGAGTAAGGAGCAAAGCCCGGCATCGAGACCTGAACCGCATAGGTTCCCGGCCTTACGGCCATTTGAAACGTTCCATCGGAACCGGACCTTACCGATATCGCCGATCCGTGTGCCGGCTTGAGGGTGACGGTTGCCCCCGGGATCAGAGCTCCGTCAGGATCGGTGACCACGCCATGGACCGTCGCCTGAGCCGAGGCGGATGGCTGCTGGATCCCGGTTTGTGCTCCGGCCTGGGCCGGAGCCAGTCCGACTCCCCAAGACAGGACCAATCCAACCAGACAACCCCTCAACACGAAAGCCGAGATCCTCTCAAACTTCATTCTTCTCCGTCATCCTTTCCCACGTTCTCTCATCGAAGATCCAGACCGCTCAGGCGCCCTGGGGGCCTTCGTCGGCGACCCCGAGTCCCAGCTTGCTTGCCAACGGACCTGGCCGCACACTGTGAGATTCAACAGCCGAGGTCGCCTGTCCCAAAAAGATGTTCTTTGCTCGCCCGGTCGCTCCTCAAACAACCGGCTCGACTGAATCCATCCGCGTGGCAGCCGTGTTATTGCTGCGGTCCTTCTTGGCCGCCACCCTCACCCCCGGGGCTGCCGCCGAGGCTCCAGGGTGAGAGCGTCATCGACTGGCCCTTGGGAGAGGCCCTCAGAATCGGTTCTACGCCGGTCAGAAGCGTCACGGCCTGCGCTGTCGGCTGACCAGGCCCGGGCAAAGTAGCCACAATCATGACCGCATCACCCTTCTTGAGCCCGGACAGCGTCTCTGTGGGCAGCCGCGAGAGCATACGGGATAGACTCATCCCGGCTTGCCCAGCGCGTTCGGCTCCATTCTGAGGGGGAGGAGTTCCGTGCCACTGCGCCCCTGGGGCTGGACGACCGCCTCCATGGCCTGCGCTCCGCATCTGCGCGGCGAGTTGGGCAGCCACCGCCGTGGGAAGACTACGCAGGTCGCTGGCCGGGGTAACCGCAACCGTAACCATCTTCTTGGTGGCCAGATCCTTGAGCGAAATCGTTCCCGTCTGTTGATTGACTGACGCAATCAATCCTGAGTAGTTTCCAAAGCTTCCGGTCACCAGCGCATCAGCCGTTATCGTACTTCCGTCTGCCGACCTGGCGCCCTTCACCAGGAGTTGATCGCCCTTTTGAATCTCTCCGATGGTGCTCGGCCGCGCGTCGGCAAACCGTACCGAGCCGGGCGCGTAGCGGCGAATCACCGTCTTCGGCGAGACCAGCACTGTCACCGCCTTCAGTCCACTGGTGATCACGATCTTTCCGGCAGCCGCATCCACCGATTTCACGATGCCACCGCCGCCTTTCCGCCACGCCTGTTCCTCCGCTTCCTGCGACGCCTCGATGGCCTGAGCCTTCATCAGGATCACGCGCAGCGCGGTGACTCCCTGCGCCTCCGTAGCGCCGGAGACCAGTGCGCGGTCTCCCACCGCGACATCCGCAAGCGTTCCCTGGGTGGCCGAGCTGAGATCCTTGCTGCCCGGCGCCACCACCAGAACCTTGGCCGAAGCCGGTACCGCAACACTCACTTTCTGCCCGGCGGCCGTGGTGAGCGTGAACCCGGACGCGCTGGTCGCTTCCACCGTGCCCATCATCTGCTGGACCGCCGGCGCTGCTCCTTGGGCCGCAGCCTGACGCGCGCAGGCCAACCCGGCGCACAGCCCCAGGATCAGGGCTAAGCCAACCGCGAGAGCCGATCTCTTCCATCCGCGAATGCTCCCTCTGACTGTCTTCATCCTTCGCATGGTTCTTCTATCCTTCATCCCACTTTGGCGGCTACTGCATCAGCCATCGCCCCGCGGCCACTCCGAACCGATGACAAATGGAGACGCTGAGCAGAGAGGCCTTATTGTTCTTCCGGTACAGCCAGACGAAAGCAAAGCAACCCATCGTACTGGACTGGAACCCTTGGATGCCTCGAGCGAATCTAGATGCGTTGAGCGTAGCCGCGCTCTCTTGCCTTTGGCGCCTTGTTCGCAGAGAGCGAGCCGGGAGGCGGGAATCCTGGCGCAACCATCTGACTTCTCTCTACCTACGCTTTCTTGGTTACGGAACAGGCGCCACAAAAGTTTCCTCGCGAGATCTCTGTGCCTCATGAAGCTCCAAGATCCCCTGCCCACTCGTTTGCAGACCTCCAGCTTCCTTTCGGGGTCCTGCGGAGACTCTGCATCACGGGACACTTCCGTAAAAAGAGGCGAGTCCTTGCATCCGCGTGGGAACATCCATCGTCAGAAAAATGCGCACCTCAAAGCGATTCCTTACGGAAGCACCGAACCATCCGACACAGGCAGATCCAGGTGAGATGGATACTTTGCCGAGCCGTAGACGGAGACCCTCTCGGCCCGATAGGCCGAAGCCGGCGCGGTCATGATGTTTTCCACATAGGTCTGCGGATTCCGGTCATAGAGCGGAAACCAGCTCGACTGTACCTCCACCATCATCCGATGCCCCTTTAAAAAGGTATGGTCGACGCCGTGCAAACTCCACCGATACTCCACGATCTGTCCTGGTTTCACCGGTTCCGGATGGGTAAAACTGTGGCGGTAGCGACCGCGCAGAATCTCCTCTGCCACCATCAACTCATATCCACCCTTCGCGCCGGGAGCCGCGGAGGCCTTGCCCATCTCCGGAGAGCTCACTCCAGCGGCGTTGACCGGATAGACATCGATCAGCTTCACAATCCAGTCCGCATCCGTTCCCGTAGTCGCCGCGTACAGATCCGCCACCACATCGCCAGTCACCGTCACATCACTACGCAGCACCGGTGTCTCAAAGTTGGCCAGATCCTTGCGTGAGCTCACAAACCGCTGGTCCTCCGCCAGCCATGTTCTCCACGTAGAACCCTGCCCATAGGTCGACTGGATGGGCCGGTTCCGATAAGGGACCGGGTGAGCGGGATCAGCCACATAGGTCGCGGCCTTCACACCCTCCGCTCCCTTGGGCGCTGCAAAGCTCAGGGTATTCTCCGGCTCCAGATAGGCGCGCGTTGAGTGATATCCAGCCTGGGGCGGCCATATCGCATAGCGATGCCACTGATTCTCGCCGGTGCGGAAGCTGGCCGTGTCCTGCAGATCGAAGCCTGCTTTGCCCTTGAGATAAAACTCAAAGAAAGGGGCTTCAAAGTGCGCGCGGTAGTAAGCGCCCGTATCCTGTCCGGCAAATTGGATCGTGCCAAACTTTCCACCCAGCTTGTCCCCCGGCCCAAACGCCCAGCCTCCATGGTTCCACGGCCCCAGCACCAGGAAGACGCGATGCAACGGTTGGCCAGGAGCCTCATGAGCCCGCAGCGCTGCGTACTCAGCCTGGGTTCCCCACATATCCTCCTGGTCCCAGTATCCGCCCACCTCCAGCGTAGGAACCTCCGGCTGCGCCAAGTGCGGTTGCACGGCCATCGCCTGCCAGAAAGGAGTGTAGGTCGGTTGGGTAAGGAACATCTCCGCCGTTGGCAGATGAGACATCCCTGCCGCCTGCGCGGCGCCCGCAAAGTTCACATGGTCCAGAAAGAAACGGTACTGATCCTCATTCGAGCTGACCACTTCATCCGTCTTCTGCGCCTCCATCTCCTGCACATAATCAAACCCGTAGGACTCCCGAAAGGCCCCATTGTGGAAGAAATCATCTCCCATCCACACGTCGGTCATGGGCGCCTGCGGACTCACGGCCTTCACCGCCGGGTTCGCATCCAGGCCGGCCATCATGGCCAGAAAGCCGGGATAGCTGATTCCCATCACCCCCACCCTGCCATTGTTATTGGGCACATGGCGGAGCAGCCAGTTGACGGTGTCATTGGTATCGGTGGTCTCATCCACATCGCGCGCGGTGTTGTGCGCCACGATCGGCCGGTTCATGACGAACTTTCCGCCCGACGCATAGCGGCCGCGAATATCCTGGAAGACAAAGATGTAGCCGCTGCCGGCCAACTCCGGCTTCATCATCTCCAACATCGTGCTGCTCACGCCCTTCACTCCGTAAGGCGTGCGCTCCATCAGAAACGGCAGCGGCGGCCCGCCATCCGCACTGCCCAGCGGACGCAGCACCACTGTATGCAGCTTCACCCCGTCGCGCATCGGAATCATCACCTCGGAACGCACATACATCGGCCCGTGGTATTGATTCGTGGCCGGTGCATTCTGCGCCCTCGCCGATATCGGAGGCAACTCGATCACCCGCGCCGCGGAGGCCGCCGGCCAACCCCAAGCCGTAGAGGCTGCGGCAACCATGGCCGTCAGACCCATACAAAGACACAGCCGAAACGTCCCCAGGCGCATTCCATCTCCTCTTCCAGCAAACTGTAAAGCGTAGGTTTAACCGTCCGTCTTTTGCGAGGAAGTCGCCCTCACAGCCAGCGGGGCGAAGATGCCGCCCTGCACTGGGCGCGCCCGGAAGGCCAGGCTGTTCCCTGTCACACTGCTGTACCAGTCGCTGAAAGGCAGCCGTTGGGGTGTGGTGTTGGCGTAGGCATAGACGCGTTCCATCAGTTGTTGCTCAATGGGCTCATCGGCCAGCCAGGCTGCGGTGAACATCTCCCAGTCGGTCTTGGAGTAGCTATGCGGCGTTTGCAGGGGCAGGCCAAAGGCATTGCTGACCTTGGCGTACCATGCCGCCTGCATCTTGCGGATCGACTCAGGAATCAGCCCGGTGGCCAGCATCCGGTCCGCGAATCCGTTGTACAGCGTGCCCCAGGTGCCATCGCCTCCACCCGCGCCGTTGTAAGTCAAGTCCAGATGCTCCGCGGATGGATCGGTTGCATGTTGAATCCAGAACTTCATGTACTCTTCGGCCAGGCTCCGGTAGTGGGCGGCCTGCTCTGGCTGGTTGGCGGCGGTTGCGATCTGTCCCATCGCCGCCACCGCGACAATGCCCTTGATGGCCAGGTTGACGCTGTGCGCAATCGAACCGGCAAAGTCGTCGGTCTGATTCTGAAAGCCTGGATCGGGCAGGTTACGGGTCAGAAAATCAGCCCACTGCTTCAGAATCCGGTAATGCTCAGTGACGAAGGCCTTGGCGTCTTCCGCCATGGCGCAGCGCAGCAAAGCCGCCACCAGAATCAGCATGTCACCCGATTCCTCCACTGGCATGTCTTCCTCTTTGCCGTCGTTGTGCCCAGTCGCGTTGGGATAGGCGGCGCCTAGATCGTGCTCGGCGAAGACCCCAGGCCAACCACCCTTCTCGGCATAGGCCAGCAGCGGCGTCAACAGAAGCTTCAGATAGCCCGGATCCAAATACATCCAGACCGGAGCCGCGGGATACAAGACGTCGACCGTCGAGACATTGCCATCGCTTGAAATCTCCTTGAGAAACGCCCACGGCTCCCCGTCCAGCCCCTGCACCAGTTCTGTGCCGCCATAGGCCTGGCGCAGCGCCAGGACACACAGACCTTCGTAGGCTGTGCCGCCAACATCGCGCGCGTCTTTGACGACTTTCGCATCCAGACGGCCGGCGCGTTCGGAGGCGGCGTCGGCATCCTGATGAAAAAACTCCTGCATCTCCTCCCACCCCTTGAAGTAACTGGTCCAGAGCGGCGCCAGATGCTTGCCAAGATAGTTGATCGCCGGCTGCCGGACGTGGCCGATGCTGAACGTGGTGCGCTTGGCCGTGGCTCCGACCTGGCCCAGGTCTACGCTGAAGCCAAACACAGGCGGATGCTGGCCGATGGGATAGGGGCCGCTATCGCTGCCGGCGATCAAGCTGCCATGACGGGCAAACTGGCCGCGCACCGCCGGACCGTAACCGGACTGTACGCTCAGACCGTGGTGTTGGCGTGTCGCCCAGAGGATGCTGCCCCAGGCGGCAAACTCCTTCTGCTCGGTGAGCGGCTGCGGCTGCTCCAGTTGCAGTGTCCAGGTACGCACGCCTTTGGCATGCATCAGACGCGCGGTAATCTTCTGGCTGCGATCTCCGCTCACCCAATCTCCGCCGATGTCCATGTAAAGCTCCACCTTGTGGCGAGCGCCATCCATGCTGCGCACCGACACATGAACGTAACTCAGGGGTATGGATTGGCGCTTGAGATCTCCCGGCTCGATGGGCGAGAGGAACTCAACCACCAGAGCAACACCCGCGGCCTGCAGTTCGAACCGCGAACACGTCGGACTCACTTTGAGCGCAGTCTGATCCAGCGCACGCGGGAAGTCGTGGACGGTGTGCGCTGTGCCGTGATTGCCGTTGGGCGCCGGCAGGGCAAGCTTCGGATCGCCCATGAACAGATAGGCGGTTCCGTCGACGCGCACGATGCCGGCCATCTGCATCGTGCTGCCCTGCCAGAACTGAGGCCAGGCGCCCGGAAGCAGGGTTGCAGGGAGCCACGCGCTCAAATAGGGTTGGCGCACCGCCAGCGGCACAGCCGGCGGACGGATGGGCGTGGCGGCAAGCGTTGCGGGAGCTGGTTCCCCATGGGCGGTCGCGTTCAAGGGGCCGCCCGGCTCTGTGGATAGAGCAACAGCCGAAGCCGCGGGTAATAGAGCAGAAAAACCGGCGGCTCCAGACCAACGTAGCAGGTCGCGCCGGGAGAGTGTGGCCGGATCGATGGCGGCCACAGGTTGGCCTGAATCGGCCGTGTGATCCTTTGTCATGGCATTCACTCTGGTATCGGTTTCACAGACTTTCGATTTGGCATTGCGGGGCTTGGTTGCGCTTTGCTGACTTGGATGAAATTTCGCCGTAAGCTAGGTCGCCGCATGTCGGCCACAGATTTCCAAGGTTAGCATAACGGAAGGAAGAATTTGCTGGAAGAAACCGCGCGTGGAACTGTTCTGACCCTTGAGCCGCCTGCGGCTCCACAGTATCTTGAGAGTACGGATCTCAGGGAGTTGCTTCCAGCCGGAGACTCTGTCTTTGTCTGGTCTCGCGCCGGGTCTCATTTTTAGTCAACAGAACCGTGGACGATCTTGGAAACCTTGGATCCTGGAGCAACCCGCGCCCTGACTTTCTGCATTGAGGTGCAATAATTCTGTCTATGACGACCAACGAAAATCTCACCATGCCGGCGATCGCCCGGGAACGACTTGAGCGCCTGCAAGCTCATAACGCCAGAATTGGCGTGATCGGTCTTGGCTATGTAGGCTTGCCGCTTACGCTCTTACTCTGTGGAGCAGGCTTCAAGGTCACCGGATTTGATATCGACGAGAAGAAGATCGCGGATCTGCAGGCAGGCCGCTCCTACATCTTTCGAATCGGCAGCGATGAGATTCAACAGGCTCGCGAAAAGGGCTTCCAGGCAACCGCTGACTTCTCCCACATCTCCGAGCAGGACGCGATCATCCTGTGCGTGCCCACTCCATTGACGGAACATCGCGAACCGGACGTCAGCTTCATTGAGAAGACGGCCAAGTCCGTCGCCCCATGGCTCCGCGAGGGACAACTTGTAGTGCTGGAGAGCAGCACCTACCCCGGCACAACAGAGGAGTTGATGATTCCCATCCTGCTCGATGGAAGCGCCTCCGGCCTGGAGGTTCAGGGACGGGGCCCGGTTTTGGATAAGGGTGTCTTCTATGTAGCGTTCTCCCCGGAACGCGAAGATCCAGGCAACATGACGGTGGCGCGCAAGGATATCCCCAAGGTAGTAGGTGGACACGACCCCATCGCAACGGAGCTGGCGGCTACGCTCTACGAGGCGATCTTCATCAAGTCGATTCGAGTCTCTTCCACCCGCGTGGCGGAGATGACCAAGCTGCTGGAAAACATCTACCGCTGCGTCAACATCGCTCTGGTCAATGAGCTCAAGGTGCTTTCCCTGCGTATGGGAGTCGATATCTGGGAGGTGATCGACGCGGCGGCCACCAAGCCCTTCGGCTTTCAGCCGTTCTATCCCGGACCGGGCCTGGGAGGTCACTGCATTCCCATCGATCCGTTCTATCTGAGCTGGAAGGCTCGAGAGTACGACTTCCATACCCGCTTCATCGAGTTGGCCGGTGAGGTGAACGGAGCCATGCCGGAGTATGTCGTGCAGACCGTCGGCCAGGCCCTGAACCGGCACAAGAAGGCGCTGAATGGATCTAGAATCCTGATGCTCGGCATGGCCTACAAGAAGGATATCGATGACCTGCGCGAGTCTCCCTCCCTGACGATCATCGAGCTTCTTCGCAGGGAAGGCGCCGAAGTTCTCTACAACGATCCGTTCTTCCCCACCGTGGGCAGGGGCCGGCATTACAACCTGAATATGACCTGCACCCCGCTGGAGAGGCTGGAGCAGTACGATTGCGTCCTGATCGTGACCGACCACTCCGACTATGACTATAAGGAGATCGTTCGCTCAGCGCAGTTAGTTGTAGACTCTCGAAACGCAACCAAAGGGATCGTCTCGGACAAGATCGTCAGGTGTTAGGGCAGGTTCTCTCTACGCGAGATCCGGTGAGCCGGCAGCGCTCTCCGATCGTCTCGCACCCATCGCATCCAGCTGGCCCTCCAGCGGAACGCCTCCGCCGGAGGGCTTGTTTGCGGGTGTCCGCACTGTGCAGACCATCGTCGCAACTGAACTCAACCCTGGCCATGCATGGCTCAACGCCATCGCTTGCAGTCCATCCGAAAGCCTCGGCTCCGCCGTTCCGGCGTAGAATCGAGTTCAGATCGAGAGAGGACTCAACGATGAACGACACTCAAGTCATCCTTCAATCCACCCTGACCTGTCCACAGTGCGGCCACGCCACGCTGGAAGAGATGCCGACCGACTCCTGCCGCTTCTTCCATGAGTGCGCAAACTGCCACTCTGTGCTGCGGCCGCTCCCGGGAGACTGCTGCGTCTTCTGCTCCTACGGCTCGGTCAAGTGCCCCCCGGTCCAACTACGAGGCGCCTGCTGCCATTGAGGTCGTTGCGATGGCAGAGCACCTTACGCGCTGCTGTCTTCACCCGACTCCTTTGCCATAGAGCTGTTTCCACGTTGATGGGTTCCCCGAACCGGCTTTGCTATGGCGCTTTCCCTCCACCTCGGCAACCGAACCTGAAGGCGGCCACGAACACTGGGAAGGGTACCCATTGAGGTCGAGCTTTCGCCCAGCACTGACACTGAAAGCAGCTTAGTTGGATTCCATTTGGGATGCGACCATCTTCCATTGCCCACTGTCGAAGAACAAGAGTCCAAACACCTCCGTTGTGGAGCCGCTGGGGATGGATGATCCGCTGGCCATCGTGGTTCCCGTCTGTTGGTAGACCGTCACCGTGCTCGCTCCGGTGAGGGTGGTAAAGGCAGAATCGGAGGGAAGAGTCAGGGTGAAGCTCGTGGCGACGCCGCTCGTGAGCGTCGTCGCAACCGTACCGCTCAACCCCTGCGGTTCCAGTTCAAGGTTCGAGACCGTCATGGAGCCGGACATCGAGCCGCCGCCCATCATTCCACCACCCCCGCTCATCATCCCGCCGGAGCCGATGGACATTACGCTCTGGCCTGCGTAAACATGGCTCGCGTCAAATACCGGCGTAAACGGCAGGCCGGACATGTCCATGTTGTCTTCGTCGATCTGATAGGTGGAACTCTCGTTCATATCCATCGTCGCGCCTGCGGCAAAATCGGACGACATCATCCCGGCGCCGGCCCCGTTTTGCATGACCATGGTGAATGAGGTAGGCGGCTGACCGGTCACCGCGGTGATGATGCCCCCGCTCATTGCCCCGCCGGATCCCATCATCGACTGTACTTTGGTTGCAAGCATCGAACCGTCGGCCTGCATCGTGGCGTCCACGATCACCAGCATGCCGCTCGACATTGAGCTCATGCCGCCGCCGTCGAAGACGGTTGAGGAGTTGGTCGCGAAGGTAAAGCTCTGTGCCGCCTGCATGGAATTCATGACAAACGTACTGCCCGTAACGCTGGAAACCGTGCCCACCATCTGCTGAATCCCGCCGCTGGCTGGGTCGAGAGCATTCCCCGAGCCCTGCATCCCCGAACTGACATTGAAGACGGGATTCATGCTGAGGGTACCCCCGGAGCCGGCAGTCACAGAACTGGCGAGATTCAGATCGAAGCCGATCGCCATCGGCGTGGACCCGACCGTGACCGGGCTGTTGAAGGTGACGTTTGCGGTCATGGGCCCGGCGATGGTCGCCTGAACGGGAGCTTTCGTGGTCGGATCCAAATACATCACCGTCGCGGAGCCAATCGTGATGGATGCACCTGTGTATGTGCCTTGAGAAACGGACGCCATCGCCAGCGGCTGCATCGTTCCCATAAGATGCATCATCTCGATCGGCGTCGAAGAAGACAGAATGGTAACCGATCCATTGCTCCCGGTCAGCGACATGGAGGTGATGTTCATCGAGAACGCGAGCATCCAGTCAGCCGGCGAATCGCCCATATTCACCTCGACGGTCGTCTTGGGCGAGGTAGTGAGAGTCGACCCGGCGCCCGAGTTGCTTCCGCCTCCACTGCACGCCGTCAACAGGGATGCGAACAAGAGGGCGAGGCAGGCGATTACCGCTGTACCCGTGGACCTGAATTTGGGGGTCTTTCGCATGGAGACTGGCTGGCGGCGGTTCATCGTTGTCCTCCTGCAGTGACACGACCCGGTTGCGAGACCCACGACGGCCTATCACTCCATCACACCGTGTCATGCTTGCTTGTGCCTTTCATTGGACAACTCCGCTGCTCTTCATTATGTGACTTGGATCACGGGTTCAGCTCGAATCCGGGCTCTCGCGGGATGGATCAGCAAAGATGGGGCATCGCGCGCATCCCCGCCTGGGGCCAAGCTTCGCCCAGAGCCAGACTTTCGCAACAAAATGACCGCGCTCCGGACTCGGGAGAAAGGACTTGCAAGCAACTCTCGATCGGAGCCAAGCTGCAGCACCTCCTGGTTCCGGCATCCAGAAAGCCGGCGTCGCCGACACTTTGTCCGGCCAACTCCTCGCTCCCATGCTGGTTCGTCAGCATGATCATGATAAGGATGGAATCTGGTATTGAACCCATTCCTGTCTCGGCCTATGGCATCTTCAGTCAGGCACAGGCGCGAAGCAGCGCCCACGCTTCGTTAGGCCTCTTCCCCGGACAGGCATACTGTTGTACCGTCAAATAGGATTTCCGCAGACCTGCGGCCTCGGCACAAGACCAGTGAGCGCAAGCGGCGTTCCGGGGATGGAACTCGCGGCAGGCATCCAGACGTTTTGGAGGCCAGACCGGCTGCAGATACCCCGGCAGCCGGCTGGATGGTGGCGACCGCCCCTCCCGCACTCTCTCAAGACAACTTCGCAGGGGGCTGCGAAACCATCCTTGGCCGCCGCCGGTAAAGCACCAACCCTGACATGGCCACCATCCCGGAGGTCATGAAGACCAGGCTTGCCGGCTCGGGCGTTGCTGACAAGGGTGGGCTATAGCTGCCCGGAGGGCCGGGAGCGGCCATCGGGGGATAGATCGGATCTCCGGTGGGAGGAATGACCGGGACATCCGGCGGCACCAGATTGGCCACTGTCACGCTCGGCAGACTCGGAGCGGTAAAGGTATTGGTCATGGAGGGAAGCAAGGGAGGCAGCGATACCGGCGGAACAGGTTGATCGATCCCCGAGGGATCGGTTGGAACATCACAGACAAAGTCAATCTTGCTCAACGACTCTTTGGGGGTCGGGTGGTAATGCGGATGAGCCTTGTTCCAGGCCGCCCAGCGCGCCAGCGTCGCTGCGCTCACCCGATGATGCAAACGCTTGGCAAGCTGATGCTTATAGGCGAGAAACAGATTCTGACAGTCAGTGGACGCATGCACGCCCATCGTACCAATCCCCACACTGGCGATCATCAGCAAGATGAAGAGCGGGAGTCGAAATTTCATTCTCATCGATGATCCTCGTGCAATGCCCTGCCGCCCATCTTGAAGTCTCTTTCCAACACTCTCATCGTTCCACGCTCAGCGATGCGTTGGAACGCTCAGCTTTCGTCGTAACGGATCATCCACGGCTGCCTTGGCCGGTCCATGTTTCTGGGCTGAAGGCATCATGAGAACGGGGGCGCTCTCTTCGCTCAGCTTGTACAACAGAGAGCGGTAACTGATATGCAGCCACTTCGCGGTCTTCTGACGGTTCCAACTGTTGGCCTGCAACGCCTTAAGAATGATGTGGCGCTCCAGATCCAGCGTCGCTTTTTTGGTGATATGTCGCAGTGAGACGGGTTCGCTCAGATCGATGTCCGCTATGATCCTGTCGTTGACACTCTGCTGCGGCATCAGCTCGTCGGTCAGAATATCTTCGTTCCCAATCAGTACATAGCTGCGGACAATATTTTCCAGTTGGCGGATATTTCCTGGCCAGTCATAACGTTGCATCAGCTCCAGCGCGTTGCGCGACAGAGGTCTCGGCGAAAGGCCGAAGGTGCGTGCATGCTGCTCCAGGAAATAATCGACCAGTTGAGGAACGTCTTCCTTGCGGGCCCGCAAGGGGGGAAGATTGATGGTGACCGCATTGATCCGGTACAAGAAGTCCAGACGGAAGGACCCGTCCTCCACCTGATTGCGAAGATCCTGGTTCGCCGCGGAGACTAGACGCGTCTCGATGGCCAGCGTGGAGTGGCCACCTACCCGCACAAAGGTTCCGTCCTGCAAGACCTGCAGGAGTTTGGATTGCACCATCAGATCCAGGCTGCCTACCTCATCCAGAAAGAGCGTTCCCAGGTGAGCCTGCTCCACCCGGCCCCTCTTGGTAGTATGCGCTCCGGTAAAGGCTCCCTTCTCGTAACCGAAGAGCTCCGTCTCCAGCAGAGTCTGCGGTATGGAAGGGCAGTTCACCTTCACCAGCGAATCCTTGGAGCGGCGAGAAAAAGCGTGTACCAGCCTGGCACAGATCTCCTTGCCGGTCCCGGTCTCCCCTTGCAGCAGCACTGGCACATCGGTGGTCGCCACCCGCTCGATCTTCTGGCGGACAGCCTGCATGGATGGGGTACGCCCAAAGACGACGTCCAATGGCGGAAGATCCAGAAATGCAGCCGAGTTCACGAAGTGGTCCAAAGGGATGTCCTGCCAACAATCTTGATTTGCAAACCTGCCGAGTACCTTGCACGTTGGAGGCCATACATGGCTTGTTGGAATCTCGGGCTCAATTCTCCTCCCGGCTCGCGCACAATCCTCTCGATTGCATCCAGTAAGCGATGGAATCGCCTTTGTTTACTATGTAATTAATGCAACATGTGTGGAATTTTTTTCTCTTTTTGACTGCAAAGTTCTTCCTTTTCTCTCTGGGTTCGTCTAGACTGAACCCACCTTGACGGCGATGGAGCCCGTGTTATCCGGGTTCGGGTTCTGTAGATTCGCGCGCCGAACGCGAACATCGATGCTCAGCGAACCTCGGCTGAGAGTCAGCTACCGGTATGAGGAGTCCTGCGATGTCGAACACGATGCCATTTGGGGGTCCCAAGCTTGCGCAGACGCCCAAGCCCCGGCTGTTCGCCCTGGATTCCAATCTTGCGGTGCTGGAGTACCTGCGTGAGGTGCTTGGCAGCCAATACTGTCTAAGTCTCTACTCCGATGAGAGTTCCCTGCTTCAGCACTGCGCCACCGGCCCAGAGCCGCATCTTGTCTTGCTGGCCTGGGAGAACATCGAGCAGTCGCTTCCCATCCTCTCCCACGTGCGAGCTTCGGTCCCGGATGTCCCGATCATCCTGCTTTCCTGCTCGGCCGAGGTGAAGGAGCTGGAGATCGTCACTCGTATCGGACCGCGCGGGGTCGTCTTGAAGCCCTTTGTGGACGGAAATCTGGAGATGGCCATCGAGGAACACCTAGCCTTGGTGGACCGCGCCACCTCGGCCGAGCCCCAGGAGATCCGACTCGACGATAGCCACTCCTTCGTCTGGTCCAACAAGCGGATGCGCGAACTGCAGGCCCAGGCGGCGCTGGTGGCCAAATCCGATATTCCCGTGCTCATTATGGGCGAAAGTGGTACAGGCAAAGAGATTCTAGCCATGTACACCCACAAGATGTCGCTGCGTAGCGAGCACATGTTCCTCAAGGTGAACTGTGCCGCCATGCCGGCCGATCTGCTGGAAAGTGAGCTCTTTGGCTATGAACAGGGAGCCTTCACCGGGGCCGTCAAGGCCAAACCCGGCAAGTTTGAGATCTGCAGCGGCGGAACCATCTTTCTCGATGAGATTGGCGAGATGCCCGCCATCCTACAAGCCAAGCTGCTTCAGGTATTGCAGGATGGAACTTTCTCGCGGCTGGGTAGCCGGGCCCCCATGAAGGTGGACGTACGCGTCATCGCGGCTACCAACATCAACATGAAGGCGGCCATTACCCAAAAGAGCTTTCGCGAGGACCTCTACTACCGGCTCAATGGCTTCTCCCTTGTCATTCCTCCCCTGCGGGATCGCCGTGACGAGATTCCGGTCCTCGCACAACACTTTCTGCAAAAGGGAGCCGCCAAGTATGGAGGCAAACCGGTCATTCCCTCCAGAAACTTGCTCGATGCTCTGACTCGTTACTCCTGGCCAGGGAACAGCCGGGAACTGGAGCATGTGATAAATCGATTCCTCATCCTCGGCGATGAGATGGCGATCCTTGCCGACCTGAGCCCCTTCTCCCATCTGAACTCTGAGGCCAACGCCTCACCGGATCAGATCAAGGGCTCAGGCCTGAAGCAACTCGTCCGTAGTCTGAAGGGAGACGCAGAAGCGGCGGCAATCGAACGGATTCTGGAGGCGAACGGATGGAACCGGAAGGCAGCGGCAAACGAACTGCAGATCAGCTACAAGGCGTTGCTGTACAAGATCAAGCAGTACGATCTGGCTCCAAGACGGAGAGCTTGAATCACTTCCCGCCCCGAGAAGGCTCCGACGATCCCTACATGATTGTGGTCCGCGGCCAGGATTACACCCTCAAAGGATTCGCCGACCGCTCGCAATGGCCGCCGGAGATGGATGGGGCCCATACTCAGGGACTGACGTCCATTCGTCTGCGGCGCCAGAACTCCGGAGAAGTGGAAGACATTGCTCTGACCAACATCAAAGCTGTCTTTTTCGTAAAGGATTTCTCCGGCCAGACCAGCCATGTCGACCTGCTCTTCCACAACCGGATGCCGCCCATGGAGTGCCTGTGGATTCGCATTCGCTTCGACGACGGCGAAACCATCGAAGGGATCATCCATAACTCTCTGGACCACATCGTTGGTCCGGGGTTCTTCATGGCGCCGGCCGATCCTATTGGAAACAACTGGCTGATCTATGTATCCAAGAGCCGGCTGACCGGCTTTGAGATCCTGGGACTTCGCCCCCAGGTCAAGAGTCTGCGCCGCCCCCCAAAAGCTGCCGCATCAACCACCGCTTGAAGCATCTTCCATGCAGGCATCCGGTGACACCTGCACGGAAAAGCTCGGCGGCTGGCGAGGAGCCAGGGGCTACGCGGAGGCATACCAAGCCACCGTCTTTTCCAGACCAGCATAAAAATCATCCATCGGCTGGTAGCCGAGCTCTCTTCGGGCGCGGTCGATGCTGGCCAGAGAGTGCTGAATATCTCCAGCCCGCGGAGGGCCAAAGTGGGGCGCTTCGGAGAAGCCGAGAATCTTCGCTATCCCCGCATACACCTCGTTGAGGGTGTGGCTTTGTCCAGTCCCTACATTGAAGACGCGGCCCGTGGCGACCTCATCCGGGGCCATGCAGGCCAGCAGGTTGGCGTTCACCGCGTTGTCGATGAAGGTGAAGTCTCTGCTGGTGCTTCCATCACCATAGATGGTAGGGGTCTGGCCGGCCATCATCATGTAGATAAACTTTGCAATCACGCCGGAGTACGGTGAGTCGGCGGCCTGGCGCGGCCCAAAGATATTGAAGTAGCGCAGGCAGATGCCCTGGAGCCCATAGCACCGGAAGAACGCCTGGATGTAATACTCGCAGGTGAGTTTTTGCACAGCGTAGGGCGATAACGGCATCGGAAGCATCTCTTCATGCTTGGGCTGCGTCGGCTGATCGCCGTAAGCGGAAGACGATGCGGCATAGACGATCCTGCGAACGCCTGCCTCTTTGGCCGCCAGCAGAAGGTTCAGTGTTCCGTTGATATTGGAGCGATGGGAAGGCAACGGATCCATCACCGACCTGGGAACCGAGGCCAGCGCTCCCTGGTGCAGAATGAAGTCAACTCCCTTACAGGCGGCGCGCACCCCATCTTCATCCTGCAGATCCATCTCCTGAAACTGAATCGAGGAGAAGATCTCCTTCAGGTTCTCCATCCTGCCCGTAGCGAAGTTGTCAAAGCCGCGCACCTCGTGGCCCTGATCGAGCAGCGCTCGCGCCAGAGAAGATCCAATGAATCCTGCAATCCCAGTGATCAGATATCGCGCCATCAGTCCTCGTCCCGTGATTATAAGGTTTGCGCCATCACTCCTTGAGTAAAACTCAAGGGCAGGTCGCTCAAAAATTCAACTTCGATCCTCCCCGGGCCTGGGCAGACTCTCTGCACCAGATGCAGGCAGGGTTGGTTCCGGCGAGATCACTGCGCTCCGCGGCGGCGGATGACGGTCTTGATGGTCTCGAACATGATCAGCAGATCCAGTCCCAGCGTCTGATGCTTGACGTAGTAGAGATCGTAGGCCAGCTTCTCCCGGCTCTGCTCCAGCGTAGCGCCATATCCATACCGAATCTGCGCCCAACCGGTGAGACCGGGGTGAATCATGTGGCGAACCTCGTAAAAGGGCAGCTCCTGAGCCAGCCAGCTTACAAACTCCGGCCGTTCCGGACGAGGTCCTACAAAGCTCATCTCTCCGCGCAGAACATTCCACAACTGTGGCACCTCATCCAGGCGAGTCTTGCGCAGAAACTGTCCGATGCGGGTGACTCTGGGATCGTTCTTCTGTGCCCACTGCGCTCCGCCGGCTTCGGCGTTGATCACCATGGTGCGAAATTTGCTCAGCTTGAACACCTTCCCATTCAACCCCACCCGCTCCTGGCGAAAGAAGATAGGGCCTGGAGAGGAAAGCTTCACCAGCAGCGCTACAAAGGGAAACAACGGCAAGAACAGCAGCAGGATAAAAGCCGACACCAGCGTGGAGGCCACGCGTCTCAGAATCTGCTGCGATGGCCGCATGCGGAAACCCTCGCAAAACAGAAGATCGCTGGGACGAAGTCCATCCAGTTGCATCTTCCCGCTCAACCTCTCCATCAGATCGCTGGCTTCCTGGATGGTCACGCCTCCAAGCCGCATGGAGAGAAGACCGTCAACGGGAAGCTCTCCGCGCCGGTCGTCCAGTGCGATCACCACCCGGTGGATCTTCCCATGACTGGACGCCATATGCTGCACGGCCTCTGCGAAGACCTTCTTGCGTTCGGCCTTGTCTGCCACGGGAGCATCGCAGCCAACCACCACCATACCGGACTCGCGGTGCGCCTCAATGGTCCCGATGATCTC
Source organism: Granulicella sp. (assembly GCA_027335345.1). Lineage (GTDB taxonomy): Bacteria > Acidobacteriota > Terriglobia > Terriglobales > Acidobacteriaceae > Granulicella. The sequence continues at coordinate 14,874 of DAHWOF010000069.1, read as the reverse complement.
CTTGGCGCGCTCTCCGGAGCCCAGCACGTAGACCCGTTCTTGAAAGATGGGGTGCCCGCTGATCCACTCAAAGGCCTTGCGCCATGCGATCAAGGATGCCACAACGAAGATCAGTCCCAGCAGAAAGACAAACCTTGCAATGGCGGCCTCCGGAAATACATAGACGATCAAGGAGAGTGCAATCGCGAGGCATCCGATAATCACCATCAACCGCAGGTAGATCTCCCAACGCTCGGAGACCTGTTGGGGTTCGTACAGATCGAAGTAGTGAGCGCCCAGGATCGTGCTCACCGTCAACAGCGCGATCTTCAATCCTCCGTGACTCTGCCCAAGGACAGAAAATGTCCTGGGCCCCAGCACCAGAGCCGAAGCCAGCACGAACGATCCCCCCACAATCAGGAACTCGCAGATGACCAGGATGATGGTTCGCGTTGGATAGTAGACGTTCAGTAGCTTGATCATGACAGCACCGAGATCCGGCTTATACCGCCGTTTTCTGATAACGGTAGTAGTAACTTCCGCTCATCGACGGCTTCTCTACCGCATTCAAAACAAATCCAATGACGTTGGCCGACTTCAGTTCGTTCTGCGCGCGTTGCGCCACGGGGAATGTGGTGACGCCACTGCGCGCCACCAGCAGGACCGCATCGCTGGATCGCGCCAAATTCACAGCATCGGAGACTAGCAGCACTGGAGGCGAGTCGATGACGATCCATTCGAAGAAGGGGCTCATGGCCGCCAGCAACTCCTCGAAGCGCTTGCTGCTGGCCATGTCGGCCGCCATGTCCCCGCCTTGTCCGCCGGGGAGAAAGGTGATGTTCTCCAGCACCGATGCCATCATCGGATCTCGGCCCATCGCCTCCTGCGGAGACTGCAACACCTCCAGAATGCTTGCCTTGCCCGCCAGGTACTCGGAAAGCCCCGGATCCGCCTGGCTGCCCAGATATTGATGCAGGCTCGAACAGCGCATGTCGCCATCGATCAACAGCACCTTGCTGCTCTTGTGCCGGGCCAGGTTGATCGCCAGGTTGGCGGAGATGAAGCTCTTTCCTTCCTTGGGCAAGCCGCTGCTCACCAGGATGGACTTCAAGGGCTTCAGATCGCGCAGTTCCTGCAGTCGCGAGCGCAGGCTGCGGAACTGCTCCACCGATACTCCTCCTTTTTCCAGCGCCGGCAACTGCTCCAGCACCGGATCCCATGGCCTGCGCGGCACGCGATCGAGGAACCCTGGCGGTAGCACCGGGGACGCCACCCCCTCCGCAGCCGGCGCCGAGACCAGTTCAGCGACCTGCGGCCTCTGCGCTGCCAGCGCTACAGCCAGTCGGGGATGCTCTGGCGCGTGCTCCGGCATGGGGACTGTGGCCACGGCTTCCAATCCGGCCTTCCGCTCGGCCTCTGCTCGTTGTAAGGCTTCATAGATGTGGCTCATTGACCGCTTCTCCCTGGCTCCCGATGAAAGGAGTTCATCACTCGATTGGCGCCCGTCTCCATGGGATGAAGCGGCGCCTGGTACCCTCCGGCTCCCACTGCGGCAGGAGCCATCAGAAAGGACGACATCGTCAACTCAAGATCTTCCGCTACATGGTCAATCAGCGGCCCCGGAATCAGGGGGATCTGTTCCACATAACCGAGGATCAGCGCATGTTCACAGATCAAATTGATGGTGCGTGGAATTCCCCGGCTGTAACGGTGGACAAGCTGCGCCGCCTCCGGAGAAAAAATCGTTTGGTTGGCGCCGGCGATCCGTAACCGCTCCACGATATACTCGCCGGTTTGCTCCAGCGTGAGCGGCTAGGTGCGGCACCACAGGAAGATCCTCTGCCGGAGTTGCCGGACGCTGGGATGGCGCAGCTTCTCTTCCAACTCGGGCTGACCGGAGAGCACAATCTGCAGCAACTTTCCGGATGAAGACTCCAGGTTGGTCAGCAGGCGAATCTCCTCCAGCAGCTCCCAAGAGAGATTCTGCGCCTCGTCGACCACCACCACACAGGTCTCCTGCCGGCGATAGCGCTCGATCAGCCAGCGATTGAGCTGCAGCAGCATGCCGGACTTGGTCCGCGAATCCGGCGTCAGACCAAAGTCCGTCAGTACGAACTCTAGGAAATCCAGGGGGTCCAGCAGAGGATTGAAGACAAACGACGTCGAGACGCGCTGTTGACCAAGAGATCCAAGAGCGGACCGCAGCAGCGTGGTCTTTCCCGTTCCCACCTCTCCGGTGAGCACCGTGAATCCCTTGCGCTCGGCAATGCCATACTCCAGTCCGGCCAGCGCCTCCCGGGTATGCGGCATCATGTAGAGAAACCGAGGATCAGGACTGGTCCCGAATGGGCATGTCTGCAGCTTGTAGAAATTGGTATACATGGCCTACCCACCCGCGTTCGCAAGAGATTTGTTGGTTGCCGGAATACCCTTCTTCGATCGGTTCCCTGGCAAGACACTGCCAGGGAAAGATCCTGGCTTGCGCGCTCCCTTGGCCGGCCGCACCTTGCCGATCATGGCCAGCGTCGGCAGTTTGGTGAACGCCCATACGTCGCGCTCCGACCGCAAGGACTTGTCGTTGTACTCCAGGAAGGCAATCACCAACAGCCCTATTCCAAGTCCGGCCACCAATCCGCCGCCGGCGAACATGGGGCGGTTCGGGAAGGTAGGCGCGTCGGGGAGATTGGCATCGTCCATCACGTGGAACTGCTCCCCCTCTTGACGGCGCTCCAGATCGGTCGCCATCTGCGCCTTGTTCAACTTGTCCAGCAGGCTGTCATAGAACTCTTGCGCGGTCTGATGATTGCGCGTCAGATCCTTCATCTGCGCCGCTATCAGAGGCGTCGACTGGATGCGGTCCTGGTACTGGCGGATCTGACTCTGAATCACCGCCTGCTGTTGCTTCTTTTGCTGAATCTCGTCGCCGAGAGCCTTGATCTGCATCCGCATTCGCAACAGGGCTGGCGAGTCCATCAGCGTCGGCTGCGGAGGAGCCGCGCTGGCCTTTGGCGCCGGCTTCGGCGGAGGAGCCTCCGCCATCTGTTTGCGCAGATCGTTGATCTCACGCTCCGTCGACAGCACATCCGGATAATCCGCGGTGTATCGAGTGCGCAGATCCGTCAGTCTCGCCTCCAGCTTTTGCAACTGAACTGCCTGCTCCTGCGGGCTCGACTTCTGGTTCTGGCCCGGCAAGAACTCGGCCTGAGGCGTCTCCTGCGCCATCATCGCCTCTTCCAGCGACCTGTCCTGCTCCAACCGCGCCAGAGCCTGCGTCGCTGCTTGCAGTTCGGAGTTAAGGCTGTTCAGCATATCCATGTTCGAGTCCTGCTGGTCCGGCAGGTCTCCCATGTGCTGCCGCTCAAACTCCGCCAGCTTTTCATCCTGCGAGTCAAGATCCTGCTTGGCCTGCTGGAGCTGCCCTTGAAGAAATTGTGTGGTTCCTTCCGCCGACTGCTCGCGCTCTTGCAGATTCTGACTCACAAACAGGGAGGTGATCTCCCGGCACACCAACTGCGCCGTGTGCGGGTCCGAGGCCGTGAACGAGATAAAGAAGCCTGGCAGTCCTCCCGAGCCCATAGTCTCCGACTGAATCGGCTTGATTCCGATTTCCTTCCGGGTCTTGGCCACCTTGTCATCCATGTCCATGCCGGGGCCGCCCAGGTTGTACCGCTCGATGATCGGCTCCAGCCTGGACCGGCTCAGGATCTGCTCCTTCATCGATGCCAGCCGGCTGTCCAGATCCTCGACAAGGATTGGTTTAACAAAGGTATCCGGCACCGTCTGCGGCTGGATCAACACCAGCGTCTGCGAGGTGTATTGCGGCGTCAGACGGTAGGTGATGGCTACCGCAAGAACCGGAACCAGAAGCGCTGGAATGAAGATGATCCAGCCTCTACGCTTCAGGATGGCGATGTAGTCTTCAAAGTTCAGGGGACGATGACCTAGCATGCGATTTTCCTTATTGCTGCGGTGCGAAATGATGGGCGGGAGGAGAGAACGTCACCCCAACCGCATAGACCTGCTCCAAGCCGTTGAACGCCGATATATCCGCTCCCGAACCGATCGCGTTCTGATCCTCAGCCGTATAGCTGAAGTAAGCTGACCAGCTGCGGCCGATACTGCGCGAGATCTGCGCACCACCGTAGGTCGCGTCATAGTTCAGGTCGTAACCTGGCACCTGCGCCAGCGCTGTGCTCTTCGCCCAGGATCCAGTCAAGGCTCCCTGCCAGACCTCGTTGAACTGACGGCTTAAGACTCCGGCTACCGTATCAGTCAGGGCTCCATAAACGATGCCCGAGCCGGCGTTTGTGGCGCGCGAAAAGTAGATGCTGGCGCTGGTCAGCTTGCGCTGATAGACCAACCCCGCGCTGCCCACCATGAAGATCTGAGGCGGAAACAGAGCCTCAGTCAACCCAGTTCCATAAGACTTCTGCGGACCACCCGAGACATTGATGCTCAGCAGGGGCGTAATCTGCTTCTGATACTCCACAATGATGGATTCCGTGGTGAAGGGAAGGACAAAGCCCTGGAAGGAATCCGTCGTGTACCCATAGTTCACAGTCGCATTCACTGAGCTGTTGGCGTTGATGCGGTACGTCGGCCCCACTGACCCCATCTCTTCGGTCGAGTCGATGTTGTTGGGGCCCGTAAAATGCAGAATCTGCCAGGATCCGGTCCCACTCATCGAAAGGTTCCCGGTGATGGTGCGCGTGATTTCTCCGGTCAACCCATTCCCCAACTGAGTTGCATAGCCTGTAAGGATGGGCTGCGCCGGTTCAATTCCAGTCTGCACCGGAGCCACGCCAATATCGCCCAGGCCGGGAATCCCGGAGAGGCCGGTTGTGGGGGTGTCCGGCATATAGCTGAAACCATCGTCGGCCATGAAGGTCCAGTTCTTGGTGGTCACCACCTGGGAGGCAGCCACGTTCTGAAAGGTGGTGTTCGAGGGATATCCCGCCTCGTCAAAATACAGATACCCGCCCGAGTACACCAGGCTGAATGGCTTGCTGACGCTGGAGGACAGATAAGCCAGATCCCCGTTCACTGACGACATATACGCAGCTCCGCCGGTCGAGCCGCCATAACCGGTCATGATCGCCTCAGACCCGCTCAGAGCGTAGGTCAGGGTCCCCTCCACCTTGGGCAGAGAAAACCCGAAGCTCGGCTGGTTGACGATGGGTTGGTTTTGTCCTCGGGCCGTCGTCCCCAGCGCCATCAAGAGCATGGAAACCATAAGGCAGGTCTTCATCGATATCCTCATGGGACCACGATCGTATCCCCGGACAACAGGGGCACGTTCTGTCGGTTGTCGCCCTTCAGGGCGCTTTTGTAGTTGAAGGGGATCTTCTGCTGATGCCCCTGGGGACCACGCAGAATATAGATATGCTTCCCATTTGTATAAGGCGTCAGGCCGCCGGCGGATGCAATGGCTTGCAGTGGCGTCATCCCCGGCGTCAATTGGATCGGCCCGCCGTGCTGCACCTCTCCGACCAGATAGACCCTCTGGCTATCCACCGCCGTCACCACCACGGAGACGACCGGATCCTGAATGTACTTCTTCAGCTTCAGCGTTATGTCATGCGCCAGGTCCATGGGCGTGAGTCCTGCGGCAGGAACATCTCCCAGCAGCACCAGCGAGATCATCCCATCCGGCCGTACCGGGAAGGTTCCCGACAGACTCGGCTCCTGCCAGACCGTGATCTGCAGATGGTCCTGGGGTCCGATCCGATAGGTGGAAGCATCCGTCTGCCCTCCGGCTTGGGGGCTGCTCGCCACCGTTTGGCTCGGCGTCTTGGCCGGGGTGATGATCGCCCGTGCCGCCGTCTGGGCCACCAGCCCCGGCGCCAGCGCCATCATCATCCCGCACAACACAGCCGGACGGGTCACTGCGAGCCCCCCTCTTTGCTGCATGACTGTCATGAAGACTCCTTATGATGCCTTATCACTAGCACTGCGGGGGCCAAACGCAAAAATTTGCATGCACTCTTTCAACGCAAAGTTATCTTTGGATCCAAGTCTTTTGTTATCTTCTTATTGGCAGTTTTGCTTCCGGCGCTGACAGGGGCTCGTGCCGGCCAATCTGTGAACCTGGACGAGAAAGTGATGCACGACGACGGGAAAAGTGGAAAATCACTTCCACATTGGCTAGGAGACTTCCTCTCCCAGGGAAACTCGTCGCTCCCGCCGCAACCGATCCTGCTGGGTGAACCCAGTCAACCGGCCGGAGATTCCAGATCCTCCGGCTGATTCATTCCGGCACTGCCGCTCCCGCCATGAGACCTTTGGCGACCCTCTGCATTCGTCCATTTCCGCGCGAGACAAGCTGCGTTCCAGCCTGAAACTTCCGGCGCTCCCCGGCTCCTGTTCCGGCCCGCGAGCACAGAGAGCGCCTCCCGAACAAGGCTTCCTTTTTTTCGTTGGCTCCCGGCCCGGCCAACGCTGAAATACTTCAACTTCAAGAATCTATTTGGCATACTTTTAATTTTCTTTCATAATTTGTGTCCAGAGATTACGCTGTTCTCGCTGTCTGATCTCTGGAATTGGGTTCGCCTCTTTATCCCCTCCGGGAGTACCTTCCAGGGGCAACCGGGCTTCACAACCCTTCCGCCGGGCTCCGAGGGATCCCAAGGCAGCTCCGCAGGCAAGCGCCCGGCGGCATCCGCCGAAGCAGAGCATGACCCGGCTGCGAGCATTCCACTGGCTAACGCCTGCTCCGGCCGCGCATTTTTGCGATCCTTCAACTGGTTCTGGCAGTGGAATTGCTCTATCAGAGGAGACATAGGATACCCGAATGGCCACTTCCCCTTCTCCAGCCCCGGCTCTGCTGCGATCCGAACCACTGCTCACCCATCCAAAGAAGAGGTTGGGCTGGAACTGGCCGCCTTATCTCCTGTTGACCCTCCTCATCTCTGCGCTTTACTACAAGATCGTCGCAAACCTGGTGATCAACTGGTACACCGACGCTGACTTCTCGCATGGCTTTCTGGTCGTCCCCTTCGCAGCGTTCCTTCTATGGCAGAAGCGGCAGGTCCTGCGCAACACGCCCATCCGGCAGAGATGGGCGGGTATCTGGCTGGTGGCCGCAGCCGTTCTCTTTCTCCTGCTGGGCGTTTACGGGGCGGAGATCTTCCTCTCGCGCGTCTCGCTGGTGATGCTTCTGGCAGGGGTGGTATGGACTCTTCTCGGCGAGGCGATGTTACGCGAGGTTCGCTTCGCGCTGCTGGTGCTCCTTCTGGCCATCCCGATTCCCGCGGTCATCTTCAATCAGCTCACCTTTCCGCTCCAGCTTCTGGCCTCCCGATTGGCTGCCGCGGTGTTGCCCGTGTTCGGCGTTCCAGTGCTGCGCGACGGCAATGTGATTCAGCTTCCCGCGCTGCAACTGGAGGTCGCCGAGGCCTGCAGCGGCATTCGATCGCTGATGAGCCTGTTTGCCGTAGCGGTTCTCTATGGATACTTTCTGGAACATAGCACCTGGCGCCGCACCCTTCTGGCTCTGGCCAGCATCCCGATCGCCGTGGTGGCCAACGCCACGCGCATCGTGGGTACCGGTCTGTGCGTTCAGTATTGGAATCCCGACAAGGCAGTAGGCTTCTTCCATGAGTTCTCCGGATGGCTCATGTTCCTCGTCTCGCTGATATGTCTCTATCTGTTGCATGGTTTGATACGTCTCACCACTCCCGCAGCCAGGCCTGCGGCCAGCGAGGGCCAATGAGATCCCCCCGCTACTGGGTCATCGTTCTTCTGCTTTTGTCGACGTGGGTGACGCTCTCACTCCGCGCCGCCGTGGACCGGGTGCTGCCCAGCCAGGATCTTAACCTTCTTCCCCAGACCTTGGGGAGATGGAAGGGTCAGGACGTCCCGATCCAACCCGACATTCTTTCGGTTCTGGGCGACGGCCGCTTTCTGGACCGCTACTACACTGATCCAGCACCCTCCGGCCAAGCTGCCCAACCACCCATCTCTCTCTTCATCGGGTACTTCCCCACGCAGCGCACCGGGCAGTCGATCCACTCGCCTCAGAACTGCCTCCCCGGCGCCGGCTGGAGCTTCGTCTCCTCCAAAACCATCAACCTGGATCAGCCCGGCTTCAAACCCTACCAGGTGGGCGAGTATCTGATCAGCGACGGAACCAGCAAGGAGGTGGTCCTGTACTGGTATCTGGCTCAGGGTCGGAGCATCGCCAACGATTATTTCGCCAAGGCCTATATGATGCTGAATGCGATTCGTTATAACCGCACCGACGGCGCCCTCATCCGGGTGGTCACTCCGCTTGCGCCCGGTGAAACTCTCGCCACGGCCGAGCAGCGTGATATTCGGTTCGCCGATCGCCTCGTACCCCTGTTGCCGCGATTTATCCCCAATTGACTCGCTGCGGAGAACGACCCCCGGCGAGTGGCTGCTGAATTGCTACAAGCATGTTTGCCAGATCACAAGGCGCGTCCTGCCGAGCGCCAAGGGTTCATGATGGAAAGGGAAGAAGGAAAGAAGGATGAAGATGCTCAAGCCACAGGGAACGTTTCAGCCGGCCGCGTTACTGGTTATTCTTATCAGCGCAACCCTGCTACAAGGATGCACACGCGATCCCAATGTCCGGAAGGCCAAGTACCTGAAGAGCGGAGAGCACTACGCGGCGGAGGGCAAGCAGCAGGAGGCGGTCATTCAGTTCGCTAACGCCATCAAGATTGATCCCAACTTTGCCGCGGCGCACTACGATCTCGCAAAAGCGTACATGCAGTTGGGCGCCTTTGCGGGAGCCTTCAGCGAACTCCAGCGCACCGTGGCTCTGGATCCGCATAACATTCAGGCCCGGATGGACATGGGCGATCTCCTGCTGGCCGCCCGGCAGTACGCCGCCAGCAAGGACCAGGCCAACGCCATCCTCGCCTTGCAGCCCAACAACGCCAACGCCATGGTGCTGCTCTCCAACATCGACGTGGCCCAGGGAAATACCGCCGACGCTCTCCGGCAGGTGCAGCATGCCCTGGCTCTCGATCCCAACAACTCGAACTTTCACGCGGCTCTCGGCCTAATCGAACTTCGCGACCCCACCCAGCAGCAGGCTGCCGAGGCTGAGCTGCGGAAGGCGATCGCCCTGGATCCGAAGAACGCGGCGGCCCACAGCGTTCTCTCCGGGATCCTGATCAAAGATGGTGACATGCAGGGCGCCGAGCAGCAGGCGCAAACCGCCGCCGCGCTGGATCCCAAAAACATCCGCTTTCGTCTCCAGTTGGCGGCCCTTGAGATCCACAATGGCAACCAGGCAGCCGCCGAAGCTACCCTCCAACAGGGTACGGAGTTGCTCGCCGACAACCAGCAGGGCGCAGATCTGCTATGGAACTACTACTCTGATACCCATCAAGTGGACAAAGCCGCCTCGGTCTACGCCGCCCTTGTGGCCAAGCATCCCGGCAGCGTTCCGCTCAAGATTACCTACGCGCACATACTCATTCAGCAGCAGAAATACGCTCAGGCCAAGGCTGTCTCGGACCAGCTCATGAAGTCCAACGCCAGCAACCCAGACGTGGCCGTCCTCAACGCCATGCTGCTCCTACAGGCGGGACGGGCCAATGACGCTTACTCCGCGCTGGAGAAGCAAGAGAGCAACTGGCCGGACAACGTCGCGGTCAAACTCTGGCTGGGGCAAGCCGCCATGGCCAAAGGCGATCTCTCCGATGCCGAGCAGAGCTTCCAGGCCGCTGTCCATCTCCAGCCCGGCAATCTCGCCGCCCAGACGGGCTTGGCTGAAGTAGCCAATCAACTGGGAGACTACAACCTCCTCATGCAGGTTGCCACCAACACCCTGGCCAACTTCCCGGACTCGTCTCAAGCCTATCTCTGGAAGGCTGTGGCCGAAGTCCATCAGCAGCAGATCGATGCCGCCGCCTCCGACCTCCAGACCGCCATTGCCAAGAACCCCAACAACATCGATGCCATCCAGGAGCTCGGGGCCGTGCGAATGAGCCAGAACAAGATTCCCGAAGGCCAACAACTCCTGGAGCAGGCGCTCACCGCCAATCCCAATGACGTAGCCGCTCTGCGTATTCTGGTGGGCTACGACCTGCATCAGAATCAGGTTCCTCAGGCTCTTGCCCGCGTCCAGCAGCAGATCGCCAAGGCGCCCTCCAACAGCCAGATGTATGACCTCCTCTCCGAGATCCAGATGCGCTCCAACGATATCCCGGCGGCCGTCGCCTCCGCGCAGAAGGCCATGCAGCTCAACCCCTCCGATGGCGAGGCCATCACGGACTACACCCGCGCAGAGGTAACCCAGGGTAATCCTCAGGCCGCTCTAACCACATGGAAGTCCTGGACCGCCGCCCATCCCGACCAGGCTCACGGCTACACGGTGCTGGGAGCTCTGGAGGAGGCGCTGGCCGATCCCGATGCAGCCGAGGCCGACTACAAGAAGGCTCTGGGCCTTGAGCCCACTGAGCCCACTGCCGCAAACAACCTCGCCTATCTGATGATGCAGCGCGGCCAGGACGTCGATGTGGCTCTCTCTCTGGCCGAGATCGCGCATCGCGGCATGCCCAACTCTCCCGCCACTGCCGACACCCTCGCCTGGGCCTACTATCTGAAAGGCACCTACGGGTCGGCGCACGATCTTCTGGAGACCGCCGTCAAGGATGATCCGGATGACGCGTCGATCCAGTACCATCTGGGCATGATCGACAGCAAGCTGGGCAACAAAGCCGATGCGCGGACCCATCTGCAGAAGGCTTTGGCGCTGGCGCCCAACACCGAGACCGGCAAGAGCGCCGCTCAGGCTTTACATAGCATTGGCTGAGATCCGCATCGCTCCACGAACGGCGCGGGGAACCGATGATTCCATCCATTCTCCCTGTTCTTTGCATTGAGACCGAGCGGATGCGCTTGGTTCGCCGCGGAAGTCCCGAGGAAGGCTGGAATCCCTTCTCATGGTCTCAGGATGATGGTTCATCAAGAGACAAATAGCTGACTCGGAAGCTTCGGCCCCGAGCCTATGCTCCCAACTGGCACAACTTTGATCAACATCGGTTGCTTTGGCCGGCTATGGCGTCTTCCGTGCAGATGAGTCCCCGAAGCGGGCTTGCCGGCGAAGATGCCGCTGATACCCGCTCCAGAGCATCCGTCCGCACGGAAGAGACTCCAGCGCTACGGCAGCGTCAACGACTGCGTCAGCGGCAGGTCCCGTGATGAGGAGCCTACCAGAATGGTGTAGGAACCCGGCGCTAGCTCCCAGTCCTTATGGGCAACATCGAAGATCGTCAGGCGGTCGCGGTCCACGGGAATGGAGATCTGCTTCGCCTGGCCGGGCTGCAGAACCACTCGCGCCCATCCCACCAGCCGCTTCGGAGGCTCCTGGGCTGCCGCGGGAAGCGCGGCATACACCTCCGCAATCTCTGTACCCGCGCGCTCACCGGTGTTCTTCAGCGTGAAGTTCACCGTTGGGGCCGTACCGGCCGTCACATGAAGGTCAGAGTATGCAAAAGTCGTGTAGGAGAGCCCAAACCCGAACGGGAACAGAACCGGCTTGTTCTCCGCGTCATACCACTTGTAGCCGACCTTCAAACCTTCGCTGTAGTAGGTCTGGAAGGCCGGCAGCCCACTGGCCAGTACCTTCATGAAGTTCGCCGGCCGCTTCCCTTTGGCGGGAAAGTGAGGCTCCGAGCTCGGCGGAGGCGTCACCAGCTTGGGATGCGGCAGATCCGCATCGCTCTTGGGAAAGGTGATCGCCAGCTTGCCGCTGGGATTCACCTTGCCGGTGAGGATCTCGGCCAGCGCCTCCCCGCCTCGAATGCCCGGATACCAGGCCTCGACGATGCCCTGCACCTTGTCTACCCAGGGCATCGTTGCCGGGCTGCCCGTCTCCAGCACGACGATCGTTCTGGGATTTGCGGCGGCGACGCTCTCCACCAGTTTGTCCTGCTCGGGAGCAAGATTGAGCGTGGGCAGATCGAGTCCCTCCGACTCCCACTGGTACACAAACACGATCGCAACATCGGCCTGGCTGGCCGCGGTCTTCGCCGCCGCAACATCATCGCCTGAGGTGAAGCTGATCGCTGTCTCAGGCAGGGCCTCGCGCAAGGCGCGAAGCGGCGAATCCGGCATCCACTCTTCGTGGATGAAGGCGGCAAAGATGCCTTTGCCCGGTTGCGGAGGAACCGGCGATCCTCCCGGTGGGTTCACCTGCGCGGAGCCGCCGCCGGAGAGCACGCCCACATCCGCATGGCCGCCAATCACCGCGATGCGGCGAACCCCGGTGAGGGGAAGGATGTGATGCTCATTCCTGAGCAGCACAATGCTCTCCTCGGCGATGTGCTGGGCCGTCGCATAGCCGTGCTCGACGTCCGGCACCTGCATCTTTCCCGGATCATCGAAGAGACCGGCAGCAAACATCGAGCGCAGAACGCGGTGGACGTGCTCGTTGAGTTCAGCCTGAGAAATCCGGCCATCTTCAACCGCCTTCTTCAGAGCATCTCCGTAAAAGTAATCTCCCGGCTGCTCCTGATCCAGCCCGGCATGGGAGGCCCGCACGGTGGAGTGGGTTCCACCCCAGTCCGACAGCACAAAGCCCTTGAACCCAAAAGCTCCCTTTAGCACGTCGCTGAGCAGATAGCTGTTCTGGCAGGCATAGACGCCGTTCACGCGATTGTAAGAGCACATGACGGCGCCGGCGTGGGAGATCCGCAGGGCGATCTCGAAGGCGCGCAGATCGGTCTCGCGCATCGCGCGCTGATCGATATTGGCGTTCACGGCCATGCGGCCGCTCTCCTGATCGTTGATCGCATAGTGCTTCACATCGCCGATGATGTGCTGCGACTGCACCCCCACCTCGACGTTGCCATCCAGGGTTCCGGCCAGCAGGGGATCCTCGCCCATGTATTCGAAGGTGCGTCCGTCGCGCGGCTCGCGCGCCAGATTCACACCGCCGCCCAGCGTCATGTTGTAGCCCTCGTCGCGCAGCTCCGTTCCGATCAACTCGCCGTACGTCCTCATCATGGCAGTATCCCAGGACGACGCCGCGCCCAGATTATTTGGCAACGCTGTCGAGTAGCGGCCCATCGCCGCGCCGCGGGTCACGCCGTAGGCGGAATCCGCCATCTGGATCGAAGGAATGCCCAGCCGCGGAATCGCCACTGTGTATCCAGCGCCTCCATTGCTTCGGGTGCCGGTCTGCCCACCCATGGGCATACCCTGCCCATGCAGCAGCGAGATCTTTTCGTCAAGCGTCATCTCCTTGATGACCAGATCGGCGCGAACATCTGGCGACAGACTCGCGTCAGACCACGGAAACGTCTTTGCTGGCGACGTTTTGGCGATCTGCGCCACAGAGGCGAAGCCTCCCCACATTGCGGCAGCAAAACCCAGCACAAGCAGACCTCTTCGACGATTCAATCCCATTCCGACTCCTTCTTTCACTTCATGAGGATGTACTACGGCGTGGGCGTGCCGGCAGGGCTTCCCCGCTTCAGGTTCTTTCATGCAGGCAAAAGCACCTGCACAATTCTCTTGAAAATCCTCCATGAAAGCTCCCGATCTCGTCAACCTTTACTCTTTTCCATTCGCCCTTCCATCTTCCAATTTGTAGCTATTCATCAAGTCGCAACTCTTCGATCCGAGCCCGCAACTCGGGCTCCCACGTGTGGCTTGTTCTGCGCCGGGTGAGGCTTTCAAGCCGCTGGCTCGGACGCAGTCTCCCGCAGATGTGGGTTGGCTCAGGCCGCCAAGCTCCGGATTGAGCCGGGAGCACAGGCCTCCATCGGTCGCATAGAATGGCCTTGGTATGAACCAGGCCTCTAGCGCCGCTCCACCAGAGACCAACTCGAACTGCATCCGCGCCGTGCTCTTTGATTATGGCAAGGTACTCAGCCAGTCTCCAAGGGCCACGGACTGGAGACGCCTTAAGCTCGCACTGGATCCCGCAGGGAAGTCGTCGGCAGAGGAGTTTTCCGCGGCTTACTGGAAGTACCGCGATGCCTATGATCGGGGGATCTTGAAGGGGCCCGCTTACTGGGAGAAGGTCGCAAGCGAGTTCGGCAGAACGCTGGACCCAACCACTCTCCATGCGCTGCTAGAGGCAGACCTCGCTGCCTGGACGCGGCCCAACACTCCGATGATGGACTGGGCAGCACGGTTGCAGCGCGCTGGCATCAAGACCGGAATCCTCTCCAACATGGGTGATGCCATGGAGGAGGGCATAAGAAAGCGACTCCCCGAGATCAACAGCTTCTCTCACCATACCTTCTCGCACCGCCTGCACCTCGCCAAACCAGATCCCGCCATCTACCTTCACTCCATCCATGGACTCGGCGAAACTCCCAGCCATATCCTTTTCATCGACGACCGGGCGGAAAATATCGACGCTGCACGACAAATGGGAACTTCCGCCATCCAGTATTCAGGACAGGCAGCGTTCGTACACGAGATGAAGCATATGGGACTCGGTTGGTTGCTGTTGTAGTCGCTCGGAAAGAGCCTCATGAAAGCCTGTGCGATCGTCCCCTCCCCCAACCCAGTTGAGCTGACCGAGACGCGTGCAATGACCGGCGAGGCGCCCCAAAGTCGCTGGCTGAGGAAAAATCCCCAGGCAACGCCTCGCACATTCCAGCACCAACCCGCAGAGGCGTACCTCGTGAGAGATGCGGGCCGACTGCCGCTTTCGGCTGAGAGCGGGACATGCTCTCGCGTCGTCGCGGCGGTGGAAATGCGGAAATCGGTTTTATCGATTTCCGCGGTTTGTGGGAAGGGCGGAAAACGGCAGTATCGTTTTCTGGGCTTTCCATAAGCCGTCATTTCCACGGTCCGCCTGCACGGCAGCCGGTGGATCAGGCCGATCTTGTTAGCCGCTCGAACATGGCGTCTTTGGCTTTTTGCATGCGCATAGCCGCCTCGGTGTCGCTCATGGAGGCAGCC
>DAHWOF010000071.1 GCA_027335345.1 Granulicella sp. | reverse complement strand
AGCCGACCCGGAGGCGTTTGCGGGACAAGGGCTGGTCGTAAAGCAGCGGGCAACATCTCACTGAATCTACGGAACAACAGGTTGAGCCTCACAGACTGCGATGCGGAAGGGCGCTGGTTCCGGCATGCGCGGCGCAGAGAGTGCATGCTGTGTTGCCGCAGCGGGCGGAGGCGGGCGGGGGCATTGTCGTTGAGATGGCCTGCGTCAACGGCGAGCCGATAGCGCTGTGCGGCCCGTCCGCGCTTCTTCGTGAATCGTTCCCTCATCCCCCAAAATATCGCCGTCGATTCGCCCGAGGATATCCGTCAATATCCATCGAGAAAAGCCACGCTCAGCCATCCGGGCGTTGACAGGGTCACTCGACATCAGAGATTCTTGAGCTTCCCTGCCATGCCAAACCATCCGTTCCCAGATAATCCGAAAGAAGTTTGGTCTGCCGTCGACCAATATATTCAGCAAACTCTGATCCCCTCCGATAGCGTGCTGCAGGCTGCGCTGGATGACAGCCATGCCGCCGATCTTCCCGCCATCAGCGTCTCTGCGACGCAGGGCAAGCTGCTGCAGCTTCTAGCCCAAACCCAGTCTGCCCGGCGGATCCTGGAGATCGGGGCACTGGGCGGCTACAGCACCATCCACCTGGCGCGCGCCCTGCCCACCGGCGGGCAGGTGGTTACCCTGGAGCTTGAACCGAAGCACGCCAAGGTGGCCATGGCCAACATCGCGCGCGCCGGGCTTTCGGGCGCCGTCTCGCTACGCCTAGGCCCGGCGCTGGAATCACTCGCCCAGCTTCGGGCCGAAGGCGTCGAGCCTTTTGACATGGTCTTTCTGGACGCCGATAAACCCGGCTATCCGCACTACCTGACCGCATTCCTGCCCCTCTGCCGCCCCGGCACGCTGATCCTGGCCGATAATGTGATCCGCGACGGGGATGTGGTCGACGGTGAAAGCGGCGACCCCAACGTCCAGGGTGTACGGGAGTTTCTAAGGTTGCTGGGCAGCGACCCCCGCATCTCCTCCACTGCCGTGCAAACCGTAGGCAGCAAAGGGTATGACGGCTTCTCTCTCAGCCGCGTTCTCAACCTGTAGAGGGTTCCGGTCCCTCCCTTGGAGCCCTGCACCGTTGTATCCTTGAAGCTCCAGCCATGAGCGCTACTTCTTCACGTACAGCAACCCACCCCCGCGTCCTCTCCGGCATGCGTCCCACCGGCCGCCTGCACCTCGGCAACTACATGGGAGCCCTCTACAACTGGGTTCACCTGCAGCAGGAGTACGACTGTTACTTCTTCATCGCCGACCTGCACGCCCTGACCACCGACTACGCCGACACCTCGCTGTTGCACCAGAACATCCAGGACGTCGCGCTGGACTTTCTCGCCGCCGGTCTGGACCCCGGCCGCGCCGTCATCTTCAAGCAGTCTGAGGTGATGCACCACGCCCAGCTTTTCACCCTCTTCAGCATGATGACCCCCATCCCATGGCTGGAGCGCGTGCCCAGCTACAAAGATCAGCAGGCGCAACTCACCAGCAAGGAGCTGAACACCTACGGCTTCCTGGGTTATCCCCTGCTGCAGGCCGCCGACATCCTGCTCTACAAGCCGCACTTTGTCCCGGTAGGCGCCGACCAGGTGGCGCACGTCGAACTCACCCGGGAGGTGGCCCGCCGCTTCAACCTGTTCTACAGCCCGCGCTCGGCCACCATCGAGAAGCACTTCCAGGCCGCCGGCTCCGACAAGGAGAAGATGGCCGCTCTCGAGGGCGAATCCCGCAAAGTCGCGGCCATCCTGCCCGAGCCCGACGTGCTGCTCACCCCCAGCCCCAAACTCCCTGGCCTGGATGGCCGCAAGATGTCCAAGAGCTACGCCAACACCATCATGCTCTCCGAACCCCCGGCCGAGATCCGCGCCAAGCTCAAGACCATGGTCACCGACCCGGCGCGCATCCGCCGCAGCGACACCGGCAACCCTGACCTCTGCCCGGTCTTCGACCTGCACAAGGTCTTCAGCACCGAAGAGACCCAGCGCAAGGCCGCCGAGGGCTGCCGGTCTGCTTCCATTGGCTGCATCGAGTGCAAGAGCTGGGTGGCCGACGCCATTGTGGAACGCATCGCTCCGATCCAGGATCATCGCCGCGATCTGGAGCACCGTCCCCAGGTGGTCAAAGACGTCCTGGCCAACGGCAGAGAGCGCGCCACCAAGCGGGCTCAGCAGACACTCGAAGAGGTCCAACTCGCCATGGGACTGGCCTGAAGATAAGCCCGCGGCGACCCGGCGCTGCCGTGGGCTTGTTTCTTTCCACCCACAGCGCCATCCGGACGGTCCTGCGGCATCAGGGTCCTCCTCCGGGGCGGTTCACAAGGCGGCCAGGCCGTTAGAAAACCCGGTCACAACGACTCCAGAAGAGCCCAGAGGTTAACCCAACCATGAGCGAAGATAACCGCAAGGGGCGCGAACCAGACCAACCTCCCGAGGAGTCTTCCGCCATCTCGTCCGTCCCGCAGCAGGACTTGAGCCCAGCTTCCCCCGGCCCAGAGGGCGCCGACGCCGATCCCATCCGCGAGGATCGCGGCTCATCCGGCCGGCACGAGCCCTTCGTTCTCGAGCATTCACCCACGCCAGAGCCCCACACCCCCAAACGGGGCGACCGCGACAAGAGACGCGACAGCTCCCGTGACGAAGAGTCGCAATCCCCCTTCAGCATCACTGTGGGACAGGTCTACGATGGCCCTCTCGATCTTCTGCTGGATCTGATCCGCAAACAGAACATCGATATCTACGACATCCCGATCGCTAAGATCACCGCGCAGTTCCTGGCCTACACCCACCATCTGAAAGAGACGGACGTGGACGCCGCCGGCGAGTTCATCTTCGTTGCCTCGCTGCTGATTCACATTAAGAGCCGGATGTTGCTGCCGCGCGACCCGCTCACCCCCAGCTCCGAAGCCGAGGATCCGCGGCGCGAACTGGTCGAGCGTCTGCTGGAGCACGAACGCTTCAAAGCCGCAGCGCAGATGCTGCAGCAGAAGCAGCTACTGGAAGAGGCAAGCTGGTCCCATTCCGGCCTCAAGAGCTTCCTGCAGGAGCAGGGATTGGCCTCCGCGGACCGTCTTGCCGAGCTGGACCGCGAGATCGACGCCGATACCATCGACCTGGTGCGGGTCTTCCAGGATCTGCTCAAACGCCTGCGCGAGCGGCCCGTGCATACCATCGACGAGGAGACCGTCACGGTGGCGCAGATGATCGACTTCGTCAAGCGCCGGCTCCTGATGGAGGACAAACCCGTCAGCCTGCGCCGACTGATGCAAAACACCCGCAGCGAGCGAGCCGTCATCTGCACCTTTCTGGCGATGCTGGAGCTGGTCCGCCTGCAGGCGATCCTGCTCCGCCAGGCCGAGCACTTCGGCGACATCCTGATCAAAAAATCCGACCGATTTGATCAGATCTTTGCCGAGCAAGCCCCCATCCGCGACGATTGGGGCTGAGCATTCCGTCTCTGGAGCCACACCAGGGAGCGCGCGCTGCTCTCCACCGACTTCTCGCCGAACCTTCCCTTTGCATCAGGAGGGCCGGAGCTTTTGCCCAGGTTCCGCAGACCCGGAGGGCGGGCAGCGGAGAGCGGCTTTACCGGCCTCGCCCGGGGAAGAGATGGGCAATCTCCCATTTAACCTAGCCGCAACACTCCGGAGAGGGTAGACTTTTAATGGACTCAAGGCATCACCAGACGCAGTGACGTATGAACCCCTTCTCGAAGAAGCCGGATGCGTTCCTAACTCGCCGAAGCGTGAGGTAGGACTCTACGACAATGGCCGTGCCCGTTCTCACTCCGCAAGCCGCAAGATCCACCTCGATCCTCGATAAGAAGCTCTCCCATTCTTCCCCGGGCAAGTGGGGTGTACTCGCCTTCAGCCTTCTTCTTTTGGGTGGACTGCTGTACATCGGCAATGCGCTCAAGCTGGATCTTTCCGCAGCCCGCCTTCACTCCATCTTTCCCTTCCTGTTACTGGGCATCGCTCTACTCAGCGCTCTTGCCTTTGAGTTCGTCAACGGCTTTCTGGACACCGCCAACGCGGTCGCCACGGTCATCTACACTCACTCCCTGGATCCCTACGTTGCGGTTGTCTTCTCCGGCATTCTGAACTTCGTCGGGGTGCTGTTCAGTTCCGGCGCTGTAGCCTTTGCCATCATCGGCCTGCTTCCGGTGGAGATCTTTCTCAAGATCAGCCATGGCTCCGGCTTCTCGATGGTGTTCGCCGTGCTCATCGCCGCGATTGTATGGAATATCGGGAGCTGGTGGAAGGGTCTGCCTGTCTCCAGTTCTCATACCCTCATCGGCTCCATCCTGGGCGTGGCCCTTAGCTACCGTCTGGTCCTCGGCGCCCAGTCAGCATCCCTGGACTGGGGCCAGATCCAGCGGGTGCTCGTGGCTCTGCTCATCTCGCCTGCGATCGGCTTCTGCTTTGCCGGCCTGGTGCTGTTCCTCTTCCGCCTGGCCCTGCGCGACCCTCGCCTGTACCAGGAACCGCAGGGCTCCACGCCGCCTCCGTTCTACATCCGCGCACTGCTGATCATCACCTGCGGAGGCGTCTCCTACGCTCACGGCTCCAACGACGGACAGAAGGGGATGGGCCTGATCATGCTGATCCTGGTGGGCACCATTCCCACCGCCTTTGCCTTGAATCATCAGGTTCACCTGCGCGGGGCACAGGACTTTGCCGTTCTCTCCCGGCAGGCCGCAGCGGCCATCGGCCACTCCCTGGGGTCAGACCCAGCCCCTGCCCCCTCGCTCTCCGCCGCCGGCGTGGAACTCCAACACTTCATTGCCACCAAGACCTACGACCCGGCCGTACTTCCCGCGCTTGAGACGGAGATAAATACCCTCGCCGCAGAGGGTGCATCCTACGCCTCGCTGGCGGCGATACCGCCAGTTCTGCAACCGGCCATCAGCAACCAGATGTTCCTCTGTAGCCAAGCCCTGCGCCTGCTCCCGGGCAGGACGGGCGCTCCTCGCTTCAACCCCAAGGACGCCGCCACCCTCGCCACCTACCAGAAGTTTCTCAACCGCTCCACCCGCTTCATTCCGATCTGGGTCAAGGTCGCGGTAGCCCTTGCGCTCGGCCTCGGCACCATGGTCGGCTGGCGGCGCATCGTGATCACGGTGGGCGAAAAGATCGGCAAGACCCACCTTACCTACGCTCAGGGCGCAGCCGCCCAACTGGTCGCCATGGTGACCATTCTGGCCGCTGGAGCCTGGGGCCTCCCCGTCAGCACCACCCATGTGCTCAACTCCGGCATCGCCGGCACCATGACCGCCAATGGCAGCGGTTTGCAATGGACCACCATTCGCAATATTGCCATGGCCTGGGTCTTCACGCTGCCCATCGCCGCGTTGCTCTCCGGATCGCTGTTTTATCTCTTTCATCTCTTCGTCCACTGACCCTTCCCCTCCACCCGGCGCCGGCCCGGCCCCAAGCCCAGCTCCGCCTCCAGGCCCGGGCCAGCCTGCCGGCACAGACAGGGTTCCGGGTGCAGCACAGGCGGAGGGTTGATACACTCAACCCTGCATCTATGAGTCTCAAAGCCAAGATCGAAGCTGTCATCTACGCCTCCGAGGAGCCTGTCACCCTGGCCCAACTCATCGGCCTGCTCGGTGAGGAGGGTCAGGCCGAACTGGACGCCATTGCTGCCCAGCAGCACTCTCTCACCCTGGTGGGAGCCACGCCGCACGACCCTCCCGACGCCCAAACCGGCCTGGCCGCTGACGCCGAGGCGGACCTTGAGGCCTCCCTGGAAGCTCCCCCTCAGGATCCAGACCCCAGCGCGCTCTCAATCTCTTCCGCAGCGACCGGTGCGCCGCTGAAGGACTCCGGCCCGGCCAGCTATGTGGACCAGCCCCAAGAAACGGAGAAGGAAGCAGACCCGGAAGCCGGCCTCTCCACCTCTGCCGGCGCTTTAACCGACGATATTGCAACAACTTCAGAGGCGCCAGCCACTCCGGCGAACGCTCCATCCACGGACCAGCCGAGCGAAGCCAGCCAAAAGCTGGCGGCGCGCCGGTTGCGCGAATACTTCCGATTCATCCTCGATCAACTCATCGCCGACTACGCCAACGGGGATCGCGGCCTAGAGATCCGCGAGGTCGCCAGCGGCTTCCGCCTGGCCACCAAGCCGGAGTTCCACGACGCCGTCCGAGGCTTCGTCAAGTCCCTCAAGCCGCCTTTGAAGCTCTCCTTGCAGGCCCTGGAGACCCTGGCCGTGGTCGCCTACAAACAGCCCATCACCGCTCCGGAGGTCTCCGAGATCCGCGGCGTGGACTCGGCCGGGGTCCTCGGCTCGCTTCTCGCCCGCAAACTGATCGCCACCGCAGGCCGCAAACAGGTCATCGGCCGGCCCATCCTTTACAAGACCACCAAAGAGTTTCTGCTCCGCTTCGGCCTCAAGGACATCAACGAACTGCCCAGCATCGAGGAGTTCGAGAGAATCGCCGGAGAGCTTAACGACGCCGTCCAGGAAGAGATTCCCATGGAGGCCGAATCAGCGTCCGATAGCGACGCAGTGGCTGAATCCCAGGCAGACGACCAGACGGAGGTCGAATCCCCAGCCAGCGTTACGGCTGAGACAGAACCATCGTCCGACTCTGCCGACGCATCCAATATCTGGGAAGACGGAACCGGCATCCGGGAAGACCAAACCGGAATAACGGGGACGCCATCGGAAGCACAGTAGCCGGACCCGCTCCTGGACGTCTATCGGAGAGAATGGAACTTTAAGAGAGAGACTATGGAACCCCGCGAAACCCGCAGCAACCCTATCATCATCGACGCCGGCAACGGCGGATTCAGCCGTTCCGACGCCTTCGGTCGGGCACGTACCCAGTCCACATCCTCGCTGCTCAGCCGGGTCCTGGTCATCGCCTCCCTGGGCTTTTTCGTCTCTGCCATCGGCATCGCTGTGGCTCCGCCGTACTTCGCCGGCCCTGTCTCCTGGCTCTGCATCATCGCCACCTTCGGGCTGATCTTCGCCATCCGCGCCGCGCGGCAAAATACGCTGCTCTCCTTTGGGCTCTTCCTCCTGCTGGCGCTGGCGATGGGATTTCAGATCAGCCCCTGGATCAACATGCTGATGCACACCGGCCACTCCGATGTGGTCTTCAACGCCGCTCTCACCACCGCAGTCGGCATGGCCTGCCTGGGTATGGGCGCTCAGATCTTCACCTTTGACTATCGCCGGGTTCAGAACTACGTCTTTGCCGCGCTGTTGGTCCTGGTGTTGGCAGGCGTGCTCAGCATCTTCTTCCACTTCATCAGCCCCACTTTTTACTCGTACGCGACACTGGCGATCTTCAGTGTTCTGGTGGTCGTGGACTTCATGCGCATCCGCAACGGCGGCGACGGAGCCACCGCCGTGGAGCTTGCCCTGAGCATCTATCTCGACGGCATCAACATCTTCCTGGCCCTCACGGAGATCTTCGCCGGCGGTCGGCGGCGCGACTAAAGCCTCTTTCCGCCGGACAGAAACCCGAGTCCTCCGCGCCGCCGGATCGAATCCCCAAAGAGGTTTTTCTGGCCGGAGCTCTACGCAACACTCATCCCCGGCAGACCCTCTCTCCTCTGCGTTTCCCAGCATAACGAAGAGAGAGGGCTGGCCTTTTCCAGCTTCCGACTTCCAGCGACCGCGATGAGCCGATCCGCAGTCAGAAAGTTCCCTTCATGAGGCAGCTTCCTGAATCCAACTCCGGCGAAGACAGACCCCTCGCCGGCGAGCGTCTGCAAAAGGTGCTCGCCCACGCCGGCATCGCCAGCCGCCGCGCCGCCGAGCAGATGATTCTCGATGGCCGCGTTCAGGTCAACGGCCAGACCGTCACTGAACTCGGCGTCCGCGCCGACATCTCCCGCGACCACATCCGCGTCGATGGCAAGCGCCTGCACGGCCTCGAACCCACGCGCTACTTCATGGTCAACAAGCCCCGCGGCTACGTCACCACGCTGGACGACCCCGAGCACCGCCCCACAGTGATTGAACTTCTTGGCCAGGCCACTCAAAAGAAGGTCGTCGGAGAGCACTCCCGGCTCCCGCGCCTCTATCCCGTCGGCCGCCTTGACTACCTCTCCGAGGGTCTGCTGCTGATGACCAACGACGGCGATCTGGCCAACAAGCTCTCCAAGGCCGCCAGCTGCGTCGCCAAAACCTATCTGGTCAAGGTCTCCGGCGCCCCCAGCGATGAGAGCATCGAACAGCTCCGCCGCGGCATCATGATCGATCGCGGCCGGCTCGCCGACACTCGCAGCTCCGGCCGCCGCGACCGCGTCCTCACCCAGCCCGCCAAAGTGGAGCAGGTTCGCGGAGGGGACAACCCCTGGTTTGAAGTCACCTTGACCGAGGGCCGTAACCGCCAACTACGCAAGATGTTCGAGGAGATCGGACATCATGTGGAGAAGATCCGCCGCATCGGCTATGGCGCGCTGACGCTCGATGTCCCTCCCGGAAGCTTCCGCGAACTCACCCATGGCGAGGTTCTGGCCCTGCACCGAGCCGCTGCGGGCCTGAAGGTCGAGCGGCGCAAGAACCTGCCCGAGGCCGCCCAGCTCAAAAAACCCGTCCCTCCCAAGCGCCGGCCCGCGCTCAAGGCGCAGCACCCGCCCTCGAACAGAACAGGCAGACCAGGCGCCAGAGGCGGTCGCTCCGCATAACCCCGTCCTAGGCGGCTGTCGGGCATAGCGTTTTTGGGTGAGGGTATTTCGCCTTCTTTCGAGGGGACGTGTCGCTGGGGTGGAGATCCAGAATCGGCGATTCCGCCCTGCTTCCCGGCGAATTGCCGAACCGGAACTGCGCGTGGAGTCCAGATGCAGCTTCTCCTCGCGTTTTACGCCATCTGCGCCGCGCATCCGTACTTGAAGAGCTTCAGGAGATTGCTCAGCGCGCACACCAGCTTCCAGTCGCAGCGGGCGGCGAGCTTGCCGCGCATGCTGAAGCGGCGGAATCCCCTGACTTGCTTGATCTGTCCGAAGACCGGTTCGACGATTGCCTTGCGCAGCTTGTAAACCGTTCGCCCGGCCCCGGTGCGCAGCTTGTGTTGCATCTTTTCCTTGGGCGTGGCCTCCGGTGGCGGCGGTTCATTGCTCGTTACCGCGGACTCACCGTGCTGGTCGCGACCAGTGGCCACGTATAGATCCACGTCCTGAACCGATTCATTCGTAACGTTCTCTTCGCTAAAGTAGCCGGCGTCGGCGCTGACTTTCTCCGGCAGGCCATTGCGATTGTCCTTGACCAGCGCGAGCATCGGCGCCAGTTGCTTCTTGTCGTTGCTCTCTTGCGTAATCTCGGCGGCCACGATCAGCTGCGAGGCGGCATCGACGGCGATCTGCGCGTTGTAGCCCTGCACGAAACTGCCCTTGTTGGCGCCATCGGGCAGGATGCGGCTCTCCGGATCAGTGAAGTTACGCTGTGCCTTGTCGTCGCGCTTGGCCTGCTCGGGATCGGGCAACTCCGGCTGGCGGCCAGGCGCCTTCTGGCCCGTGCGCTGCTCTTCGGCTTCGCGCTTGGCCTGTTTCGCTTCGGCTTGCTGGCGCTGCTGCTCGGCCTGCTCTTTGGCGGCCTGCT
>DAHWOF010000052.1 GCA_027335345.1 Granulicella sp. | reverse complement strand
GGATCCCACCCAACTGGCGGCTTATGGAATCAACCTGGAAGACGTGCGCAATGCCCTGACGGCCAACAGCCTAGATAGCGCTAAGGGCAACTTCGATGGTCCAACCCAGGACTACACCATCAACTCCAACGACCAGTTGTTGACCGCGGCGGATTACAAATCCGTCGTAGTAGCCTACCGCAACGGCGCGCCGGTGATGCTCACTGATTTGGGACGCGTGATCGATGGCGTTGAGAACAACAAGCTGGCGGCGTGGAGCGATGCCACGCCGGCGGTGATCATGAACATCGAGAGGCAGCCGAACGCCAACACCATCCAGGTGGTGGACACGATTCAGAAGCTGCTGCCGCATCTTGAGGCCGGACTGCCCCGAAGCGTACACGTCAAGGTCATCACCGACCGAACCACAGACATTCGCGCCTCCGTCGATGACGTCGAGTTCGAACTGATGCTGGTCATTGCGCTGGTCGTGATGGTCATCTTCCTTTTCCTGCGCAGCCTGTCGGCCACCATCATTCCCAGTATCGCCGTGCCGCTGTCGTTGATCGGCACCTTCGGCGTAATGTACCTGGTGGGCTACAGCCTGAATAACCTGACCATGATGGCGTTGACCATCTCCACTGGATTTGTGGTGGATGACGCCATCGTGATGATCGAAAACATCGCGCGTTTCATCGAAGACGGTATGGCCCCGATGGAAGCCGCGCTGATCGGCGCCGAGCAGATTGGGTTCACCATTCTCTCCCTGACCGTGTCGCTGATCGCCGTCCTGATCCCGCTTCTCTTCATGGGTGACGTCGCCGGACGGCTCTTCCGCCAGTTCGCTGTGACGCTCGCGGTGACGATCATCTTTTCCGCGTTCGTCTCCCTGACCCTCACACCCATGATGTCCGCGCGCATTCTCAAACATCAGCCGGAGAGAGAGCAGGGATGGTTCTACCGCAAGAGTGAGCGGGTCTTTGAAAAGATCATCGCATTCTATGGGCACACCCTCCGCTGGGTGCTGCGTTACCAGAAGACGACCCTGCTGGTGGCCCTGGGGACGCTGATCTTGACCATCGTGCAGTACATCGAGATCCCCAAGGGATTCTTCCCTGTCCAGGATACGGGCATCATCCAGGGCATCACCGAGGCTTCTCCCTCCATCTCCTTCCCGGAGATGGAGCAAAGGCAACAGGACGTCGCCAGGGTGATCCTGGCCGATCCTGCGGTCCAGGGGATCTCTTCCTTCATCGGCGCGGATGGGACCAATACGACGCTCAACAGCGGCCGTATCGAGATCAATCTGAAGCCGCTGCAGCAGCGCAAGATGGACGTAACCGAGGTGATCAACCGGTTGAGCCAAAAGTTGCGCAACGTTCCGGGCATCACGCTCTATATGCAGCCGGTGCAGGATCTGACCGTGAATGCGCTGGTCACGCGAACGCAGTATCAGTACACCCTAGAGGATCCACACAAGACAGAGCTCAACCGCGTGACGGCTCGGCTCGTGGACCGTCTCAAGACCCTGCCCCAACTCACCGATGTCGCCACCGATCAGCAACTGGGCGCTGCGGCCGAGGAGGTGGTGATCGATCGCGAGACCGCCTCTCGTTTTGGGATCACCCCCACAACCATTGACAACACGCTCTATGACGCCTTTGGGCAGCGCGAGGTCAATATCACCTTTACCGAGTTGAACCAGTATCACGTGATTCTGGAAACGACTCCCAAGTTCCAGTTGGACCCGCACATGCTCAATGACCTCTACGTGCAGTCCACTTCCACCGGCATCGTGCCGCCAACCCCATCCAGCACTCAGGGATCGTCGGCCGGCGCAGGAAATGCCTCCACCGCGGCAACCACCTCCATCCTCACTCCATCGGAGACCAACGGAATCTCCGCCTCCGCCTCATCCACCTCGGCGCTCTCTTCGCAGAACTCGGCCTTCAGCCTGGCTACGGCCAGCGTCAGCCCCACCTCGGCACTGTCTACGGCGTCTTCCTCCTCCACGGTTCAGACAGTGCTCTCCAACCTGAGTACAAGCACAGGGACCTCTTCGAGCCTCAACACCGCGCTCAACGGGACCTCGCGCCCGGCCACCTCCTCCAGCACCGGCTCCTCCACCGGCACTTCCTCCGGTGGGGCCGGAGGGACTGCTTCCTCGAGCACCAGCCAGACTGAGCCAACCCCAGTGCCGCTCAGCGCGTTTACCCGCTTTGTGCCCACCAGCGAGTCGCTCTCGATCAACCACATGGGTCAGTTTCCCTCCGTCACCATCTCCTTCAACCTCGCTCCGGGCTACTCCCTGGGACAAGCGCTGGACGCATTCAATCGGGTGCTCGAGGAGCAGAAACTGCCGGCCAGCGTGGTCTCCAACTACCAGGGCACAGCGGCAGCGTTTGAAGGATCCCTCTCCAATGAAGGCTTGCTGATCCTGGCAGCTCTGGTCGTCGTGTACATCGTGCTGGGCGTGCTATACGAGAGCTTCATCCATCCCATCACCATCCTCTCCACTCTGCCCTCGGCGGGAGTGGGCGCTCTGCTGGCGCTTCAACTCTTTCACCTAGATCTGGACGTTGTCGCCGTCATCGGCATCATCCTGCTGATCGGCATCGTGAAGAAGAACGGCATCATGATGGTGGACTTCGCTCTGGAGGGCGAACGCGAGCACGGGCTGAATGCCACAGAGGCCATCTACCAGGCCTCGCTGCTGCGCTTCCGCCCCATCCTAATGACCACCATGGCGGCCCTGCTCAGCGGCATTCCGCTGGCCTTTGGAGCCGGAATCGGTCATGAGTTGCGTAAACCGCTGGGCGTGGCGATGGTGGGCGGTCTGCTCATCAGCCAGGTCTTGACGCTCTATACCACGCCGGTCATCTATATCTTCTTTGACAACCTCGCGAACTGGTTTGCCGGAGGCCGGAGGAAGAACGGAAACGGGGGAGCGGATGGAGATGCCAACCAGGAGGTGACGCCGGCATGAACCCCTCGCGGATCTTCATCGAACGGCCCGTGGCGACCACGCTGCTGACCATCGCCGTCGCCATCGCCGGCAGCGTAGCCTTCACCGTCTTGCCGGTGGCTCCCCTGCCGCAGGTGGACTTCCCCGCCATCAGCGTCTCGGCCTCCCTGCCCGGAGCGAGCCCGGATATCATGGCATCCTCAGTGGCGACGCCGCTGGAGCGGCAGTTCGCCCATATCGCCGGCATCAACGAGATGACCTCCTCCAGTTCGCTGGGCAGCACCAGCGTTACTCTGGTCTTCGATCTGAACCGGGATATCGATGGAGCCGCCCGCGATGTGCAGGCCGGGATCAACGCCGCCGCCACCTATCTGCCATCCAACCTTCCGCAGAACCCAACCTGGAGGCTGGTGAATCCGGCCGACGCCCCGATCATGGTGATCGGCCTCAACTCCAAGATCTATGACGTCGAGCAGCTCTATGATGCCGCATCCACCGTGCTCTCACAGCGCGTCTCGCAGATCTATGGCGTCGGATATGTGCGCGTGGTAGGAGCCTCTCTGCCCGCCGTGCGCGTCGAACTGAACCCGACGCTGATGAACAGCTACGGCATCAACCTGTCGAACGTTCAAGCGGTTCTGGCCGGGCAGAACGCCGATATGGCCGTGGGACAGCTCTCCAGTGGCGACCATACCGCCGATATCATCACCAACGATCAGATCTCCAGGGCCTCGCTCTACCGGCCCCTCATCGTTGGCTACTACAACGGCGGGGCCGTGCGGCTGGAGGATATCGCCGATGTAGTCGACTCCCAGCAGTCGATCCGCCAGGCCGGATATCTCAACGGCGGACCCTCCGTCAACCTGATCATCTACAAGCAGCCGGGTGTGAACGTCATCACGACCGTCGACGCGATCAAGGCGGCGCTACCATCCCTGCAGGCTTCCATCCCGCGCGGCGAGCATATCTTCACCATTCTCGACCATACCCAGACCATTCGCGCCTCCGTGCATGAAATCGAGATCACCCTGATCATCTCGGTGCTGTTGGTGATCCTGGTGGTCTTCATCTTTCTGCGCAGCATTCCCGCCACGTTTGTTCCCGCCGTTGCGGTTCCTGTATCGCTGATCGGCACCTGTTCGGTGATGTACCTCTGCGACTTCTCCCTGGACAACCTGTCTCTGATGGCGCTGGCCATTGCCAGCGGCTTTGTTGTTGACGATGCCATCGTGGTGATGGAAAATATCGCCCGTCACGTGGAAGCGGGAATGACCCCGGTCAAGGCTGCGCTCAAGGGCGCCGAGGAGATCGGCTTCACCGTCTTCTCCATCAGCGTCTCGCTGATTGCCGTCTTTATCCCCATTCTGCTGATGGGAGGCATCCTGGGCCGGCTGTTCCGCGAGTTCGCCATTACCCTCTCCACTGCGATTCTGGTCTCCATGGTGATCTCCCTGACCACCACCCCGATGATGTGCTCTCGGGTGATGCGCCCGGAGGAGGAACTGAAGCATGGCCGGATCTACCACGCCAGCGAGAAGTTCTTCAAAGGCATGCTGGAAGGCTACCGCAGGTCGCTCCCGTGGGTGCTGGATCATCCCGCGCTGATGCTGGCCGTCTTCGTCGCAGTTCTGGTGTTGAACGTGTATATGGTCCGCAAGGCCCCCACCGGATTCTTCCCGCAGCAGGATACGGGCATTTTAATGGGACAGATGCAGGGGCCGCAGGATCTCTCCTTCTACGCCATGAGCAAGGCCGTGCATGCGGCCAACGTGATCATCAGCCACGACCCTGGCGTGCAAAATGCTATGGCGTTTACAGGAGGCTTTGGCGCCACCAACGGAGCCTTCACGTTTATCGCGCTCAAGCCGTTGAGCCAACGCAAGGCGAGCGCCGCCCAGATCATCAACCGGCTGCGGCCACAACTTGCCAAGGTGCCCGGAGCAGCGACCTATCTCCAGGCGGTGCAGGATATCCGCATCGGCGGACGCATGACGGCTGCCCTGTACCAGTACACCCTGAGTGCGGAGACGATGGCCGATCTGCAGAAGTACGGCCCCGAGCTGCTGGACAGGATGCGCAAGGCTCCGGGATTTCTGGATGTCAACACCGATCTGCAGGACAAGGGACTGCAAGCCCTGCTGACCTATGATCGCCCCACCGCCGAGCGGCTGGGAATCACGCCAAGCCTGATGGATCAAACCCTCTATGACGCCTTCGGCCAGGCTGAGGTATCGGTTATCGATACCGAACTGAACCAGTACTACGTCGTGATGGAAGTGGCGCCGAAGTACTGGCAGTCGCCGGACGATCTGAAGAAGACCTACCTCATTCCAACCCAGGGAGGCCTCGCGGTTCCCTTGGACACGGTTATGAGCTACGCTCCCTCCACCACCCCGCTGCAGGTCAACCACACCGGGCTGTTTCCATCGGTGACCATCAGCTTCAATCTTGCCCCCGGCGTCTCGCTGAGCCAGGCGACGGATGAGATCAATCAGATCGAAGACAGCCTGGACGTGCCGGATACCGTGCATGGCGAGTATGCGGGAACGCTGCAAGCCTACAAGCAGTCGCTAGGGACCGAACCCTATCTGGTGCTGGCCGCGGTAGTGGCGGTCTACATTGTGCTTGGCATTCTGTATGAGAGCCTCGTGCATCCCATCACGATTCTCTCCACCCTGCCTCCCGCGAGTCTGGGAGCTATGCTCGCCCTGCGCATCACCCATACCGAGTTGGACGTCATGTCGATCATCGGCATCATTCTGCTCATCGGCATCGTCAAAAAAAATGCGATCATGATGATCGACTTCGCGCTCCATGCCGAGCGCGTCGAGGGCAAGAACACCCGCGACGCCATCTTTGAGGCCTCCCTGCTGCGCTTCCGGCCGATTTTGATGACCACCATGGCGGCGATGTTCGGCGCTGTGCCGCTGGCGCTGGGTACAGGCATGGGATCAGAGTTGAGGCGGCCGCTGGGAATCTCGATCATTGGCGGACTCATCGTAAGCCAGGCGCTGACGCTGTTTACCACCCCGGTCATCTATCTGTTCATGGATAATCTGCGGCTCAAGATCCAGGGAGACAAGCGGGCTCGGCTGTTTACCGCGGCTTCGGAGGGGGCGCAATGAAGGCTAACCCTATGAGAATGGGAAAAAGAAGAGAGAGTAAATCGCAACACCCGATAGCGGACGTCTTCACAGCCGACGTACCCCATGGACTGGCCCAGTCCGCCGACCACTGCGGCGATCGCGCCGGCCATGCATCCGTGAAGATCCTGCCATGGGTCGCCTGCGCGGCCGTCGCACTGCTCGCAGGCTGCCGGATCGGTCCGAAGTATGTGCGGCCCGCCGCCCCGGCTCCGCCGGAATTCAAGGAGTCTACGCCAGTCAAGTACGCCAATGCTCCCCCGGGAACATGGGAGCCCGCCAACCCGCAGGACACCGTGCTGCGCGGCAAGTGGTGGGAGATGTTTCATGAGCCCGAGCTGAATGCGTTGGAAGACCAGCTCAACATCAACAACCAGGACATCATTCTTGACTTCCAGAACTTCATGGCGGCGCTGGACGTCGTGCGCGCGGTGAGCTCGCAGTTCTTCCCCACCGTCAGCGGCGGTCCGGCATTTAGCAGAAACAAGGTGCCAACGGCCGCCAACCGCGCCGTAGCCACCTCCACCAAGGGCGTGACGGCCAGCACATACTCGGTTATTGGAGGTGCAAGCTGGGCGCCGGATCTGTGGGGCAAGATTCGGAATGAGGTGAGCGAGATGCGCTATGCGGCCCAGGTGAGCGCCGCTGATCTGGCCGGAGAAAAGCTCTCCGAACAGGCCTCCCTGGCTGTGTTTTACTTCGAGCTGCGCGGTCAGGATTCGCTGCAGCATGTGTACAACCAGATGGTGGAGGTTGACAAGCAGACCCTCACTTTGACCAAGGCGCTGTATGCAACCGGCATCGACGATGAACAATCCGTCGCCGAAGAAGAGATGACCCTGGAGGACGATGAGGCGACAGCCACCGCGATCGCTACCAATCGGGCCATCTACGAACACGCCATCGCCTTGGAAATTGGACAGCCAGCCTCCAGCTTCTCCATGGCCGTAAAGGACCTGACCACGCCGGTACCCCCCATTCCTCTCGGCGTGCCCTCGCAACTGTTGGAGCGCAGACCCGATATCGCCGCCGCGGAACGGACCTTGGCCCAGGCCAACGCGCTGGTGGGCGTGGAGAAGACCGCCTTCTATCCCACCTTGACCCTGACGGGCTCAGGAGGCGTGGAGTCCGCTGCGCTGGGGACCGTTTTCTCCGTGCCCGCGCTCTTGTGGTCCACCGGAGCCTCAGCCTCTGAGCTCATCTTTGAGGGCGGACTACGCCGAGCCACCGTTGCGGAGTACGAGGCGGAGTACAAGGCGGATGTGGCTAACTATCGGGAGACCGTGCTGACCGCGTTTCAAGAGGTGGAAGATGAGATCGCAACCCTTCGCATCACCTCCGCGCAGATCCAGCAGCAGAATCAGGCCATCCAGTCAGCCCAGCACTCTCTCGACCTGGAGAACTCACGCTACCAGACCGGGCTCGATCCGGAGCTGAACGTTTTGGGCGCGCAGACGGCTCTCTTGAACGATCAGGAGCTGCAGATCACCTCTCGTGTCATCGAGCTGACCGCCGCGGTGGAACTGGTGGAGGCCCTCGGCGGGGGTTGGAATACAGCCCAGCTTCCAGCAGCCTCCAAGGTGACATCGAAAGCCGCAATCAGGCAGGTGTCCGCTACGCCCTGAAGCATCTTTCGTGCAGGTTGTCGACTGGCGCCGCGGCTTCCATGGGGTTTTCTCAAACTTCCCGGCCCCAGCGACCCAGCCTGCTGGGGTGAGATGGCCCGGCAAGCTACCGTCGCCGTGACCGTCCCCACGGGGGAACAGACCGTCGCCGCGGGTCATCCGGATGGATGAGGATCGTGTTACAGATACTCATCCATGAGGTTGCCGCAGCGCCGTCTACCCCAGGGCAAACGCATTTGAAAATTAGTTGAACCAGGGCAGAGACTTTGAAGGAGCGGGGGGCAGGCTTGAAGTTGCTTGTATGACAACTTCGAGGTTTTCGCAGGAGAGTTTGGCGCAGTTTGTGGATTGTTGGGAGGGT
>DAHWOF010000024.1 GCA_027335345.1 Granulicella sp. | reverse complement strand
CAGAGAGTGAGACCCACGTCGATCCATGGGTCCGGCCTGATCACGGCCACCCGGCAAGGCTCGCTTGGGCCGCATGCCGGCTACTTGCAGGGATCTTGGCTCTTGGTTCGCCGCGCCCGCAGCCGAGTTCGCAGCGAAGAGATAAAATAGGCTCCGCCCGCCAGACCGGCAAGAACGAGAGTGGGGTTTTCGGGCGAGTCATCGCAACCACCCTGAGCGCAAGCGGGGATCGCAACCAGCAAGGCGACTGCGAGAGTGGTGAGCAGAAGGGTCTTCTTCATTCAGGGAGATCCTATTTCCGCCGCGACCCTTGGGGCCCATGGCTGTACAGCGATGAGGTGAGTTCCGCCGATCCGAGGAACGGATCGAACTTCTATTTCAGGGCGGGACAAGGTCTATCTGCGTCGAGGATATCGTCGGCAGAGGCGAAAGTCAACGATTCCAGGTGTCAAAGTAGTGCCCCCCGATACAGTTGCAACGATGCCATGGCGAAGGACAGATCCACCATCTGCGTCCCAGGCGTCTGGGATCCTTGCGCTGTAAAATCAGGGTTACGGGGAAGCTGTAGGGAGGTTGCGGGCCGAGGAGATCGCCTCATCCCCCGCGTCAGTCTCCGGTTTCGTTCGGCAGGCCGGCGCAGTTGGCGGTCTTTCCGTCGAAATCGCCCAAAACTTCTGCAAAAAGGCTGTGCCGGGGCGACCGGCAGATTTCAGGAGGTGATCAATACCATGGCATCGACGATGACAGGGATGGAGGGTCTTTCCGGCGTATACGAAGGCATCAAGGCGCGCATGAACAGGTCCGTGGAAGACTTCCGCGCTCACCTGGTGAGTGTCCGTACCGGCCGCGCCTCGGTCCATATGCTGGACGGCATCAAGGTTGACTACTATGGTACCGAGACGCCAATCTCTCAGGTAGCCCAGATCACAACCCCGGAGGCCAGCCTGATTCTGGTGCAACCCTGGGAGCCGCATCTGGTTCCGTTGATCGATAAGGCCATCCGCAACAGTCAGCATGGGTTCAACCCCATGCACGATGGCAAGATCGTGCGCGTGCCCATCCCCCCCATGACCGAGGAGCGCCGCAAGGAGACAGTGAAGCATCTGGCAGGCATGGCGGAAGAGCACAAAACGACCATCCGCAATATCCGCCGCGAGGGCAATGAGGTTGTCAAGAAGGCAGCCAAGGACAAGCTGATCTCGGCCGATGACGAGAAGCGCGCCAACGCCGAGATCCAGGAACTCACCGACGCTGAGATCAAGCGCCTTGACGAACTGTTCCGTGCCAAAGAGAAAGAGATCCTGACCATCTGAACCAGGCCAAGGCTATCAGGGCGCCGGGCGTGCGATGGAGGGCGTGTGGGGGGAATTTCTCGCAGTGAAAACCCCACCGCGGGTCCGCTTCGGGAGACCCATCCACGCGGAAAAGCTATGGGCCTTTGAGCCGGTTGCGCTGTTTGCTCTCCTTCATTCTCTGCTACGGTCCTGGTTCCACTCTCGGTCCGTGTCTCCGCTCCAGCACCGAGTCGGCCACAGCGGCTGCCTCGCGGCCGTCCTGGAGTTCATGCACCCGCAGGATGTGCGCGCCAGCCAGAATGGCCGTGACGTTTCCCGCCACTGTGGCGATGCGTCTAGCCTCGCGAATCGTCTCACCGCCGCTCTGGAGGGGATGGACCACCTCGCCCAGGAAGCTCTTGCGGGAGAGCCCCACCAGCAGCGGGCGGCCCAGCGCATGCAGCCGCCCGAGTCCGGCCAGCAGATCAAAGTTCTCCTGGCCACGTTTGCCAAAACCCAGACCCGGATCGATCACCATCTGTTCGCTGCGAATCCCGGCAGCCCCAGCCTGTGCAAGCCGCTCGCGCAGCCCCTCCAGAACCAGCGGAACGACGGCACGGCTATGCAGCTTTGGTTGCGAGCCCCATTCACCCGGCCGGCCGCGGGTATGCATCAGAACCAAACCGCACCCACTCTGCGCCACGGCCTGCGGCATCAACGGATCCCATTGCAGCCCGGAGACATCGTTGATAATCTCGGCTCCGTGACTGGCCGCAGCCCGCGCTGTGGCCGCGTGGTAGGTGTCCACGGAGACCACAGCTTCAGGCCGCTCCAGCAGCAGCCGGTCAAGAACCGGCAGAATCCTCGCCTGCTCCTGCTCGCTGCCGATGGGCGTTGCCTGTGGCCGGGTGGACTCCGCTCCCAGATCCACAATGTCGGCTCCCGCATCCACGGCCTTCACTGCCGCCGCTACTGCGCGCTCGATCGCCTCCGGACCTGGATCCGAGGGATGGGGGGAGCAACCTTGCAGCCGTTCCTGACCGCCGAACAAGCCATCTCCGGAGAAGCTGTCCGGAGTCAGATTCAGGATGGCCATGAGTAACGTGCGTCTCCCCAGGGCCAGCTTGCGTGTGCGCAGTTGCCAAAAGAGGTGCGGCCTGGAGTCGTCAAGGTCCATCGGATCGGATTGCGTCCAGTCTAGAGCACTCTTCCGGTGTCGGGTTGGTGAAGAGGGGCGAGAGATCTCTGATGGCTGCTCCATCTGGAGCTGATTTTTTTCGAGACAGAGACTGGCGCGGAGCGGCCGACTATACAAATCAACCCGGCTTTCGTAGACTCGCGCCATGCATCGCTCTGCGCTATGGGCATTGACCGTCCTGCCTCTTCTCTTCGTCTGGAGTGCGTCGTCCGTCTCTGCCCAGGCTGCGGCAGTCGTCGGCCCCGGGGCTACGCCTGCCGTAGATCAGTCGCCGGCGGACAAGATCCAGCCGCTGGAGCGGCACATCCATGCGTTGCTGGAGGACCCTGCGGCCTCGCGCGCTCATTGGGGCATTGCGGTCGCCACGCTGCAGGGTGAGCTGATCTACCAGCATGATGCAGGCAAGTTCTTCCGGCCGGCATCCAACAACAAGATCTTTACCACCGCCACGGCGATGGCGCTGCTGGGTCCGCAGAAGACCTTCACGACCAGCGTCTTCGGCAGCTATGATCCAGCCACAGGCGCCGTCCACGGGAATCTGACTCTGGTGGGCGGCGGCGATGCGAACTTCGGGGCGGATGATCTGCCCTATCGTTCGCCGGCTTCCAGCTCCGCACGTCCCCAGATACACCCAGCGGCGTCGCCTCCGCCGCTGGCGGATCTGGCCTCGCTTGCCGATCAGATTGTGGCCCAAGGCGTCAAGCGGATTACCGGCGACATCGTCGGCGACGACACGCTGTATCCCTATCAACCCTACGCGGAGTCCTGGGCGCAGGACGATCAGATCTGGGGCTACGGCGCTCCGGTGAGCGCGCTGACGATCGACAACAATGAGCTGAAGCTGGTGGTCACGCCGCTCCAGGCTCTAGCGCCGATGGGCGGATCCGGCGCCAACGCGGCCTCCGTCGAGCTGGAGCAGAACGTGCCCTACTACCAAGTGGATGCCCATGTTGCCACCGTTCCGGCCGGCGCACCCGCTCAGGGCGTGGAGGTGGAGCGCCTGCCCGGCTCTGGCCTGCTGCGCGTCTTCGGCTCTGTGCCGGAGGGCGGGCCTGTTCACGTTGAAGAGGTCGCCATCGCGGATCCGGCTCAGTACGCCGCCATGGTCTTCGCTGCCATGCTACGGCAACGCGGAGTCGTCATCGACGGGCAGGCCCGAGCTCGGCACCGCTTCTCCACGGACGCCGTTCCGTACCTCTTCGAGTGGCTCACGCCCGATCCTTGCGACAGCCGAATGGTTGCTGCCGCATCCACCGGATCTGTACCCGTAGCTGACCAAAGCACTCCTGAACCCTGTAGCTGCGCCCATGTGCAGACTCCCGCGCAGACTCCAGCCGACTACGGCCAGCTCCTCGCCTCCCATATCTCGGCTCCGCTGGCGGAAGACGTGGTGCTGACCAACAAGGTGAGCCAGAACCTGCACGCGGAGCTTTTTCTGCACAATCTGGGCCGCGTGACGCCCTGCGGCGACGGTTCCATTGTGGATGGCGCGCGGCTGATTCGCGCCAATCTGGAGCACGCAGGCCTGGATCCGGACGATTTCGTCTTCTTCGACGGCTCCGGCCTCAGCGCGCATGACTTGGTGACGCCTGGCGCCATGGTGAAGTTTCTGTCCTATGCGGCCCATCAGCCGTGGTTTGCGCAATGGAAGGCTTCGCTGCCCGATGCCGGCGAGGACGGCACGCTCAGCGAACGGTTCCCGAATCCGCCGGTGAAGGGGCATCTCTTCGCCAAGACGGGAACCCTGGGTGAGTCGCGTGCGCTCTCTGGATATCTGGATACGGCCAGCGGCCGCACGGTGACCTTCTCCATCTTCGTCGATGAGCAGCCGCCCTCCGGCAGCGCTGCGGCTCGCAGCCTCCTTGACAAGATTGTCACCACCATCGCGAAGGACGAGTAGAGCCGCATTCCTGCCGGCGGCGAGCCCGACGGGAGAGATTTGAGAACGAGTTCGCCTGCGCATCGGCGGGCTTTACCGGAGTTGCGCATCGCCGGGGGCGGGAGGGCCCTTGATGGGACGCGGTCCAGGCTGCGGGGATCAAGGGCGGGTGTGCTGCTTGAGGTACTCGCGCAGCTCCTGGTTGAGTTCAAGCGCCCGGGAGACGCCTGAGTCCAGCATGCGCACCCAATCGCCGGCAGGCTCCTTCAACTCGGCCATATTCAGCAGATAACTGGTTTGCACAATGATCTCCAGCGCATTGGATAGGTCGTGGGCCAGGCGCCGAATCTCCTGCGCCAGGGCATCTGGAATCTGCTGCTGTTCGAGCGGCTCGTGGGAAGTTGAAGTTTCCTTCATGGGCTCCATTGCGCTCCTAGGCGCGGGTATAGGGTAGGACGCAATTTCCTGCAGGCGGGATTCTTGAAGCATCTGCCCGCTTCGCCGGCGAAGAGCGAATGGGCGAAGTGATCCGTCCGCCCGGCGAGTCACAGGATCCCATCCGGGGCTGATTCGGGCATGCCGACAAGCGCGAGATGATGCCTCGCTGCGGTCTGGCCCGGTGCGATTTCGGTCGAAGTTATGGCCCGCCAGGCACGCGCGGGATCGGTTGACAGCCCGCCTCCACTTTGGGAGACTTAAAACTCACGCAGTTCGCGCGGCTGGATACAGGTTGGATCCGGTTCTGGGCCTCTGAAGTGAGCCGAAGTGGCGGAATTGGCAGACGCGCATGGTTCAGGTCCATGTACTCGCAAGGGTGTGAAGGTTCGAGTCCTTTCTTCGGCACCAAAAAATGGGAGATGCGGGTTCGCGGTGGGCGAGCCGGGACTCTCAGATCGCGACGACTCAAACGCAAAAGCCATCCCACTCTCGGAGAAACTGTCAGATCAGCTCTGTCTGGCGAATCAGAGGGCAAGTCCGCGCTTCAGTCGCCTGGGAGAGACGAGCAAGGGAACGGGCGCTGACCACGACCTTCCTATCCTTGTCCGTCGCGCGTTCCTCAAATCGGAATCCTCATACGGACCTTCGCACCACGGAGAACAGGTCCAAATCCGGGCTTGGCCCTCCATCCTTCAGCGCCCGCGGAGAATTCGGCGGCCCACAACAACGACCTCATTCGGCAGCGCGTCCTGGCCAGACCGGCCTTTGCCACAGCACTTGACGCATCCAGCAGCGTGGGGATGCGCGCCTCGGTTGACCGCAGCTTCTGTTGAATCGCTCGGACCGGCTTGGTGCTGCCGCGCCTCCAGCTCCGCGCACAGGCAAAATTTCCCCTTGGGCAATCTCGGAGCTGTTCCATACACTGCACCAAGCCTATTCTGGGAGCAAGCTCCCGGGAGCCCGATGTCCCATGAGTAGCCACGCCATCCCCAACCTCACCCGCGAAGACGAGTTCGACTACAGCCTCACGGGCGTCAACTCCACCCGCGCCATCGAAAAGGGGCTCGCGGAAGCGGACTGGTATCAGTGCCCTGTGCCGCGTGAGACGCTGCGCGTCCTGCTGGAACGCAAGGACGGACCGGCCATCCGAGACACGATCCTCTGGTTTGCTCTCATCCTTCTCAGCGCCTTCGCCGCCATTGCGCTGTGGCCTAAAATCTGGTCCGTTGCGCCGTATATGGTGTACTGCGTTCTTTACGCCTCCACCTCTGACTCGCGCTGGCACGAGTCCGGTCACGGTACAGCCTTCAAGACCGACTGGATGAACAGCGCTCTGTATGAGATCGCTTCCTTCATGGTGATGCGCGAATCCACGGTCTGGCGCTGGAGCCATACCCGTCATCACAGTGACACGCTGATCGTCGGCCGCGACCCGGAGATTGCCGTTCCGCGTCCTCCGGACGTCAGAGGCATCCTGATGTCCTTCTTTAATCTTCGGGGCTACCCGCGATACTTCAAGCATCTCCTGCTTCACGCCACTGGCCGCATGTCCGCTGAAGAGAAGACCTTCATTCCGGCCTCTGAGTTCCCCAACGTCTTCCTTCGTGCGCGCCTCTCTCTGGCGATCTATGCGGCTGTCATTGCCCTTGCCATCTTTACGCACAGCCTCGCGCCGCTGCTCTTTGTGGGGCTGCCCAACCTCTTCGGCTCCTGGCTGATGGTGATCTACGGCACTACGCAACATGCCGGCTTGGCGGAGAACGTCCTCGATCATCGGCTGAACTGCAGAACGGTGTCCATGAACTCCGTCAACCGCTATCTCTACTGGAACATGAACTATCACGTTGAGCATCACATGTTCCCTCTGGTCCCCTATCATGCCTTGCCGGCGCTGCACGCACTCGTCAAGGATGACTGCCCAACTCCATATCCGAGCCTCCTGGCCGCATGGCGCGAGATCATCCCCGCCATCGCCCGGCAGGTCAAGGATCCCACGTACCACGTCAAGCGCCGCCTACCAGAGCGCAAGCCGCGGAACTCTCAGACTGTCACCTGCGCCGAGATCAAACGGGACGTCGGCGGATGGCTCGAGGTCTGTCCTGCGGAACAGCTACGTGGTGGAGATATCCTTCGCCTAGACCACGGACGAAAGACCTATGCACTTTACCGCACGCAGGAGGGGAGCCTCTTCGCCACAGACGGCATCTGCACCCACGGGAACACCCATCTCGCCGAGGGCCTCATCGTCGGCCA
The DNA here is from genome assembly GCA_027335345.1 of Granulicella sp. Classification (GTDB taxonomy): domain Bacteria; phylum Acidobacteriota; class Terriglobia; order Terriglobales; family Acidobacteriaceae; genus Granulicella. Next base: position 17,251 of record DAHWOF010000024.1, on the reverse strand, counting down.
AACCATCGAGTGCCCCAAGCATAACGGGCGTTTCCACCTGACGGATGGCTCACCCGCTCGCATGCCGGTCTGCCGCGGCCTGGCGACCTATCCTGTCGAAGAGCGCAGCGGCAGAGTTCTTATCCACGTTGCGTCTCCGGGCGGCGCCGACGCGCGTACACCGCGGGCCGTTGAGTTCCGCGTGGTCAGCAACCGCAACCTGGCCACCTTTATCAAGGAGATCCTCCTTGAGCCTGTCGACTCCGCTCACCCTATGAGCTTTACTCCTGGCGACTACCTGCAATTTGAAATTCCGCCCTACGCTGAGATCCCCTTCAGCAGCTTTGATATCCCTGAGCCATTTGCCTCCGTCTGGCGAGCCCACCATCTGTTTGACCTGGTCGCCCGGAATGCGGAGGGCAGCAGGCGAAACAACTACTCTCTGGCCAACAATCAGAAGACCGAATCCACGTTGCGGCTTAATGTTCGCATCGCCACACCCCCTCCAGGGCAGGACTGTGCCCCCGGCGTGGGCTCCAGTTATCTCTTCAGTCTTAAACCCGGTGACCGCCTCTCGGCTGTTGGACCGTTTGGAGACTTCCACATCAAGCCGACGCAGCGGGAGATGCTCTACATCGGGGGTGGCGCAGGCATGGCGCCACTTCGCGCCCAGCTATCTCATTTGCTGGAAACGGAGAATACCGCTCGAAAGATCAGCTTCTGGTACGGCGCGCGATCCCGCCAAGAACTTTTTTACACTGATTACTTTCTCCGCCTTGCCGAGTCTCACCCAAACTTCACCTTTCGCCTTGCGCTCTCTTCGCCTCTGCCGGAAGATGCGTGGAACGGCCCCGTCGGCTTCATCCACCAGGTCGTGTTGGAACAATACCTCCGCAGTCACCCGGATCCGACCGTGGTGGAGTATTACCTCTGCGGGCCCCCGTTGATGATCAAAGCCTGCACCCGGATGCTGGAAGCTCTAGAAGTCCCTCCTGGCCAGATCGCATTTGACGAGTTCTAACAGAAAGGCTGTAGTGGATGAGTTCTGTATCTGGATTTATCAATGACGGATCGGCGGGCGCACCGCGCCTTCAGGTCTACCTCAATCTCGACAATCTTGCAGACCTGCGCGATGACAGTATCTGGAGAGACCATCGAGGCATGGCGTGCTACAAGCAGTTGCTCAGTGACGGATTCGAGGGAGTTCAGTTGACGACGGACGAGCCGGTTATTGCAGATACGCCCCTCCCTCACTGCGGTCTCGACCGGATCAATACGCCCGGTGAGGCCGACGCAGTTGCGGCCAGGCACGCCCGGCGCGGCGACGTCTGTCTCACTGTTCATGCAGGATGGGGCCTCGAAGACGAAGATGATGCGTTTCGCATGGTCGAGGCGATTCTTGCGGCGTCGGAGCGTCACCATCTGCCTATCTTCGTCGAGACCCACCGCGCCACCATCACGCAGGACATCTGGCGCACGGTCCAGATTGTGAAGAAGTTTCCGGAGGTTCGCTTCAATGGCGACTTCAGCCACTATTACTGTGGGCAGGAGCTTGTCTACGGGGTCTGGGAAGACAAGATGGCCTTTCTGCAGCCTGTCTTTGACCGCATAGGCTTTCTTCACGGCCGCATTGCAAGTTCCGGCTCCATGCAGGTTCCGATCGGTCCCGACATCCACGCACGCCCTCTGCAAGCCCACGGCAAGATCAATTATCTGGCCCACTTCAAGGAACTCTGGATTCGGTCCATGCTCGGATTCCTCAAAAGCGCAAAGCCCGGCGACATCCTGATCTTCGCCCCGGAGCTTCTCTCCGGCGCTCACTATTACGCGCGGCTATTTCCTGATGCGGCTGGGCAAATGGTTGAGGAATCAGACCGCTACGCACAAGCGCTTCTCTACAAGGATTTGGCTCGCGCCTGCTTTGCAGAGGCAACATCCCTTTGCTCAACGCCGAATAGCCGATAAAAGCGTCTTGGTCCGTTCTAAGATCAACGGGAATGCTGTAGGGCCTTATCGCAGATGGCGTTTTCGTCCTCAACGCTTGCGGCACGCGCATTCAAGCTTTTGCGGAAGGCGCCGGCACGGCGCCCGAAACTTGCCATCACTGCTTAAACACACGGTTCCAGTCTCGCTCCAGGTCTTCGTACCTGGTAAAGACGATGAATGCTGCGATCGACCTGACCGGACTGCGAAAGGTGTCTCAGGTTCCCCGTTTGGCGGCTCTTGGCCAGTAGGAGCGAGCAAGAGAACCTCCCATCCAACAAACACCCGTGTGGCAACCAATCCATCGGTAGGGCCCGCGCTTTAACTGCTCCGCGCGCATAGCGCGCACAGCGCTTCTTGGCCCATTACCTCCGCAGACCCACCGCGATCGTTCCTGCCATTGTGACCCGCGTCACAGCATCAAGGATCGCTATCTGACAATATGGCCAATAAAGAAGATATGAGACGTCAAGTTGACAGCAGCCGCTTCACTCAACAGGCCAGAGTGCTTCGCGTCCTGGCGCACCAGTCGCGCCTGATGATTGTGGACCGGCTGAGTCGGGGCGAGTGTTCGGTTGGTGACCTTCATGAACTTGTGGGCGGCGATCTTTCAACCGTATCCAAACATCTTGCATTGCTGCGCGCGCACGGGGTAGTCGAAGACCGGCGCGAGAGAACCACGGTGTACTACCGGCTGTTGACGCCTTGCGTCTGCAATCTGTTTACCTGCGTAACTCAGGTATTGAAGGAACGAGGGCGATAAGCGCCGCTGCTCTTTGTGCTCTTTCAGACGGCGGCATCGCGGAAGAGAAGTTGAAGGCGACGATTCAAATTCCGGGTACAAACCGCGCGCAATGCCAGCTCCTCCTTTTGCGGCACTCTCTGCGACCCCATCCGCTGACCGCCAGGTTTTTTGACAAGGTGGCCCTTCTCGAGATCTTGGTTCGCAGATCTACAGCGGCGCAGCTTTTCTACATCGGAATCTACCTCGCCGGGACCGACCTCATCGCAGGAGGCTGAAAAGATCGCAGCGGGATACATATTTCTCGTAACAGGCCAAGCGTTGCGCGGCTTTATTCCCATAGCACAAGGAGAGCAACGCAAAAGAACGAACAAGGAGCAACCGGTGAATACAGAGCAGAAGCCAACCGTCGAACAGGTCTTCGAGATGATGCGCAAGACCATGGGCGCCATTCCCTCCGCCATTTAGAAGGCCGTTGCCGTCGATGAAGGTTTGTTGTGGGAGCACCTGCGCTCGCGCGGCTACGCCATGCCGGCCGAGGGAGCGCTCGACGATGAAACCCGCACCCTGATCTATCTCGCCTCCGCGCTTGCGGCCAGCAGCAAAGCCTGCATTCAGGCGATGGCGGACAAGGCAAAGATACAGGGCATTGCGCCGGCGAAGGTGCTTGAGACCGTGCGCATCGTGCGCTTCGCACTGGCCACGAAGGTGATTGGATACGCCGAGCCGGTCTTTGCGGCGATGGTGCCAGAGAAAAAGTAAGCGAACAGGAGTCCTTCCATGCTGTTGTTTCGAAGAGATGCGGCGAAAGTGAGAGGGAGGGCAGCCGTAATGCTGATGGCGCCTGCTCTCTTCGGTCTTCCCGTGGTGATGGCGCAGCAGTCGCTCGACGTGGATTCCTCGCAGAATCCCTATTCTGGCAGCTCAGTCACCGCCGAGCCTGTGTCAGGGACGCTCAACCTGACCCTGCAAGAGGCCATCGCTCGCGGGCTGCGCGCCAACCTGGGTCTGCTGCTGAGCGGTGAGGACAGGAGGGCTGCCAACGGCGATCGCTGGCAGGCGCTCAGCCGTCTGTTGCCTCAAGTGAATGGAGGCATCAGCGGATTGGAACAGGAGCTTGACCTGCAGGCGATGGTTGGGCCCAAAACGCTGCCCCCTTCGATCCCCGCCATTCCTAGCCCCTTTCATGTCTTTGACGCCCAGCTTGCGGTCTCCGCGCCGCTGTTGAACCTAAGCAATTTGGAGGCTTCCCGCGCCGCATCGCAAGAGCTCTCGGCGGCAAGGTTCACCTACCAGCAGGCCCGCGACACGGTGGTGCTGGCCGTGGGCAACGCCTATCTGATGGCGATCGCCGGGGAGGCGCAGGTGCAGTCGGCCACTGCGGAACGGGACACGGCGCAGGCCCTCTACCAGCTTGCCAAGGACCGAGAAACAGCCGGTTTGAGCCCGCAGATCGATACGCTGCGCGCGCTGGTGGAGCTGAAGCAGCAACAGGAAAACCTGCTCGCCGCGCAGAACGCCTTCGCCACGGAGAAGCTGAATCTGGCGCGCGCCATCGGCCTGGCGGATGGTCAGGCCTTTGAACTTGCCACCCACGTTCCGTACCAGCCCTTGTCCGCTCCGGTGGTCGAAGATGCGGTCGCCCGAGCCTACCAGCATCGCGGCGACTATCTGGCCGCCATGGCGGAGGTGACCGCCGCGGAGGCGCAGGTGCGCGCAGCGCGTGCGCAGCGCTACCCCTCTGCCGGGGTCAATGCAAGCTGGGGCGACATCGGTGCTGGAGGGTTGACCGACGGCCACCAGACTTATCTGGTCGCCGGCTCTGTGAACGTGCCTTTGTTCCAGGGAGGTAGAGTTCGCGGAGAGATCCAAACGGCAGAGGCCCGCCTGAATCAGGCGCAGAGCAAACTCTCGAACCTGAGGGAGCAGATCGACTACGACGTCCGCACGGCCCTGCTGAATCTGGACACCAATGCGGATCAGGTGGGTGTCGCGCAGACCAATACCACGCTTGCGGCGCAGACCCTGGATCAATCCCGCGATCGATTTGCATCCGGCGTGACCAACAATGTCGAAGTCGTTCAGGCACAGCAGGCAGTTGCTCAGGCCGACGAAGATTACATTGCCAGCCTTTACCGGTACAGCATCTCCAAACTCAATTTGGCTCGCGCGATGGGTGTCGCCGAGCATGAAGGCCTTAGCTATCTGGGAGAGAAATAGCCATGAACCATGAAGAACAACCGATGAGTGAAGAAGTCCAGGCAAGGGTATCGAGTCCCAGCGCAGAGTCGACCGAAACGCGCGACGATGCTGCCGGCAACGAAAAGGCCAACGGAAAAAAGAAGCGCATTCTGCTGGTCGTCCTGGCCGTTCTGATCCTTTGCGCGGTGGGCATCTGGCGCTATGAATCCCAATTTGCCACAACAGACGACGCGGAGATCGATGGATACCTGCATCCGATCAGCGCACGAGTCTCCGGCTACGTAACGCGAGTGACCGTCGACGATACGCAGTATGTCGAGAAGGGTACGGTGTTGGTGCAACTCGATCCTACCGACTATCAGGTCGCCGTCGATCTGGCCAAGGCGCATCTGGCAGAGGCGCAGGCTGAAGCCAACGCGGCGCTGGGTGGCGTACCCATTACCTCCGTCAGCACCCAGAGTCAGGTCAACGCATCCGAGGCGGATGTGCAGGGCGCGCAGGCTGGGATCGTGGCCTCTGAAAAGCAGTTTCAGGAGGCCGAAGCTCGCCTGACCCAGGCCGAAGCCAACGATGTCAAGATTCAGGATGATCTGGAGCGCTATCGTCAGTTGATCGGCAAGAACGAGATCTCCCGCCAGCAATATGATCAGGCGGTTGCAGCCTCGAAGGCGAGCGCTGCCGATGTCGCTGGAGCTCAGGCCGGCGTAGCCGCTGCTGACCAGCAGGTAACGCAGGCTCGAAGCAGGATGCAGGATGCGGAAGCTGAACTCCGTCGCGCCCATACCCGGCCTCAGCAGATGCAGGTAACGCAAGCCAAAGCCCAGGCCGCCGCAGCCGCCGTCGAAGAGGCAGAAGCTGAATTGCATCGCGCCGAGTTGGACCTGCAATACACCACCATCGTGGCCTCGACAGAGGGGATCATAGGAAAGCGCACTGCGGTGGCTGGACAGAACGTCGCTCCTGGGCAGACGCTGATGACGATTGTGCCGACGAAGGATATCTGGGTGACCGCCAACTACAAAGAGACCGCTCTGAAGGGCATGCACCCTGGCCAGCCGGTGAAGATTCATGTGGATGCTACGGATCGCGATTACAACGGCAAGATCCAGGGGATCGCGGGAGCCACTGGCGTGCAGTTCAGCCTGCTGCCGCCAGAGAACGCCACAGGCAACTACGTAAAGGTGGTCCAGAGGGTGCCGGTCCGCATCGTCTTTGATCCCGGGCAGGATCCCAACCATCTTCTTCAAATTGGCCTCTCGGTCGAGCCGAGCATTCGCCTCAAATAGCGCTTCCGGTAGCGAGGATATCGATATGGCCGATTCAAATGCAGGAGGCGTTCCGGGGTTGTCGGTTCCGCGCGGAGTATCTGCTGCGGCTCCGTGGACACCCGCGCACAATCCCTGGCTCATCGCCGGCGTCGTCGCGATGTCGGCCTTCATGGAAATGCTCGACGCCAGCATCGCCAACGTGGCCTTGCCACACATGGCCGGCAGCCTGGCTTCCAGTAATGATCAGGCCACCTGGATCCTCACCTCCTATCTGGTGGCCAATGCCATCATTCTGCCCCTCAGCGGGTGGATCTCCAACACCATCGGCCGCAAGAGATACTTTCTCTCCTCTCTGTTCTTGTTCACCGCCAGCTCCGTGCTCTGCGGCCTGGCCCCGAGCCTCGGGATGATGATCCTCTTTCGCGTCCTGCAGGGTGCGGCTGGCGGCGGGTTGCAGCCTGTGGCGCAGGCCATTCTTGCCGACGCTTTTCCGGAGCACAAACGCGGTCAGGCCTTCGCCATCTATGGAATTACCACCGTGCTGGCGCCCATCATCGGTCCCACACTGGGCGGCTGGATCACCGACAATTACTCCTGGCGCTGGATCTTCTTTATCAACATCCCAGTTGGGATCGTGGCGCTCTTTCTGGTCAGACAGCTAGTGGAAGATCCTCCCTATCTGCGCCTCAGAACCCGCAATCGAAACCCGATTGACTACATCGGCATCGGCCTGCTGGCCATCGGCATCGCCGCGCTTCAGGTGGTGCTTGACAAGGGCCAGGAGGACGACTGGTTTGGCTCCCACTTTATTCTGACCCTCACCCTGATCTCCGCCTCCGCTCTGCTCGCGCTCATCATCTGGGAGTGGTTCCAGGACGCTCCGGTCATCGATGTCCACCTCTTTCGGCACTTCAACTTTCTCACCTGCAACCTCATGATGTTCGGCTTCGGCGTCATGATGTTCGGCACCTTGGTCATGCTACCTCTCTACCTGCAGACTCTCATGGGCTACACGGCGGAGAGCGCGGGCCTGCTACTCTCTTTTGGCGGGCTGTTTCTGCTTATGGAGCTGCCGATGGTGGGAAGGCTGCTCGGCAAGGTTCAGGCGCGGCGCCTGGTGCACTTTGGGTGGGCGGCGATGGCCTTCGGCATGTGGTTTTCAACCCAGCACATGGATACACTCATCAGCTTCCGGGCCGGCTCGTGGATTCGTGTCCTTCAGGTGATCGGGCTGCCTTTCCTCTTCGTACCTCTGACCACGGTCGTCTACGTCGGTCTGCCTGCGGAGAAGAACAACTCGATCTCGGCCCTGATCAACTTCATGCGCAACATCGGCATGAGCTTCGGAACATCCATCGTCACCACCATCCTGGCACGGCGAGCCCAGTTTCATCAACAGATTCTTGTTCCGCATCTGACCCCCGGCGATGTGTACCCCACCGAGTCGCTGCAAAGGGTGTCGCATGCGTTGTTTTATGCGGGACTCAGCTCCACGGATGCCCTCAATCAGGCTTACGGGCGCTTCTACCAGACTGTGATTACTCAGGCATATTCTTTGGCCTACATCGATGGCTATCAGGTCTTTGCCGTCGGTGCGTCCACTTTCTTCGTGCTCTCGTTCTTCCTGAAAGGCAACCGGCCCCATGCCCCCAGTGGACCGATGGAATGATTGCTTTGCAAAGCTGCTTGCCCCGAAGATTTGTCATTGCAACTAAATTCCTGAACTTGCTTGTCCGGGGCTTAATTCCGGGCCGGCGGGGTGTGGGGGTGAACATCACGGAGCGTGAAGCAAGCGGGCCGGATTGTTACCCTGGTGCAAGGAGCGCGCTATCGTCTTCTGCGGCCAGCGCAAACACGATAATGCGCGACGAAGAATCTCAGGGATGAAACTGCCTTGAAATCACTTCATGGAAGCGCGCCTTTCGGTTGGCATCCCGGGATTGAGATGCATCCCCGATGCGCTGAAGTCAGATTCGGAAGATGACTCCTGTCAGCCTCTCAGCTTCGCTCCAGAGGCGTTGAGCGTCTCTGGGATCCTGCGCCGGGGCCGGGATCGAAACGGCCTTTGGATATCCCTTCAGCTCGAAGATGCCATCGGGACCGTAATAGTGGCCGGAGACAGCTTGAGGAGTCACGGCGGCAAAGAGGGTAGGAAGCGCACCGTGAGCCGCATCCTGAGAGAGAAACGGCTTTAGAAGGGATGAAACCATTCGGAGAGCAGATGGTCCGCTTCCGGGGCCGCTGGTCTGTAGATTGGTGATGGCATAACCGGGATGGGCCGAGGTTACGCTTACAGGAGAACCAGCCTTGGTCAAGCGGCGATGAAGTTCCAACGCAAACAACAGGTCAGCTAACTTCGATTGACTGTACGCCTGCATCATCGGGCGATAGCGGCGCTCACCTTGCAGATTGTCGAAGTCCATCTTTGCCCACTTGGTTACCGCGCTCGATACGATAACGATCCGGCTGCCTTCTCTCTGCCGCAGATGAGGATAGAGCCAAGCCGTAAGAGCAAAGGGACCAAGGAAGTTCGTAGCGAACTGCCGCTCAAAGCCATCCACGGTCAGTTCCCGTCCGGGGATCGCCATCACGCCGGCATTGTTGATCAGCAGGTCGAGCGATGGTCCGGGATACTGTCCGGAAAACCACGCTGCGAACTCACGCACGCTAGCCTGCGAGGCCAGGTCCAGGACCGAGGGAATGAGAACCGCTGAGGGGATCTCGGCACGGATTTGGTCGATGGCATCTTTGGCCTTCACCATGGAACGAGCGGGGAGAATGATCTCGGCGCCTTTACGGGCGAGTTCCCGAGCTGTTTCAAAGCCGATGCCGGAGTTTGCTCCGGTAATGATGACACGGCGGCCGGTCTGCGGTGGAATACACTCAGCAGTCCACGGTCTCGTTTGTTGTGGCATAAGGAGAGTATTCTGCGTTTGGTTTTCGTTGGCAAGAAGGCGCCGGGAGGGTTTGTACTCATCCGGAGGCGGTGACAAGCCGGGCCCATTGGCGGTTGGTGTTGGACGGCGCCCGATGGAAGAAGATTGGAGGCTGCGCGAACGAGAGCTGTGCGGGGAATGAAGCCTGGCAGGTCTGCCTTCTTGAACTCGGATATCCCGGGAGATGCATCGAGCTCTCCATGCCTTTGCACTGTGATAAAGCCTTGTCAAGCACATTCGACCCCGCCCAAACTCTGTATAGTTCTGTAGCAGGTGCAATGGCTAAGCCGAGCACAGTGCCTGAGAGCATAGGCGCCGGATAGCCGTTTTCGCTGTGGAGATTTGAATACTGTGAATCGCAGAGACTTCCTCACGACTGCCGGGGCGGCAACCCTATCCGCAATTTCAACGCCTTCTCCGACTCAGGAGAACACGGAAGGCGTTTCTCCAACGAATCCAACGAAGCAGCGTCCCAATGTTCTGCTGATCATGTCAGACCAGCACAAGCGGAGTTGCATGGGCGTCTGCGGGGACGCGGTTGCCAAGACGCCCAACCTGGACCGGCTTGCGCAGCAGAGCGTTCGCTTCACCAATGCCTACTGCAACAATCCGGTATGTGCGCCTTCCCGAGCGTCCATGATGACCGGGCTGTATAGCCACAATCTTAACGACGACATGGAACGGCCCTACGGTCCTCGGTTCGCCACCATGCCGACTCGCTTTGGGGATGCCGGGTACTTCACGGCCCTCATCGGCAAGATGCACGCGGTCGATGCGCAGCTCCACGGGTTCCAGTATCAGTTGGAGTTCAACGACTGGTTTCAGGCGATCGGGCCTGCAGCCAAACTCTATGCGGACGAGCTGGGCGCCCCGAACTCGGGAGCGGGGCAGCCTCAGATCAAGGGCCTTTGGCGCAGAGGCGATCCGTGGAAGGGGCATCGTACGCCTGACCACCGCTTGGGGCTGGTCGCCGTCGGCCGGCCGTCGATCATGCCGGAGGAGGAGCACTTTGAGGAGTTTGTATCCAGCGAGACCGTCCGGTTCCTCGAGACCTATGCCGAGCAGGACAAGCCGTTCTTCCTGATCTCTTCCTTCCTCAAGCCGCACGATCCTTTCATGCCGGCTCAGCCATTTGCCGATATGTTCAACCCGGAGGAGATGAGTCTCTCACCCACCTGGGGCAAGGCCCACCTGGATGCCATGCCGAAGCGAGTCCGCTACGAGATTGAGCATTGTCCCTTCACCCCGGAGTTGCTGCATGCATCCGAAGCAAAGCAAAGAATGGCCTATTACTATGGCAACCTCGCCCAGACAGATCATTGCGCAGGCGAGGTTCTCCGCGCCCTCAGCCGGCTCGGGCTTGAGGGAAATACCATCGTGGTTTATACCTCGGACCACGGCGAGATGCTGAGCGACTTGGGGCTATGGAACAAATTCCAGTTCTATGAAGGATCCTGCGGCGTGCCGCTGATGTTCAAACTTCCGGGAGCTTCGCCGGCTGTGTGCAATGCTCCTGTCAGCCTGGTCTCGCTCTCCTCCACGTTGACGGATCTTTGCGGCATTCCAGACCAGGGATCGCACGATGGCGAGAGCTTCGCCGACTTGGTTCGCAATCCGGCGTCCACACGGGACCCGGGCCCCGTCTTTGCCGAGTTCAGCCTCGGTAACAGCGCTGCCAAGTATATGATCCGCGATGGCGATTGGAAGTACACCTATTGGGTTGATGACATGCCGGAGCTGTACGATCTTTCCTCCGATCCGCAAGAGTTGAACAATCTGGCTCTGCTCCCCAGCCATGCAGCGAAGGTTAAGGATCTCAAGCAAAAACTCTTCGAGTGGCACACGCCCCCGGTTTGGCAAGGCAGCCCTTCATCATCCTGATTTGGCAAAGGAATGTGAGAACTGTTTCAAGCAGCCCCAACTTCGTTTTACCGTGCAACATCGTGCCCAGGAGCCGTTTTCGCAGGATCGTTGTCGTTTACGGCAAGAATGCGAACGTGGGCCTAGATCCGACACCGGGAGCACTGGCTTGGCTCAGCTTGCACGTACAGCGGCGCACCGTCCGCTCCGCGCCGAATTCGACCCCGGCAATGATGTCCACGGTCCTTGCGCCATCCATGTCAAATCGATGCTGTTTCTGCCCGGATCATGACCCCGCCGTGTCATGGAAGCTCGTTCCAGGACGCGCACCCGAGTGATATTCTTCGTAGGCGTCTGAGTCAATGTCCACCCAGAGCTTGCAGAGACAGAAAGAAGACCGGCCAGAGCGAATGTACTCCTCTTCCGTGCTGGTGCTTGTCGGGAGATCTCTCCATGATGGAGGCAGGCTCTTTCTGCCCGCCGCGGCTCGTTGAGATTCTGCCTTGTGATCGAAAGTGAGGAATCATGAAGTCTTGGCGCTGTCATCTGTTGGAGTTGGCTCTCTTCTGCGGCGTTTCCGTTCCTGTACTCTGCAGTGTCACGGCCTCAACTCCGGGGCAGTGGATCAGTCCGGCAAGATGGTTCAATTCCGCAACGGCCGCCCTCCGGAGGCCGGGCACTGTGGTTCGTATCGATCTGATTGGGGACTCGACCCAGACTGAGAATGCGGGCTACGGCCGGGGCTTTTGCGCCAACCTCTCGCCGAAGGTTGACTGTCTGGACATGGCCAAGGGTGGCGCCAGCACCAAGACCTATCGTCAGGACGGGCTGTGGGAGCGCGCGCTCGAGACCAAACCCGACTACATGCTCATCCAATTTGGCCACAACGATGAGGTCTCACCCAGGCATCTGCCGCGAGAGGTTCCGCTGCCGGAGTATATCGACAACCTGAAGCGCTTTGTCACCGAGGCCCGCGCAGACGGCATCCAGCCCATTCTGGTGACGCCATTGACTCGCCGCTACTTCGGGGCCGATGGCAAGATTCACTCTGATCTTACCGCCTACAGCCATGCCATGAGAAGCGTGGCCAGGCAGATGCATGTCCCGTTGATCGACTTGCAGGAGAAGAGCATCGCCTACCTGGATAAAGCAGGTGAGGCAGAAGGCGACAAGCTTTCCATCACCAAAAAGGGCCCGGATGGCAAGACTGAGGTCGATAAGACGCATCTGAATTGGGCGGGAAGCTACGTCTTTGGCCGCATGGTCGCGGTGGGCATGGGGAAGGCCGTTCCCGCACTGGCGCAGTATGTGCTTCCCACGCCTGCGGCGCTTCCCCCTCAGGGAGTGAAGGCCATGGAGGTGATCGAAGGTGGTCCGGTCAAGATCGTTCTGGTCGGCGACTCGACGGTGGCCACGCAGGGAGGATGGGGTCCCGGTTTCTGCGCCGTTATGACGGCCAACGTTACCTGCATCGACGATGCGAAGAACGGACGCAGCACCAAAAGCTATATCGACGAGGGCCTGTGGAGCAAAGCCCTGGCTCAGCATGGCGACTACTATCTCATCCAGTTCGGTCACAACGACGAGAAGCCGGATCCCAGGCGTCACACCGATCCGGAGACCTCCTACGCCGCCAATCTGCGCCTCTTCATCCGCGATGTGCAGGCCATCGGGGGCGTGCCGGTTCTAGTCTCTCCCCTGGCCCGGCGAACCTTCCATGACGGCAAGCCTTCCAATAAGGATCTGGAACTCTATGCGAATGCCGCTCGCCGCGTGGCTGAGCAGGAGGGCGTGCCCTTCGTCGATCTGCTCGCCATGTCTGACCGGCTGCTGAGCACCATGACCCAGGCGCAGGCCGACCAGTTTGACGCCGTCGGCCATCCGGACCAGCGCGCGGAGAACGGATCCGCCAAGCTGGACCGCACCCACCTGGATGAAGAAGGCAAGAAGGTATTTGGCCGCATGGTAGCCGATAATCTCTCCCGGCAACTGGTGGAGCTGGGCCCGGATGTGGTTGGTACGGCAGCCCCAGCGCCGCAGATGTTAAAGTAACGGAGAGAGTTCTGTCGGGCGAGGTAGAGAGCCGGGTGAGAGCCTGGCAGGGCGCGGAGCCGGGGCAGGTTTCTGCTAAAGGCTCCAATGGTTGTCAGACCCACAGAGCCCTCCTCTCCTGCACGCACTTGCCCGCTCAACCACTGCCGGCCTGACCTGTTGCCGCCGGCTTCAGGGCGAAGGCGGTTGTTGCGAGCCGCGCTCCTTTTGGGCAAGATCGCGACATCGATAGATTTCTGTCAGGGTGTTGGTCTGGTTTCCTTGTGTTGATCAAATAACCCGGCGCGGATGTAGACTGGCAGTGCTTTATCGAACGGCACTACCATCTCCCGCCTGTCACCAGGTCCCATGGAGGATTTATGCAATTCTCATTCTCGAAACGTTGCATCGCGGAGTTTTTTGGCACCTTCTGGCTCGTCTTCGCCGGCTGTGGAGCTGCGCTTTTTGCCGCCACCTTTCCCAACACAGGCATTGGCTATCTGGGCGTTTCCTTGGCCTTTGGGCTCACCGTGGTGACCATGGCGTACGCCGTCGGCCACATCTCCGGCTGCCACCTCAACCCAGCGGTTACGTTAGGTCTGGTAGCAGGCAAGCGATTTGCAGCCAAAGAGCTGCTACCCTACTGGGTTGCTCAGACATTGGGCGCCATTGTGGCATCGGGAGTGCTTTACATTGTCTTTACTGGCCGCCAGACCTGGAGTCTGGATGGGTTTGCCTCCAACGGCTATGGAGCGCACTCCCCGGGTGGTTATAGTCTGCTGGCAGGTCTGGTCGCTGAGATGGTCCTCACCTTCTTCTTCGTCCTCGTGATCATGGGCGCCACCGACGAGCGTACGTCCAAGGCTCAGGCGCCGCTGGCGATCGGTCTCTGCCTGACCCTGATCAATCTGGTCGGCATTCCGATTACCAATTGCTCCGTCAATCCAGCGCGCTCGACCGGCCCGGCGATCGTAGTAGCTGCCGGGGGCGACTTCTGGGCACTCGGGCAGTTATGGCTGTTCTGGCTTGCACCATTAGCGGGCGGCCTGCTGGGTGGGCTGTTCTATAAAGCTGTCCTTGCTGAGAGTTCTAGTCCAACGACGACCTAGAAACCGGTCACGCACTCGATGTAGTCTCTTGAAGACGCGGGCTGTCGTAGGAGGGGTCGCGGCGTGCTCCTTCCGCCCCGGCAGGCGAGCCGGTTGGGGCGGAAGGAGCACATCTATCATGGTTGCCGTGCGGGATTACGCCAATACAAAAGAGGCGGTAGCCTGCCTTGGTATCAAAGACGAAGGGTTGACTGCGGGATGCAGCCTTTCAGATGTCCAGGTTCTTCACATCCAGCGCGTTTTCTTCAATGAACTTGCGGCGGCTCTCGACGTCTTCTCCCATGAGCGTGGTGAAGATCTCCTCGGTGGCCGCAATATCTTCCAGCTTCACCTGCACCAGGGTGCGGCGAGCCGGATCCATGGTTGTCTCCCAGAGTTGTGAGTCGGTCATCTCGCCCAGACCCTTATAGCGCTGCACCTGGTACTCCTTGCGACCCTGCTCGATGACATACTCGAAGACTTCGCGCGCCGTCTTCTTCACCACCGGATCCTGCCCAACCTTCCCGGCTCGCTTTCCAAGCTTGGCAGCCTCCGGCGCGGCAGCTTCGTCCTCGGCGACGCCTTCCAGCTCCTCGCCGGCGTCAAGCTCCTGTTCCTGCTCGTCCCCCGCCTCTCCGGCTTTGGCAGCGGCAGGAGCCTTGCCCGCATACTCCACAAGGAATGGACCGGTGAGCTTGTCCTGCAGTTGCGCATGTCTGGCCAGCAACTGACGTGACTCGGGAGCGGCAGCCAACGTCCAGTCGATGTGGCGCGGGGCTCCCTGCGCATCCACGAAGGTGAGCGAATAGGTGCGATGCTCCTCGTCGTACTCCACCTCGGAGATATTCTTGAACTGGTAGGTGCGCTCGATCTCCTTCAGCCTTGTTCGCAGATGCTGGAGCTTGGTGTCGCTCTCGAAGTCCGTTCGTCGGACGGCATCTTTGCCCTCGCTGGCGAAGGTCTCCGCGAAGAGGCGGACGACTTCTTCGTTGCGCAGCCGCTTATCCAGCTTGTCAAAGAAACCAAGGTAGTCGCTCAAGCTCTTCATGTAGTCGGTCAGCGCCTTGCCTTCCAGCCTGGCGCCGCCTTCGCCGTAGCGGATGACCATGCCGTCGGAGGCGCGTTTCACCATTACCTGCACGTACTCCCGCTCGTCCTTGATGTACTGTTCAAACTTGCCCTTCTTGATGCGATAGAGCGGGGGCTGAGCGATGAAGACGTGCCCTCGGTCCACCAGATCCTTCATGTGACGGAAGAAGAAGGTGAGCAACAACGTGCGAATGTGCGAGCCATCCACGTCGGCATCGGTCATCAGGATCAGCTTGCCGTAGCGGAGCTTGGCGATATCGAAGTCGTCTTTGCCGATCCCTGCGCCCAGCGCGGTGATCATGGCGCGAATCTCCTCGTGCCCCAGCATCTTGTCGTAGCGGGCCTTCTCCACGTTCAGGATCTTGCCCTTGAGGGGAAGAATAGCTTGGAACTTGCGGTCGCGGCCCTGCTTGGCGGTGCCGCCGGCGGACTCGCCCTCCACCAAGTAAAGCTCGCACAGCTCGGGCTTGCGCTCCGAGCAGTCCGCCAGCTTGCCAGGGAGCCCGCCGCCATCCAGCGCTCCCTTGCGCCGAGTCAGGTCGCGAGCCTTGCGCGCCGCCTCCCGGGCTCTTGCCGCGTCGATCGCCTTGTTGATGATGCGCTTGGCAACCTGGGGATTTTGCTCCAGAAAGGCCCCCAGCCGCTCATTGACGAACGCCTGCACCTGGCCGGCGATGTCCGAGTTCAACTTTCCCTTGGTCTGTCCTTCAAATTGCGGCTGCGGCAGTTTGACGCTCACCACCGCCACCAGTCCCTCGCGGACGTCATCGCCACTGAGGTTCTCTTTCACGTCCTTGAAGAGGCCTAGCTGCTGACCGGCGACGTTGATGGTACGCGTGAGCGCAGTGCGAAATCCGGATAGATGCGTTCCCCCATCCACTGTGTTGATGTTGTTCGCAAAGCTGAAGACCGTCTCCGAGTAGCCGTCGTTATACTGCAGGGCGATCTCCATAGTCACGTTGCCCTGCTCGGTCTCCATGTAGATGGGCTTCTCGTTCAGCACCTGCTTGCCCTTGTTGAGCAGCTTGACGAACTCGGCGATGCCGCCGGTGTACTTGTAGACCTGAGCCTTGGGCTCTCCCTTGGCGTCGGCCTGGCGTTCGTCAGTCAGGGTAATCTCGATGCCTTTGTTCAGAAAAGCCAACTGGCGCAGGCGGTTGGCCAGGGTGTCGAAGCTGTACTCCGTCACCGTGAAGATGCTCTTGTCCGGTAGGAAGTGGATGCGGGTGCCACGGCGCTTGGTGGGGCCCATCTTGCGCAGCTCTGAGGTGGGCTCGCCCTTGGCGTAATCCATCTCCCAGGCGAAGCCGTCGCGCCAGATCTCAACCTCCAAATTCTCTGACAGCGCGTTGACGCAAGAGACTCCGACTCCATGGAGACCGCCAGAAACCTTGTAGTTCGAGGCGTCAAACTTGCCGCCGGCGTGCAGCATGGTAAGCACGACCTGCACCGCAGGCATGGTCTCGCCGGTGGGAAGCGTCTTATTGTCCACCGGTATGCCGCGGCCGTCATCCACCACCGTGATGGAGTTGTCGACGTGGATGGTTACCTCGATGCGAGTGGCGTAGCCGGCCAGGGCCTCGTCCACCGAGTTGTCCACCACCTCGTAGACCAGATGGTGCAAGCCCATGTCGCCGGTCGAACCAATGTACATCGCCGGGCGCAGACGGACTGCCGCCAGACCTTCCAGAATGGTGATGTTCTCTGCAGAGTAACCCCCGGACTCGGTCGAGACGGGGGTTGCGGCAGGGGGAAGAGGGGTGGGATGGGCGGCTGTGGCAGGGATAATCTCTTCAGGCACGAACAGGACACTCCAAATGGCTTCCGGTGGCTTCAGGATAGGTCGGAAGTAGACGCAAAACCATTGAAAATAATGGTGATCTGCAAGTTTCCTCGCGCTCTCAGTATAGCATGTTCCCCTCCCGGGCCGGAGACTCTTTTCCGATGCAAGATGAGTCGTTCATGACCGGTCCGGTCACAAGGGGGGGGATGAAAATGAAGCGGCGCCGGGAGTAGGTTGGATCTGAGCTGGGTCTGGACCGAAGGCCGTTTCAGGCAGTGGCGCTGTCAAGC
>DAHWOF010000223.1 GCA_027335345.1 Granulicella sp. | reverse complement strand
ATACTGAAGGACTGCCTCATGAAAGACTCTCCCCTCCGGCGTTACAGTTTGAATCTACCCCCGCCGGCAAAAAACGAACCAAATGGATCCTAATGGTAGCCCATGAGAGGTGGCAAGTCGGCAAGAGCGCCGTCAACCGACTCTGCGAAGCCTTGGAGCCCGTCAGCATCCTGCTGCTACATTGGTTTCTTGAAGATGCTGCTTCCGCACCGGCCAGGAACTTCGTTCCGAAACAATGTCAGTGCACGCGACAGATGTCCCGCAACATGAGTTCCCCCTGAGAGGTTCCATGCCCCTATCCCGGCGATCCTTCTTGAAGAGTTCCGTCCTGGCCGCAGGCGAGATGGCCCTGCCCGCGATGGCTGCAGCGGACTCGACCTCCGCCATCGCCACGCACACAGGCCCCGAAGCGACGGCGGCGAACAAGACGTCCGTCACCGAGGCAGCCATTGGTCCGCCGGCGGAGTTTACCCGCGGCATCGGCATTTATCCGGGCTTCGCCAGCGAGGTCTCTTCGCCTGCGCTCCGACGGGATACAACTACTTATCGCAACCTCGCGCTGCGGCGTGCTGCCCGGCACTCCAGCAGCTACGATTACAACCTGACTGCGCAATTGGTTACGGACGGAATCCGTGACACCACTCTGCCCCGCTGGGTTGCTGTGTCCACCAGCACCGCAGGAGATCTCTCCAAACCCGACCGCGAAATCATCCTGGATCACTTCCCGCCCGTCGGCCTTTCACTCGACGGTCGAAAGGTATGGGTCCAGGTGCAGACCATGGGCGGTTCAGCGCCTCTGGTGGTAGACCGATTGCGTGTCTTCGCGACCCTTCCAGACTCTCTGCCGGCCAGGGATGTCCAAATCTCGGTAGAAATCTCTGAGGACGGACGCCGTTGGGATCTGGCCGCCAAGTTGACTGCGCCGCCTCTGGAGCCGTCGGAAGGCTATCCGCCCGATCTGGTTCAGGGAACGCATCTGTTCTACCCGCAGTTACCCTTGCACCGTCCTAGCCAGAGCCGATTCTATCGTGTCATCTGTGAACTGCTGCACCCTGCAAGCCTGGAAGACATCCGATGGATGATTGGGCAGGTGGAGTTCTACCACGCCGAAGAACGAGTTCCGATTGGCGGGCCCAGCGAGTTCACCAGCGCCTGGATGAGCGCTGGCTCCGGCCAGGAGTGGGTCTCGCTAGATCTGGGAGCCGCATGCAGCATCGACCGCATCGTCCTGTATTGGATCGCAAGGGCGGAAGAGGGAAAGATTCAGGTCTCTCAGGATGAACACACCTGGGCAGACATACACCCTTTGGGCGCACCCACAGCTTCCGCTGCGCTGACGACGGGCAGCACGGGAGCGGAAAACAGCCCGGGAGTGGAAGACATTCATCTTCCCCAGGCGGTCGAGGCGCGCTACGTGCGCGTCTGGATGAGCCGGCCTGCCACGCCGTATGGCTACATTCTCAGCGAGCTTGAGGTTTGGGGCAGAGGCGGCCTTGTACCTGTGCCAGCCGAAGCGGCGGCCGTTCTCCCATCCTCAACGGATGAATCCGCCCCAATAAAAATCACCAGCGGCGCATGGCGTGTCGAACGCAGCAGCGCGGTCAAGAGCGATGGAAATGCGCTCTCACGCGCAGGCTTTCGCGATGATTCTTGGCTTCCGGCGTCGGTCCCCGGCAGCGTGCTTACCTCCTTTTACAACGCGGGAGCGATCGAGGATCCAAACTTTGGGGAGAACCAGCTTTACATCTCTGACTCCTACTTCTGCTCCGACTTCTGGTATCGGACGGAGTTTGATACCCCCTGGGCGGACGATGATGCTCGCCTCAAAGGGATCACCTGGCTGGACTTCGCCGGCATCAACTGGAAGGCGCGGATCTTCCTCAACGGCGAGGCGCTGGGAGAGATCAAAGGCGGTTTTCTGCACAAGCGCTTCAATGTAACCGGCAAGCTGGCGTCGGGCAAGAAGAATGCGCTGGCTATCTGGATTGAAAAGAATCAAACCCCGGGCAGCACCAAGCAGAAGACCTTTGAGAACCCGAGCCGCAACGGAGGAGCCCTGGGCGCGGATAATCCCACCTTCCACGCCTCCATCGGCTGGGACTGGATTCCCACGATTCGCGGACGCAACACCGGGATCTGGGCCCCAATCACCCTCTTGCAAACCGGAGTTGTCACGCTGGAGGAGCCCTTTGTCACCTCCACCTTGCCTTTGCCGGACACCTCGCAGGCATCCATTCGTATCGAGGGAAAGCTGCATAACCATGCGTCCCGGGCTGTACAGGCAACTCTGCGGGCGCGCTTTGGATCCATCCAGGTGCAGCAGGAGGTACACCTCCCAGCGCAGTCCGTCACGGTGGCCAGCTTCTCGCCTCCGGCTTACCCTGACCTACTGATCCAGCAACCCAGGCTGTGGTGGCCCACCGGGTATGGCGACCCCCATTTGTATCCGGTGGAGCTGAGCCTTGAGACGGCAGATGGCGCGGTGCTGGACAGCAAGAGCTTCGAGTTTGGCATCCGCCAGATGAGCTACAGCGAAGACGGTGGCATGCTGAAGATCTTCATCAACGGCCGCCGCTTCGTCTGCCGCGGCGGAAACTGGGGGTTCAGCGAGTCGATGCTGCGCTACCGAGCGCGCGAGTACGAAGCGGCCGTGCGCTATCACCGCGAGATGAACTTCACCATGATCCGCAACTGGGTGGGACAGGTCGGCGAAGAGGCTTTCTATGAGGCCTGCGACCGCAACGGCGTCATGGTCTGGCAGGACTTCTGGCTGGCCAACCCCTGGGACGGACCCAATCCGGATGACGACTCCATGTTCATGGCCAACGCCAGAGATCTCCTCTTGCGCATCCGCAACCATGCATCGATTGGACTGTACTGCGGCCGGAATGAAGGCTACCCACCTCTACCGCTCGATCTGGCGCTGCGCCGGGCGCTGGAGGAGCTGCATCCCGGCGTTCATTACATCCCCAGCTCGGCAGATGATGTGGTCAGCGGGCACGGCCCCTACCATGCCCTGCCTCTGGTGAAGTACTATCAGATCGCGGACCCCCGGCTGCATAGCGAGATAGGAATGCCCAACATTCCACCCATGGAGAGCGTGCAGCGAATGATGCCCCAGGAAGCCCTTTGGCCGCAGGGATTGGAGTGGGGACTCCATGACTTCTGCCTGCAAGGAGCGCAAGGAGGCGCATCCTTCCGCAGCATCATCGACGTCAGCTATGGAGGCGCCGAGAGCGTGGAGGAGTGGGTCTCTCTGGCGCAGTTTGTCAACTTCGAAGGCTATAGGGCGATGTTTGAGTCACAGAGCCGGTATCGCGCCGGGCTGCTGCTCTGGATGAGTCATCCCTGCTGGCCTTCGTTCGTCTGGCAAACCTATGACTACTTCTTCGAGCCCACGGCGGCATACTTTGGGTGCAAGTTAGCCTCCGAGCCGCTGCATATTCAGTGGAACCGTGATCAGGAGACTATTGAGGTAGTCAACTACAGCGCCGGCAATCGCCGCCAACTCACAGCCAGCGTCGAGATCCTGAACATGGACGGCTCTCGACTGGGAAGGAGGACGATCACCCTAGACAGCATGGAAGACAGCACGGTGACCGCGATGGCTCTGGAGTATCCCCAGGGGCTCTCTCCGGTCCACTTCCTTCGCCTCAAACTGATGGATGGCAACACGGTGGTCTCCGCCAACGACTACATGCGGGGCCTGGTGGAGGGTGACTATCGCGCCATCCGCCAGTTGGCAAAAGCCCACGTGACCGCTCAGACCACGACCGAGCGCCAGGGGCAGAAGTGGCTGCTGACCACTGTCCTCACCAACCACTCTGCCTGGCCTTCGCTGATGACGCGACTGAAGGCGGTGCGTGCGCAGAGCGGCGACCGCATTCTGCCCGCGATTTACAGTGAAAACTACCTGATGCTGATGCCCGGCGAAAGCCGAACCGTGACCACCGAGCTGCAACAGGCTGACACTCGGGGCCAAACACCGGCGATGGCGCTCGGCGGATTCAACCTGGCTTGACGGAGCCGATACTGGCGAGCCTGACGCCTGATTGAAGGTGGTTTGTCCGCCCCGCAGTTACCCCAGCCGCGTGGACATCCCCTTGCAAGGGTCGTACCTTCTTCAACATGGCTCATTCTTATATGCCTTTGGCTCGGAACCCTTTTTCTCCACCCAATGCCGATTCACGAATCTCCGGACCCCGGACTCCGTCCCTTTGGACTCGATCCATCCCCGGTGAAGAGTGTCGAATTTGAAGAGACTCGAAGAGAGGGCCACTTTGCCGTCACTCTTGCCGTCAAAGGAAGAGGGTCTTTCGGAGAGCTGCCGTACCTGTCTCACAGATTTACCGGGACCTGACCATCGGTGACCCAACCATCGGGCCAATTCCGATGGAAAACCGTCGCGATTCCTCCAACCGCATCATCGGGAGTCCTATGACCATCGTCTTTCGCATCCTTCGACTGATCGCGCTCTCCCTCTGGGTAGGTGGGCTGGTCTTCTTCATCTCCGTTGCCCGAGTGGCCTTTACCACCCTGAATGCGGAGTCTGCAGGGCTTGTCGTGCGCGGTTCCCTGCTCTCGTTACATCACCTTGGCATGGCATGCGGTCTGGTCTATCTGGTCTTCACTCTTTTGCTGGTGGCCACTCAACGGGACACGCATCCGGTACGAGGGGTCGAACTGCTGCTGGTGGCCGTCATGCTGGTGATCACGGCTTACTCGCAGTACTCGATCATTCCCCAGATGGAGGCTTACCGCATCTCTGTGGGGGGGGATATCACCACCGCCCCGGCAAATGCTCCTGCGCGGGTGAACTTTGAGCACCTGCACAGGGTCTCCGAACGTCTGGAGAGCGCCATCTTGCTGCAGGGCCTGGTGCTGCTAGGGATGGCCTGCTTCCAACGGCGCAACGACCACAACCGGTTTGCTTAGAGCCTCTGGAGCCCCAAGTGACGTGCTGAGGAGCAACCCCGAGGAGTCGGTCAAGAGATCGCCCGAAGCGAGGCGCCGCAAATGGTGAAGCGGCCAAGCGAGGCGCATGGGGACTCTCTGCACCTCGGCGAACAGCAGGGAGATTGATGGCCATGTTGCAGAAGAACGAAAACCGCGAGCCGAAGAACAGCAGGTGTGAATACCACAGGGCTTATCGCGTGAACATCAAAACACAAAGGGCCGCTGGGGGGTGCCAGCAGGCCCTTTGCTTTCAAATCGCGCCTCCTATCAAGGGATGCAACCGGTGGGGGGTCGTCCCGACCAGAGGCGCTAAACGATTATGACACAAAGTCATGGTCTGCGGAGATACAAATTTGCACTTCGCGGTTCGGTACTAGAATGAGAAAAAGTTTGGATTCAAGGACTCGAAGGCCTTCAGACACTTCTTTCTCTGGCTGGAATCCAGGCTGAAGGACCTTGTTGGGTCGGAACCGAGTCGAGGAGCACTCCCATGGCAGAGATTCGAGGACTAGCTACCCATGCGGCGGGGGCCCAGCTTCTGCCCTATAAGTACACCGTCGGCGAACTGGGATCGCACGAGGTGGAGATCCGAATCTCCCACTGCGGCATATGTCACTCCGATCTTCATCTCATCAACAACGATTGGGGATCCAGTAAATATCCCTTCATCCCCGGGCACGAGATCGTGGGAACCGTCACCGCCGTGGGATCGGAGGTCTCCACCCCAACGGTCGGAGCCCGTGTCGGCGTGGGTTGGCAGTCAGACTCCTGCGGTGTCTGCGAGTGGTGCCGGCAGGGGGATGATCACCTCTGCCCGAAGTCCCAAGCCACCTGTGTGGGCCGCAATGGAGGCTATGCGGATGCAATCCGGGTAAACGCCCGGTTTGCCATACCGGTGCCTGAGGCCCTGGAGAGCGAAAACGTGGCTCCGCTATTATGTGCTGGCATCACCGTGTACAGTCCGCTGCGAAACCTGCTGGCCCGGCCCTCTTCGCGGGTTGGCGTGGTGGGGATCGGCGGGTTGGGGCATCTTGCCCTGCAGTTCGCGCGGGCCTTCGGCTGCGAGGTCACCGCCTTCTCCAGCAGCAAGGACAAGGAGGCTGAGGCCCGCAAACTGGGAGCCAACCACTTTGTGAACACCCGTGAGAACGGCGAGATCAAGAAGGTGGCCGGGAGTCTGGACCTTTTGCTCTCCACCGTCTCAGCCGATCAGGACTTTCAAAGCTTTTTGGCCCTGCTTCGGCCCAAAGGAACTCTGGTGGTTCTGGGAGCATCACCCTCCCCCTTACAGATTCCGCCCTTCAGCCTGATTCTGGGTCAAAAGGCCGTCGCCGGCAGCCCCACGGGTAGTCCCCGGGACCTCTACGAGATGCTGGACGTAGCGGCGCGGCACCAGGTGCGGGCCATCACCGAGCGCTTTGCCATGAAGGATGCCAACAAGGCGGTGGAGAGAGTCAAAAAGAACCAGGTTCGCTATCGGGCTGTACTGGCCAACTGAGCAGATTCGCCCCCCGCCGACCAGAGAAGACCGTTTCGCCGATGCGCTTTGAACTTTTTGTCGCAGCCCGCTATCTTCGTGCCCGCCGTCGGCAGGCCGTAGTGGGGCTTGTTACCGTGATCTCCGTGGTCGGCGTGGCAGCCGGCGTGGGAGCCCTCATTATCGCGCTGGCCATCACCAATGGGATGCGGCGCGACATGCAACAGCGACTGGTGGGCTTCACAGCCCATGTCCAGTTGATGCGCACCGCCGGCGACGGGATCCGCCATTGGCGAGCGCTGATGGCTAATCTGGCCCGGGTTCCTCATGTGGTGGCCGTCGCACCCGGCCTCTATGGCCAGGTGTTGATCTCGCGCGGAGCGCGCAGCGGCGGCGCGCTAATCAAGGGCATCGTGCCACGTGACGAGCGCCGGGTTGGAAACCTGCTGCAAACGATTCATGATGGATCGGCGGCAGCCCTGGCGCCGGTGGCCAACCCCGGTGCACCCGAAAGTGAACTGGCGCCCCCGATTGTCATCGGCGATGAGCTGGCCGAAACGCTGGGCGCCGGCGTGGGCGATACCCTGCTGGTCACCTCGCCGCAGGGGGAGCTCACTCCGCTGGGCCTGGTTCCTCGCTACCAGAGATTCCGCGTGGTGGGCATCTTCTCCTCCGGTTTTTATCAGTACGACTCTGGCTACGCCTTCATGCGCCTGGCAGACGCGCAGCGGCTGTTCTCGGAGCCTGACCTGATCAGCGTTCTGAGCTTCAAGATCGACGACCTTTACAAGGCGATCCAGGTGAGCCAAGCCATCGAAGAGGCGACGGAAAAAGACCGGGGCCCAGGGTTTCAGGCCACCAACTGGATCGAGCAGAACCGCGAACTGTTCCGGGACATGAAGCTGGAGCAGGATGTGACCTTCATCGTGCTGGCCCTGATCGTCGTGGTTGCCGCGCTGAATATTCTTATCGCGCTGACGATGATGGTGATGGAGAAGACCCGGGATATCGCCGTGATGATGAGTTTTGGCGTCACCACCGAGCAGGTGCGGAAGATCTTTCTGCTGCAGGGATTCCTGATCTCCACGGTAGGCACGCTGCTGGGATTCGTATTAGGTTATGTGATCAGCCTGCTGGGGTCGCACTACCGGTTCATTCACCTGGACGCGAGTGTATACTCGATCGACTATCTTCCCTTTGCCCCGCGGCTGGTGGATGGTCTGGTGGTTGCATCGGTGAGTGTAGGCATGAGTCTGCTGGCGACGCTGTACCCTTCCAGTTCGGCCGCAGGAGTATTGCCCGCCGAAGCGTTACGCTACGAGTAGAAGCACCTGGGACCACAAAAAGAGCTTTGTTGCAGAAAGAGAGTTTCATGACCATATCATCCAGAGGTCACCATGGTCGCAACGTGGTTGACAGACGAAGAGGGCCACGATGAGGCTGCCTTACCCCGAAATTGCCCCGGGCGGATATCAGGCTCTGCTAAGCCTAGGAAACTATCTCGCCCACCAGACGGCGCTCGAACCGGTGCTGCTCGAGATGGTCTACCTGCGTTCGTCGCAGCTCAATGGCTGCCAGTTTTGCATTGGGATGCATACCGAGGAACTGAGCAGGTTGGGAGAGCCGGACAACCGGATCGACGCTCTGAACGATTGGCGGGGGTCGGACGAGTTCACGCCGCGGGAGCGCGCGGCGCTCTCCTGGGCTGAAGCGGTGACCGATGTGAACGCCTCCCACGTCTCCGATGACGACTACGCCGCAGCCAAGGAGTTTTTCTCGGACAAGGATCTGGTCGATCTGACCTACGCGATTGCAGCCATCAACGCCTGGAACCGAATCGGCATCGCCTTTCGGGCTGAGTGGCTATCGACGGCGCAAGCCTCCGGCGGTGAGATCGAGCCCTTTCCATCGTACGTGATCGAGGAAACGGAGATCGAAGACGACCTCGCCGAGGAGATGGAGGCCGGCGAGGAAACGGAGAGCGAATGAGCCGTTCCCTTCCCTCAACCCCTCTTGCCTCTTCCGGGCCTGCTGCTCCCAGGCCGGGACAGGCTGGGAATGAGCCAGCAAGCAGACCAGCAGGCTCGGGGCACGGCGACATTGTCTTGCGTGCGCTGGGATTGGAGAAGACCTATCCGCCGCGGCGGCCAGGAGGCGACGGAGTGCGTCTCTTCCAGAACCTGTCGCTGGAGGTCTTCGCCGGCGAGATGGTCGCTGTGGTCGGAGAAAGCGGCGCGGGCAAGAGTTCTCTTTTGCACCTCCTGGCTGCGCTGGATTTCCCCACCGCCGGCGAGGTCTGGTGCGGCGAGATCCAGGTAACCCGGTTGAACCCTCGCCAAGCCGGCTTCTATCGCAACCACGAGATCGGCTATGTGTGGCAATTTCATTACCTTCTGCCGGAGTTTACGGCCTTGGAGAATGTGGCCATGCCGCTGCTGGCGCGGGGAGATTCCTCTGCCTCCGCACTGCGCCAGGCAGAGCAGTGGCTGGCCAGGGTAGGCCTGGCGGACCGCGCCGGGCACCGCGCCGGCGAGTTGTCTGGCGGGGAACAGCAACGGTTGTCGATCGCGCGCGCGCTTATCACCTCGCCCCGCCTTCTGCTCGCCGACGAGCCCACCGGCGATCTGGATGGCGCCACGGCCGAAGCAGTCTTTACCCTGTTGCAGCAGTTGTGCCGGCTGCGCCAGCGAAATAATGCCCTGGCTAGCGTCATCGTGACGCACAATCTTGAGTTTGCGGCGCGCTGCGACCGGGTATTGCGCCTGCAAGAGGGAAGGCTGGAGCCGTTGCAGTCCGGAACCGCCGGACAGGGCTGGGGAGCAAAACCGGCCTGAGCCCCGCACAGACCCTCCTGGCTGGGCTTGAGGTTGGATCCGCAAGCCGGATTTGCGACCGTTTTCCCACAGATGCGTCCTATCATTGGATGGAAAAGTTCCGAGGCAGGTTCTCTTTGCCGGCTCGGGGCGGATACACTGATGGAAACTCAGTTGGCTGCCAACCGGGTCGCCAGTCCTCTCCGCTGCAGTCGAACGCAGCGGTGGCAACGCAATCGTCATATGCAGACCGCGCTCCTCGTTGTTTCACTGTTTGTCGTTGCATAGCGCGGAGCGACGGTTCGAAGGGGGAGTATGTTCGAACGCTATACAGAAAAGGCGCGGCGCGTGATCTTCTTTGCGCGCTACGAGGCGAGCCAGTTTGGATCGCCGTACATTGAAACCGAACATCTCCTACTGGGCCTGCTACGGGAAGATAAAGCGCTGACCAACCGATTTCTTCGCTCGCACGCCTCGGTAGAATCCATTCGCAAACAGATTGAGCAACGCACCATTGTGCGCGAGAAGGTCTCCACCTCAGTGGATCTTCCCCTTTCCAACGAGTGCAAGCGCGTCCTCGCCTACGCGGCCGAAGAGGCCGAGCGGCTGAGCCACAAACACATTGGGACCGAACACCTGCTGCTGGGACTGCTGCGCGAAGAGAAGTGTTTTGCCGCCGAGATCCTCTCCGAGCGGGGATTGCGGCTGGCGGCCATTCGCGAGGAGCTGCAACGCACTACCCAGGAGAAGCCCGCTGTGCCCGCGGTCGGCAAGCAGCGCAACCCAGCGCAGCAGGAACAGTCCATGCTGGCCGAGTTTTCGCGCGATTTGACCCAGGCAGCCACCGACCAGCAATTGGATCCCCTGGTAGGGCGTGACTTCGAGGTGGAGCGCGTCATCCAGATCCTTTGCCGCAGGACCAAAAACAATCCGGTGCTCATCGGCGAGCCGGGTGTGGGCAAGACGGCCATCGTGGAGGGCCTCGCTCAGAAGATCGCCGACGGCGAGGTGCCGAGCTTTCTTGCGGAAAAGCGGGTGCTGAGCCTTGACCTGAGCCTGATCGTCGCCGGGACCAAGTATCGGGGGCAATTTGAAGAACGGCTGAAGACCATCATGAAGGAGCTGATCGAGAGCCAGAACTGCATCGTCTTCATCGATGAGCTGCATACCCTGGTCGGAGCCGGCTCGGCGGAGGGTTCCCTGGATGCTGCGAATATTCTGAAGCCTGCTTTGAGCCGTGGAGAGATCCAGTGCATCGGAGCGACTACCCCAGCTGAGTACCGCAAATCGATCGAGAAGGACCGCTCGCTGGAACGGCGCTTCCAGGCTGTAAAAGTTCCACCGCCAAGCGAGGAGGACGCTACCCGGATTCTGATGGGCATCCGCGAGAAGTATGAGAAGTTCCACGCGGTCAGCTATACCGACGACGCGATCAGTTTTTCGGTCTCCCACTCCAGCCGTTACATTCCCGACCGCTTTCTTCCCGACAAGGCTATCGATCTGATCGATGAGGCGGGAGCCCGGGTCAAGCTGCGTCAGACCACCCTGCCCGAGGAGCTGACCGAGGTGCAGAAGCGGATCAAGTTCATCGTGCACCGGATGGAAAACGCCATCGCCAATCACGAGTTTGAGAAAGCGCGCTTCTACTCCGATGAGGAGCGCAAGGAGCGCGAGAACCTGCGCGCGCTGCGTGACAAGTATCACCTGGATGAGTCCAGCTCGGGAATTGTGACCCGCGAAGACATAGAGGATGTGGTCTCGCGCTGGACCGGTGTGCCCATCACCTCCATCAAGGAAGAGGAGACCCAGAAGCTGCTGCGCGTCGAGGAGGAGTTGCACAAGCGCGTGATCGCCCAGGGCAAGGCAATCTCGGCGCTGGCGCGGGCCATTCGCCGCTCCCGAGCGGGATTGAAAAACCCATCGCGGCCGATCGGAAGCTTCCTCTTCCTGGGCCCAACCGGCGTGGGCAAGACCGAGATGGCGCGGACCCTGGCCCAGTTCCTCTTCGGAAGCGAAAAATCGCTGATCCGCTTCGACATGTCGGAGTTCATGGAGAAGCACTCGGTCAGCAAGCTGATCGGCTCGCCTCCGGGTTATGTGGGCTACGAGGACGGCGGTCAGCTCACCGAGCGGGTGAAGCGCTCCCCTTACTCCGTCGTTCTACTCGACGAGGTGGAAAAGGCCCATCCGGACGTCTTCAACCTGCTTTTGCAGGTCTTTGAGGATGGACAGTTGACCGATGGTTTGGGCAATACGGTCGACTTCAAGAACACCATCATCATCATGACCTCCAACATTGGAGCCAAGCACCTGATGAAGCGCGAGGGCTTGGGTTTCCAGTCCAGCAAAGATGAGATCGTCATCGAGAAGATGCAAGAGATGGTGATGAGCGAGGTGAAGAGAACCTTCAACCCCGAGTTTCTAAACCGCCTGGACGAGGTCATCGTCTTCACCGCTCTCTCCGACCCCGACCTGATGCAGATCATGGATCTGCTGGTACAGAACCTGAACAAAAACCTGGTGCATAAGGCCATTACGCTGACCGTGCGCGACGATGCGCAACGCTGGATCCTGGATAAGACGCTGGGCGACCGAAGCTACGGCGCTCGCCCATTACGGCGCGCCCTGCAACGATTCGTCGAAGATCCCCTCTCCGAGGCGCTGATCGCCGGTCAGATTCCCGACCGGCCGGCGTTCCTGGAGGTCTATCTGGAAAACAACCAACTCCACTACCGGCCCGTTGCGGCGGAGGGAGAAGAAAAGGCTGCCGGACTTGCGCTGATCTCGGTTTAGTCTCGGCCCAGCAGATCCCAGAGCCAACTAGGCTGGCAAAGATAGGCTGTGCGCTTTTTCCTCCGCTTGGCGTCGGTTTGAAACGCACGGCCTTTACCTGTTCTTCTGGCGGCCACTGCCGACCCTCTTCGCCGGCAACTGTTTCCGCAAACACTCATCCGCTCTTGGCGGCAGGAGCCGCCGTAGCGCCCTGGCTCAAACCAGCTTGGTGACCGAGCGCGCCGCCTTGTTTGCGGACTTCACCGCGTCGGTAGCCGCATCAATGGCGCTCTCAAACCGGTCCTTACTGGCGTCGATGAGCCTTTGCGCCTCCTTGCCCAGATGCTCGGCCTGATCCTTCAGGTAGTCGCCAGCCTCTTCGAGATTGTCACCCAGCTCTTCCAGGCCTCGTCTCAGACGCCTGCGAGTGGCGGCGCCGGACTGCGGCGCATAGAGCAGCGCCACCGCGCCGCCGATCGCTGCACCGATTCCCAAAGCAATCCAAAACTCCTTCGAACGCATAGCTCCTCCTCCTCAAGCGAAACTACCGGCCAGATGATCTCCGAAGTGACCCTTTGGCGCTCTCTTCCTTGGCAAGAACTCCCACCGCTGTCCAGTCTCTACGGCTCAACGCCCGGGTGAATCCACAACTTGCTTCCTCGAATAGGATTCACCGCGCGCAGCTGGAGTTGCAATCAGCGCGTCGGCCAGATTTCGTTCAGATGTTCTTCTGGCTCGGCTTCTTCGCCTTGGTCTCCTCCAAAAACTCCAGAGCGCGCGCGAAGATTCGAGCAAACATTGGACGGTCAAGGCGGCCAGTATTCGTGTTGCGCCGCGAGGGATGGTAGCTGCCAAGCAGCTTGACGCCGTTGGGAAGCAAGTACTCCGCTCCGTGGCGGAAGACGAACTCCGCGCGGCGCTGGATGACGCCTTGGCCAAGCAGATGGGCCAGATAGCCGTCCCAAGCGATTCTGCCCAGGCAAACAACCACCTGGATCCCCGAAAGCGCGGCCAACTCCGCCGCCAGGTGGGATGAGCAGTTGCGAATCTCCTGTGGAGCCGGCTTGTCGCCCGGAGGCGCACAGCGAACCACTGAGCTGATCCATAGCTTGCGCAGCGTCATGCCGTCAGAGCGGTCGATGGCGTCGGGTTTGCTGGCCAAACCCAGATCAAACAGCACCGGATACATGAAATTACCCGAGTCATCGCCGGTGAAAGGGCGGCCCGTGCGGTTGGCTCCGTGGGCTCCGGGCGCCAGACCCAGGATAAGAATGCGGGCGTTTGGGTCCCCGAAGCCAGGGACGGGTTTGGACCAATATTGCTGGTCGCGATACTTCCTGCGCCGGGTCTGGCCGATCCCGCGGCAGTACTCGATCAGGCGGGGGCAAAGAGTACAGCCGACGATCTTCTCCGCTACCTGATCCAGCACGGGGAGCGATGGGCACTGCGCACGCGTTTCGAAACGCAAGCTGCTTCCTTCCTGATTCCTGGCGCGGTGGAACCTTTGTAAATCCTGAATCTCCGCCAGCCATCGATAGCATGTGGGCCGTCAGGACGCGGAGATCTCCGCCCCGCAAGCTTGTGGATAACTCTCTCCCCAGCCGTCGTTCGTGCTGCCGCCAAGTGATAACTTGGGTACTAATGAGGAAGTATAAGCGTTGAATGCAGGACGAAAATCAGATAAGGGCGGTCCCATTGCAGGGGGTCGGCACTACTCTACCCGCGGCTGGGTCACTCCAGCTCTGGTAGCGATGGTATGCGTGGTGCTGGTTGCAGCGGCCTATGAGCGCGGCCGCGGAAATCTCCACAGGATCAGGAGCAGGGTAGATCCACAGCCGGCTCCGGAGGTGCTTCCAGCCGGTCCGGGAGGGCAGGAACCCGTTCACCTCAGCCGCAGCGCCTCCTCGATCGGCCGCGACGTGGAGCTGGTATCAGCCACTTTTTTGCCTGGACGCGGCATGAACGTCTTTCAGATTACGGCGTTGGTTCCCGGCCATGGAGAGGTCCCTCTGCTCCTTTCGCCCCCCATCGCCTCGGCAGGAGAGATCCTCAACGGTCAGGGCAGCGATGCCAATGGCTCGGCCAGCGCCTCCCTGGGAGGCGCAATTCTGCTCCCCTGGGCCAGGAGACTCTCCGGCAGCTCTACGGCTGCCGCCGGTATGCTCTCCACGGACTGGAATGGAAGACGGCTGAGCTTTCCCGCCGAAGATGCCGGAAGCAACCTGTCCGTGGAGGGTTTGTTGCTGAACCGTGGCGCCGACAGTATCCAGAGCGAGGTTCTGCCGGATGGACAGTCCGCAGTTGCTACCTTCCACGCTGCTGATTTTTCAGGCGACTGGCCATCAAATATTGATGTAGTAGTTGAAGCTCAGTTGACCGAGCATGACATGGACTTGACGGTCACGGCGAAGAATACAGGGCAGCAGCCAGCTCCCTTTGGCGTTGGCTGGAAGCCCTACTTTGCAGTGCCGAGCGGCAACCGGGCACAGACCTTGCTCAGGATTCCGTCGCAGACCGTGATGGAGATGGATCGCCAGAAGAGATTGCCGACCGGGAGGATGATAGACGTGGAAGGTAAGGCTGAGGATCTCTCGCGTGCCGGCGGCGTCAGCCTGGGCGCCACCGCGATCGATGCAACATACACCAATCTGATCTCCGGCAGCGATGGCAAGCCTGCGGCCGAGATCAGTTACCCCGCCTATAACCTGAAGGTAAGCGTGAT
>DAHWOF010000214.1 GCA_027335345.1 Granulicella sp. | reverse complement strand
GTTGTTGAAGATCTGCAGCCGCCCGAGCAGGACATCCGGCTCCTGGATGTAGATCCAGGTGTCCTTGATCAGGGTCTTGTCGGTCTCGGTGACGTCCAGCCGGTTGGCCAGTAGACCCACGGTGATGAAGTCTCGATACTCCAGGCCCTCGCTCACCTGCCGCACGTTGGCGGGAACCTCGACGTGCAAGGCTCGCACCAGATCGCGGATAGGCATGGTGGAGAGGAAGGAATCGCCGGTAAAGCGCCGCCGCTCTCCGGCGGCATTGACGGCCTCGACGCCGGTCACGCGGGTTCCCTCGGCCTCCACGCCCACCACCTTCCAGCCCATGTGGATCTCTCCGCCCATCGCGGTGATCTTGTCGGCGACGTGCTCCCAGAGCTGCCCGGGTCCGAACTTGGGGTAGAGAAAGCGCTCGATGAGCGACGTGTCCGTGCCCTTCTGGGCGATATCCTGCGCCTGGCCAGAGTTCCCGGGCAGGCCTTGGGATGTATCTCCCTTTTGGGATGTACCTTCACTTTGGGATGTACCACCAGAATTGGGAAGGAGGTGCTTGCGCACAAAGTGCTTCACCGCCGAGGTCAGGCTGAGGCCTTTGATTCTCTGCGCTCCCCACTCCGCCGAGATGGTATGGCAGGGGGTTCCCCAGACCTTCTCGGTATAGCTCTTGAAGAAGGTGAGGTAGAGCTCGCGACCGAAGCGGTTGATGAGGAAGTCCTCCAGGCTCTTCTCTTCCCGGATGGGCCGCAGGCGGCTCTTCACGTAGCTGACGCCGATCCGGACCATGCGCAGCGGGCCGAGGTTGGCGAGGGTGGTTCCGTTCAGCTTGATGGGATAGTCGAAGAACTTGCGCAGGTAGTAGATCCGGCTCTTGCGCGGCCGCACCAGCATCACCAAGTCGTCGCTCTGCGGGGCGGCCGGGGCGACCACGGTTACGGTAGGCACGTGCTCGGCCAGCTCCTCGGCGCTGAGCTCTTGGGCGCCGGCCTTGGCGGCCCTGGCTGTCTTTGGCTCCAGCGGCCCCATGCCGCGCAAGGGGGGTTCTTCTTCCACAGCTACGGGAACGGCGACAGTTTTATGCTGCCCCTGGTAGCTGATCCGCACCGGCTCCGGAACCTCTTCGATGGGCATCAGCTCCATCCACCACTGCATCACGCGGTCACTCTTGGAGAAGAAGCGATGACCGCCGATGTCCATGCGGTTGCCCTTGTAGCGGATAGTCCGGGAGATGCCGCCGATCTCCTCGGAGGCCTCCAGCACGATGGGCTGCACGCCGGTGCGGCGCAGGAACTCCAGCGCCGCGGTCAGCCCCGCCGGCCCGGCTCCAATGATGATCGCTTTTTTCATCCAGTACGTCCGTACTCCGGGGAGGGCCATGCCGCCCCCTTGTCTCTCTTCATTTTCCAACAGTACATCCAAGTCCGGCTTTAACCCATGTCTCGCTTACCCATGCAGCGGCATCCTCGCGTCGCCCGGAGGATCCCATGGCGCGGGATTGGCTTGCGGCATGAAGAGCCGTTAGGGGCCTTCATACCGGACCATCCGGGGAGCGGTCGGGGAAGCGAACGACATAAAAGGCTCCAGAAGGGCCGATCCAGGAGTGATAGGGGACGGGAGCGAAGTTGGTTCCAGGAATCG
This sequence comes from Granulicella sp., assembly GCA_027335345.1. Taxonomy (GTDB): domain Bacteria; phylum Acidobacteriota; class Terriglobia; order Terriglobales; family Acidobacteriaceae; genus Granulicella. The sequence continues at coordinate 1,127 of DAHWOF010000214.1, read as the reverse complement.
GATCGGGATGCAGGGAGATGGTGTAACGGGGCACGACATGAGGATACATATCGCAGTAGAACCACGGACAGTGGGCCAGGCCATAATGAGTCGGCTTCGGCAGCGTTACGCCAGGGGGCACACGCATGGAGGGGCCAAGGATGTGGCCGCTGATCTGCAGTTCGGTCCAGCCGTCGTAATCCCAGCCTCCGCTGAGAGCCGTGGCCGGGACTCCCCTGGCCAGCAACTCGTCGATAGCCGCGATGCGAGCGCGGTTATACGCAAAATCATCATGCAGCGCCGCGGAGGCGTACAGGCCCAAACCGACGGCCAGAATCAGCGCCGCCCAAGGCAGACGCGGGGAGAAATATTTCTGCCAGTAACGCAGAAGAAAGAGGAGCAAGACGAAGAGAAGCGGGATGACATAACGGTCCCAGAAGCTTCCGAATCCCGCCCTGGGTAGGAGAAGAGATGTATACGAGATGGTGAACGGGAGCAGAAGGACGGCCAGCCTCCGGTCAGAGATCGAACACGGGGAATCGGCTGGGTCCTGACGCGCGTTTTTGCGGGTGAGAACAGAAGCGAGTAGTGCAAGGATGCTGAGGAGAACAACCAGCGTCAAGAAAGCGCGTGCGAAGCTGAGATCCGAGAAGGGCGCCACGCCGGGAAGGTACGGTGCGAACCAGGAGGCGATCTGATGCCGGCCCCACAGCCACACTGCGCTGACCAGAAAAAGGCCGCCGACGGCGTAGACCGCCTTGGGAAACGATCTGCGCCAGAGCGCGGGCAGAAACATCAGCAGAACCGGCAGAAGCAAGAGCGCGGTCTCAAAGCCCGCGCGCAGCATATGCTCGGCGAGATGGCGAAGAACGTGCCACCCGATGCGATGAGGAAAGAGAGGCTCAAGCTGCACATAGGGCTGCTCTTCAAACCAATGGAGAATGGCGAAGACGAGCGCCGAGCCGAGAACCCAGAGGCCCGTGCCAGGGATGAAAACCCACCGATCTTTGCGCAGCAGCCAAAGGGCGGACGGAACCATGACCAGAACGCCCAGCCAGCCGACCTGGCGCGCGCTCCCGAAGACCACATTCGAGAGGGCGGCGAATGCGATCCATGCCAGCGCGCGGTTTGACGTCTTCGCCTCAAGG
>DAHWOF010000203.1 GCA_027335345.1 Granulicella sp. | reverse complement strand
GTGCAACTTCCTGATGATGGATCGAGAGATCAGAAAGGCTGTGGTGTTTCTGGATCCGCATGAGTTTCATACCACCTGGCTGGGAAACAAGAGCGTCTACCGGACGCGGATGGCGCTGGCCGATGATGCGGAGTTGATCGTGCTGGCGCCAGGGGTGAGGGAGTTCGGCGAGGACAAGACGATCGATGGGCTGATTCGACGCTATGGGTACTGTGGGACTCCGGCGACGTTGGAGGCGGTGAAGAACGATCCGGAGCTGGCGGCCAATCTGAGCGCTGCGGCGCACCTGATCCACGGCTCCAGCGAGGGCCGGTTCAAAATTCGCTACTGCCCGGGACACCTCACCCGATCCGAGGTCGAAGGTGTGCACTTTGCTTATGGAGACCTGGCCGAGTACACAGCAAAGTACGATCCGGGCAAGCTGGCCGATGGCTGGAACGTGGTGGATGGCGAGGAGATCTTTTATATATCGAATCCGGCGTTGGGGTTGTGGGCCTATAAGGGACGTTTCAAGGACTGAACGGCCCTGCAGCCGAGCCGGATCGCTCTTGCAAAGGAGCGATCTTCAAGGCGGCTTGTCGATTTGGAGCGGTTGCAGCGAAGGTTCCGCGCTCACGGTAGAGGAACGGGGGTCTGGCTTTCAGTGGGCTCCGGATGGTCCTCGGCCGGGTTTGACGCGTTTGAAGAGCCAGACCACGATGATGCAGGCAAAGCTGAGGACCGATGTCCAGCGGAGGACATCGATGAAGGCCCAATAGGAGGCCTGCTGGTTGAGCTGCTGATAGAGCGTGAAGCGGGCGGCATGTTCCGCGTTGGCCGGTCCGAAGTAAGTTTTGAGGAAGTCTTTGGTGACGTGCAGGGATTGTTCGAAGGCTGCGCCGGACTGCGGGATGTAGTTGGTGAGTTCGTTCTGGTGGGCTGCGGTGCGGCGGGTGAGCAGCGTGGTGGCGATGGAGATGCCGATCGAGCCGCCGACGTTTCGCATCAGGTTGAAGAGTCCGCTGGCGTTGCCGATCTGTTCGTTGGCGAGCGTTCCGTAGGCCGCAGTATTGATGGGTACAAAGACGAAGCTGAGCCCGAAGCCGGTGATGAGGATGGGCAGAAAGAGCGTCCAGGGTGAGATTCCCAGGGTGATGGATCCGAAGTAGAGGGTGGTGACGCCAAAGGTGATGAAGCCAAAGGTGAGCAGGCGCCGCGCGTCGACCTTATTGGAGAGGTAGCCGATGACCGGCATGGCCAGGATCGCTCCCAGGCCGCGCGGAGCCACGACCAGGCCAGCCGTGTAGGCGGTGTAGCCGATCAGCTCCTGATAGAAGAGGGGGAGAACGACGATAGTGGAATAGATGGCAATGCCGAAAAGAAAGATGAGGCTGAAGCCCACCAGGAAGTTGCGGTCCTTGAGGACGCGCAGATTGACCAGGGGCTGTTTGCCCCAAAACGACTGATAGATGAAGACGGCTAGGGCGATGACCATGATGGCGAAGGCCCAGCGGATCCAGATGGCGCCGAACCAGTCTGACTCCTGGCCTTTATCTAGGATGACCTGCAGGCAGCCAACCCAGATGACCAGGGAGCCGAAGCCGAGATTATCGAAGCGTGAGACCTTGGCGTTGCGGATGTAGGACGGATCATGGATGTACCGGTTGATCATGTACAGGGCCAGGATGCCGACGGGGATATTGATGTAGAAGGCGTAGCGCCAGGAGTAGGTGTCGGTGAGCCAGCCGCCGAGGGTGGGGCCGAGAACCGGGGCTACCACCACACCCAGGGCAAAGACGGCCATGGCCGCCCCGCGTTTGATGGGAGGGAAGCTCTCCAGCAGCACAGCTTGAGAGATGGGCTGCAAAGCGCCGCCGCCGGCGCCCTGAATGACCCGGAAGACGAGCAGAAGAGCGAGCGAGGGTGCTGCTCCGCAGGCGAAGCTGGACAGGGTGAAGATGGCCACACAAGCCATCAGGAAGTTCTTGCGTCCGAACTTGAGCGAGAGCCAGTTGGAGGCCGGCAAAACGATGGCGTTGGAGACCAGGTAGCTGGTGAGGACCCAGGTGGCCTCGTCTGTGGAGGCCGACAAAGAGCCCGCGATGTAGGGTAGAGCGACCGACGCGATCGATGTGTCCAGCACCTCCATGAAGGTGGCCAGCATCACGGCGGCTGCAATCCACCATGGATTGAAGCCATGGGTAATCTCATTCTGAATGTCGGGGCCGGTGGCGGTGGCTGTGGCCATGCTGGAGGAATTCTCGCCTCTCTGACAGAAGGTTTTGGGTCATTATCCGGCACGCGGAGACGGGTTGAAGGAAGACGTTCCGGCTCACACCCAATCTTTGTGCTCAGGAATTTGGATGTTTGAGCCGATCTTGAGGCGCCATTTTTTGTCTCCACGCTGCAATCAGGGTTGACGATGGTGCGCACGATGGGGCTCCGCCACGGGCTCTCCCCAGGGGAGGGAGGGATACAAGGGGAAGTACCGTTTGAGGGAGAGGATGGGTTGTTCAAAGAAGGTGAAGGACAGCCAGGAGACGATGCAGGTGATCAAAAAGGCAAAGAGAGCGCGGATGATGTGGTAGTAGTTCCCGGCGGTCTGGTGGCTGTAATGGGCCCCCAGATTGTCAAAGAGCGGCTGAAGCAGGATGTGGTAGATGTAGAAGCCGTAACTGATGCGGCCCATCCATCCCAGCCAGGGATTGGAAAAAACATTCCGGAGAGGCCCGGGGCGAAGGACCAGAGGAATGGAGGCCGCGGCCGCAATGCTGATGGCGGGCAGTCCGAGCCAGAACTGAATTGGATCGGTGAGGTAAAGATTCCTGGAGAGGTAGCTGGTGTAGAGATAGATGGCGGATCCGATGAAGAACGCGGGCAGAGCGTACTTACGGACCAGCCGATGAGTTCCCGGCTTGCGTCCGCTAGGGCTGTAGCGGCTACCCATGGCCAGAGAGGTCGCGCAGCCGAGGGCAATGGCTCCGCTCTGGGTGAGCAGGAAGTAGTCGTAGAGGTGATGGGCCCGCATTCCAGCGAAGGCCGGCATGGCGTAGATGATGAGCAGAAAAAACAGGGTGATGGCGAAGAACCAGAGGCTGAGGCGAAGAGCGTGGCGGCGGCTGTGGGCGAAGAGCAGGATGAGCGGCCACAGGAGATAGAACTGCTCTTCCACAGCCAGGGTCCAGAAGTGATAGAGCGGCAGAGGGGAGGGGTTTTGTATGGCGTCGGCGGCCAGATGAGGGAAGTTCTGGAGAAAGAAGACAAAGATGGCGAAGGGCTTGAGTTGGGCGAGCGTTGCACCGTGGAGCAGAGCGGCGCCGACGGCTGCCAGCAGGGCTACGCTGTAGATGGGAAGGATGCGCAGGGCGCGGCGCGCATAAAAGTTGCGCAGGCGATGCCCTTGGGCGACGGTCTCCCACAGGCTGCCGGTGATGAGAAAGCCGGAGAGCGCGAAGAAGAGCACGACCCCCAGCCAGCCGGCCTGGGTGAGCAGGCCGAAGAGGCGGACAGCAGGCCGGGAGGATTGCAAGCCGCCGCCGTAGTGGAAGAGGAAGACCATGAGGACGGCAAGCCCGCGGAGACCGTCCAGGGCGGCGTCGCGCCGGGTCCTGGGAACGGGAGGAGCGGAGTGGGAAGGCTCGGGGTCTGTTTGGTGGGCGCGGCGGGATGGGACGCTGAAAGTTCCCGGCGCGCCTCCTGGAGCCGATTCGCGGATCATCTTGTCCGAAGCCATTGGGCACAGCCTAGTAAGTTCAGGGGCGTGCGTCAATCATAGGCGGAAAGGACAGGGAAAAGATGGTAGTTTCTGAGAGATGCGGGAGATGGAAGATTTGGCCGGAGATGTAGCTGTGGGGACGGCGCTTGAGGAAGCCCAGCCGGCGGTGGCGGGCGAGGCTGGGCCGCGGGAGCGGCCGTGGTTGTTCGGTCTGCTGGTGGCCCCGGTTGCGGTGGTCGCCAACGGAGTGATCCAAGGCGGAGTTCTGGCCTTCCTGATGAGCCGGCAGGGAATTCCGGAGCTGCGCGCTTCGCAGATCATCTCTCTGCTGGCGCTGCCGACGACGATTTATTTTCTTTGGAGTCCGATTACCGATTTTCTGGTGCGGCGCAGAACCTGGCTCTTGATTGGTTCCGTGGCGGCCGCACTCGGGATGGTGCTGGCCCTGGAGCAGCGGCGGCTGGATAGCCGCAGCTCGATTGTGCTGATGTTCCTGAGCGCCTGTGCGGTGCAGTTGGTGGTCTCCAGTTGTGGCGGAATGTTGGGCGCCCTGCGGACGGAGCGCGCCAAACGCGTGGCGGGCGGCTTTTACCAGAGCGGAGGACTGGGGTTTGGCGCGGTATCGGTGCTGGTCCTGGTGATGCTCCGCGAGCGCGGAGAGCCGGGCTGGATCCCGCTAGCGGCGGGAGCGATGATCGTGGCGCCGGCGCTGTTTGCCCTGGCGGCTCCTCGCCAGGAATTTGTGGTGGAGCAGGGCTTCGGGCGTACCCTGCGCCGGATCTGGGAGGAGTTTCACGGAACCTTTCTCAACTGGCGTGCCGTGCCGTACACCGTGTTGATGCTCTCTCCAGTGGCCAGTGGGGCGGCGGTTGGACTGCTGACGGGTGTGGCGCGGGAGTATGGCGTGGGCGGGCAACAGGTGGCGTGGATGAATGGGCTGGGAGGCGCGTTGCTGATGGCAGCCGGGGCGCTTTCAGCGACACTGATTCCGGCGCGGATCCGGGCCTCTGTGGCGTATCTGACGGTGGCCCTTGCAAACGCCGCGACGCTGGCGGTGCTTGCCCTTGGTCCATTGCGGCAAAGCACTTATTATGTTGGAGTTGCGCTGTATCTTTTTACTGTGGGCATGGGCTATGCGATGTTTACGGCCGTGGTGCTGGAGTTTCTGGGCAGTTCGGGCAAGAGTGGGAGCAGCCGCTATTCCATCATCAACTCGATGGGGAACGTGCCGGTGGTCTATATGCTTGCGCTGGATGGGTGGGGTGGGAGCCGATTCGGAGTCAGGGGATTGCCGGGAACGGAGGCTGTCATGGCGGCAGTGGCTTCGTCGCTGCTGCTGGGCTACTTTCTGACCCTGGGGCGCAAGCCCGGCGCTTGAGAGTGGCGGAGCAAGGCCAAGGGGTAAGCGGAGGGCTGAGGTTGGGGGCTGCCGCCGCGACAGGGAAAGAGACGAGGAAAGCGGCTGAAGAGCCCGGGAGTCTGGGAGATGGATGGGGACGATTTGTGCCTTGCGCTCGGGTTTTCCTGCGCGGGGGCGCAAGGGGCAGTGCATTCCATCGGTCTTGACGCGATGCAGATTCGGCCACAGCCTTTGCATCCTTTTAATAAGATTCATCATCATAAAAGTTGACAATAAGTCACTCACATGGGAAGCTAATGTGAGTCAGTTTAGATTTGGGCAGACCGCCTTCAAGGATGGACAAGGATTATGGGAAAGATTATTGGAATTGATCTGGGAACCACGAATAGCTGCGTGGCGGTGATGGAGGGCGGAGAGCCCAAGGTGATTCCCAATGAAGAGGGTGGTAGGACAACACCGTCCATCGTTGCTTTTACGAAGAATGGAGAGCGGCTGGTGGGCATGGTGGCCAAGCGCCAGGCGATCACTAATCCGGAGAACACGATCTATTCGATCAAGCGCTTCATGGGCCGCAGGCTGGGCGAGGTAAGCGATGAGATGAAGATGGTGCCCTACAAGGTGGTGGCCAAGGGCGACAACGTGGCGGTGGTGGCGCAGGGCAAGGAGTATACGGCGCCGGAGGTTTCGGCGATGATCCTGCAGAAGCTGAAGAAGGCCGCCGAGGACTATCTTGGCCAGTCTGTGACCGAGGCGGTGATCACGGTTCCGGCGTACTTCAATGACGCGCAGCGGCAGGCGACCAAGGATGCGGGCAAGATCGCCGGGCTGGATGTGAAGCGGATTGTGAATGAGCCGACGGCGGCGGCGCTGGCCTACGGGTTGGACAAAAAGAAGGACGAGACGATTGCGGTCTATGACTTTGGTGGCGGCACCTTCGACATCTCGATTCTGGAGGTGGGCGACGGGGTGATTGAGGTGAAGTCGACCAACGGCGACACCCATCTTGGAGGCGACAATCTCGACCAGCGGATTGTGGACTGGCTGATTGCAGAGTTCAAGACTGAGACCGGCCTGGATCTGACGGCCAAGGGCAACGAGATGGCGTTGCAGCGGTTGAAGGATGCGGCGGAGAGGGCCAAGATCGAGCTTTCCACGGCGCATGAGACGGAGATCAATCTGCCGTTTGTGACCGCGGACGCCAGCGGGCCGAAGCATCTGGTGCGCACGCTGAGTCGCTCCAAGCTGGAGCAGCTTGTAGCCGACCTGCTGGAGAAGTCGGTTGGGCCGTGCAAGCAGGCGATGAAGGATGCGGGGGTAGACGCCAGCAATATTCAGGAGGTGGTGCTGGTGGGCGGCCAGACGCGCATGCCGGCGATCCAGGAGCTGGTGAAGAAGCTGTTTGGCAAGGAACCCCACAAGGGCGTGAATCCGGATGAGGTGGTGGCAGTAGGAGCCGCGGTCCAGGCGGGTGTGCTGGCCGGGGATGTGAAGGATCTGCTGCTGCTGGATGTGACGCCGCTGACCCTGTCAATCGAGACGCTGGGCGGAGTGGCGACCAGCATGATTCCGCGCAACACGACGATCCCCACCAAGAAGACGGAGATCTTCTCGACGGCGGCTGATAATCAGACGGAGGTTGAGGTGCATGTGATGCAGGGCGAGCGGCCGATGGCGGCGCAGAACCGGACGCTGGGCAAGTTCAAGCTGGGCGGCATCATGCCGGCTCCGCGGGGCGTGCCGCAGATTGAGGTGACCTTTGACATCGACGCCAATGGAATCCTGAACGTGCATGCCAAGGACAACGCCACGGGCAAGGACGCCAAGATCACCATCACCAGCTCTTCAGGCCTGAGCAAGGAAGAGGTGGAGCGTATGGCCAAGGATGCTGAGGCGCATGCGGCCGAGGATCGGGAGGCCAAGGAGAAGATCGAGGCGCGGAACCAGCTCGATTCCCTGGTCTACAACATCGAGAAGATGCTGAAGGAGAGCGGAGAGAAGGTTGCGGCTGCGGATAAGGGAGAGGTGGAGTCTGCTCTGGCAGAAGCCAAGGGAGTGCTGGGCGGAGACGCCAACACAACGGCTTTGAATGTTGCCAAGGAGAAGTTGACTGCGGCGAGCCACAAGCTGGCCGAAGCGGTTTACAAGGCCAATGCCGCTGCGCCGGGTGATGGCGGAGCAGCTCCGGCAGGAGCGGCGGGAGCCACCGAAGAGGCCAAGAAGGACGAAGGCGTGATCGACGCGGAGTATGTCGATACAGAGAAATAAGCTGCCACGGCGTCAGCGCCTGATGAAAAGGATGAGGAGGGGTTCTTCTAGCTCCTCCTCATTCTTCAGGCGGGCTTTTTGGGCGAGAGTTTCACGGTGAAACCCACAGGCCCGCGGAACTGGCGGCCTGGAAGCACGGAAGCCTGGAAGCCGGGAGGCGCGAGGCGGGTTGCGGGAAAGAGTTCCTCAGGATGGAGGTGCAGAGATGACAGAGGATGGGCAACAGGGTTGGGGAGAGGGCCAGTCACGGCCCGTGGAGGTGCGTTGGGATCTGGGCGATCCGAG
>DAHWOF010000202.1 GCA_027335345.1 Granulicella sp. | reverse complement strand
TCGATGAGGTTCGATTGAAGAGAACGGTGAAGACGGCGATGCGGATGCTGGACAACGTGATCGACATCAACTTCTACACCGTGCCGGAGGCGCGGCGCTCCAATCTGCGCCATCGGCCGGTCGGCCTGGGCGTGATGGGCTTCCAGGATGCACTGTACACCTTGAGGATTCCTTATGCTTCCGAGGCAGCGGTCGAGTTTGCCGACACGAGCATGGAGCATATCAGCTACTACGCCATCTCCGCCTCGGTGGACCTTGCGGCTGAGCGTGGCCGGTATGCCAGCTTCGAGGGTTCGCTCTGGAGCCAAGGCGTGCTGCCGATCGATTCTGTGAAGCTGTTGCAGGAACACCGCAGGCATACGCTCGAGTGCGACCGCACGGAGCGGTTGGATTGGTCCGGCTTACGGGAGCGGGTGAAGACGGTCGGCATGCGCAACTCCAACACCATGGCGATTGCGCCCACGGCGACGATTGCGAACATCTGCGGCGTGACCCAGTCGATTGAACCGACGTATGAGAACCTCTTTGTGAAATCGAATATGTCCGGCGACTTTACGGTGGTGAATGCGGCGCTGGTCTACGACCTGAAGCGGCGCGGGCTCTGGGATGAGGTGATGGTCAGTGATCTGAAGTACTTCGACGGCTCGCTGGGAGCGATCGATCGCGTGCCGGAGGACCTGAAGCAGTTGTACGCCACTGCCTTCGAGATTGAGCCAACCTGGCTGATCCAGGCGGCGGCGCGGCGGCAGAAGTGGATCGATCAGGCGCAATCGCTGAATCTTTATATTGCGCAGCCGAGTGGAAAGAAGCTCGATGCCCTCTATCGGGAGGCATGGCGCTCCGGCCTGAAGACGACCTACTACCTACGCTCGCGCAGCGCCACACACGTGGAGCGCTCGACGCTGAAGGGCACCGATGGCAAGTTGAATGCTGTACAGGTGGAGATTACCGCCGGCAAGGTGTGCGCCAGCAACGATCCAACCTGTGAGGCGTGCCAGTAGCGGGCCGGACCATAACGAAAGGAGGAGAGATGCTGGATTGGACAGAGGTGGAGGAAGACAAGCCGGCGCGGTTTGTTCTGACGCCGCCCAGCGTGAAAGAAGAGGCGGACAGCACCGGCCTGGGCAAGATTGCGCGCGGCGCGGCGCGGGTGCGGGTGGACGACAAGGCGATGATCAACTGCCGCGCCGACGTCAATCAACTGCTACCGCTCAAGTATCGCTGGGCGTGGGAGAAGTATCTCTCCGGATGCAACAACCACTGGATGCCGACCGAGGTCTCCATGCAGGCCGATATTGCTCTATGGAAGAGCGCGGAGGGTTTGACGGCGGAAGAGCGCCGCGTGATCAAGCGGAACCTGGGCTTTTTTGCGGCCTCAGAGTCCCTGGTGGCCAACAATATCGTGCTGGCCATTTACCGGCATCTTACCAACCCCGAGTGCCGGCAATACCTGTTGCGGCAAGCCTTTGAGGAGGCGGTGCATACCCATACCTTCCAGTACATCGTGGAGAGTCTGGGTCTGGATGAGGGGGAGCTGTTCAACATGTATCGCGAGGTTCCCTCGATCACGGAGAAGGCCGCCTGGGCGCTTGAATATACGCAAAACCTGAGTGATCCTTCCTTCCAGACCGGAACACGAGCCGCAGATCAGGCGTTCCTGCGGGATCTGGTGGCCTTCTATGTGGTCTTCGAGGGAGTGTGGTTTTATACCGGGTTCGCCCAGATTCTATCGCTGGGGCGGCGCAACAAGATGGTGGGAGTTGCCGAGCAGTATCAGTACATCCTGCGCGATGAGTCGATTCACCTGAACTTCGGAGTGGACGTCATCAACCAGATCAAGATCGAGAATCCCCATCTCTGGAGCCATGAGTTTCAGCAGGAGGTGCGCCAGATGCTTCGCTCTGCGGCGGAGCTGGAGGCAGCCTACGGACGGGATACGATGCCGAACGGCTTTCTTGGCTTGAGCGCCGGCCTGTGTGAGCAGTATATGCACTTTATCGCCAACCGGCGGTGCGCTCAGTTGGGTTTGGAGCCGGTTTTCGCCCTGACTGAAAATCCGTTTCCGTGGATGTCAGAGGCGATGGATCTGAAGAAGGAGAAGAACTTCTTTGAGACTCGCGTGATCGAATACCAGAACGGCGGTTCCCTGACCTGGGAGTGAGTGATGGATGAGGCCGCAGAGTGGAGGATGCGACTGGAGCGTTGGGTTGCCTTTCAGCAGGGGATTGCGGCGTCAAACGCTGAAAAGAAGAGAGTTGCTTTGCACGGAGTGGCGATGTGTCCGTCGGGTGAAACGGAGACTCTGGTTTCACCTTCCAAGTAAAGTTCCACGTTGAAACGTTCAGGCTGGTGATCTCTTCGAAGTAGCCACCGACGGACGATGGAGCAAGTATTAAAATTAAATAAAGAGTTGCGTGACCTATCGGGGTGAGAGGATTGAATGTCGCCCTTGATTGATCGACTGCGAGCATCTTCAAACCCCGAGAGTGCATCTTAGCGTTTGTTGAAAATCAGAGTTCCTGGCCAAGAAGTTCCTTCGTCCATGGGGTATCTTCGTTTGCCGTTCCAAAACTTGCCGCGCCTCGCTCATCGCTTTGGCCCGGTTCCAACGTGCTCGCAACTGGGAGCTGTAAAGCGATTGAGGCGGTCGGGCTATGCGTGGTCTGTGTCGGGCTCTGTTGACGAACTCCTTTGTGCTTGCTGTTCTTGCTTTGTCGGTCTCTTTCACAGGTTGTAGCGGCGGAAGCTCATCCGAGCCTTTGCCCGGGGCGGTGACGGTGAAGGCGAGCGCCGGCGCCGTCGACGGGACGGATACGACAACTCTGAGTGCTTCGGTGAAGAACAGCTCGCAGGGGGTGACGTGGAGCGCGTCCGCCGGATCTCTCTCCAACCAGACCTCGACTTCGGCTACGTTCACGGCTCCTCCAGCAACCAGTGCAACGCAGACCGTAACGATCACGGCGACCGCGAGCGCCGACAACTCGGTCAGCGGAACGGCGATCATCACCATTCCGCCTGCGCCGGAGGTGATCTCCACCAGCGCAAGCCTTGACGGAGTAGTGGGAGCGGCCTACGTTGTCCAACTGCAGGGCAGCGGTGGCATCCCTCCTTATCGGAGCTGGGCGGTCAGCAGCAGCGGCCACGCTCTGCCGAGTTGCCTGATCCTGAGTCCATCGGGTGTTCTGACGACGGCGTCGGGGACGGCGCTGACTGCATCCTGCGCGGGGACCTACAGCAACGTCATCTTCACCTTCACTGACTCCGGGACTCCGAAGGCGCTGACGGCAACCTCTGCGCCGCTGACGATCACCATCGAACCGGCGGCTCCGATCACCTTCATTGGAGAGATCGTCGCCACCGCAACCGAGGGTCAGGCCTATGCGACCACCTATGCCGCGCTGGCTGGCGGCGGCGTGGGGCCGCTGACTTATACTTTGGCCGCGGGCAGCAGCCTGCCGCCTGGTCTGAATCTGAACGCTGCGACTGGAGGGATCGTCGGAACGCCAACGGCTGTTGGAACGTACAACTTCACCATCAGCGCTGCTGACGCCTACGGCGACTCAGCATCCAAAGCGTATAGCATTGTTGTGAGCAATCAGGCTGTTTTGTTGCCGGCGGCAAGCAGTCATCCTCTGCCGTCGGGGACAGTAGGAGAAACCTACTCTGGGTCGATCAGCGCTACCGGAGGGGCAGGTGGCAACAACTACGAGTTTGTGGTGAATGGAACCGCCATCCCAGTGAACGGGACGGCTACGACGATCGCCAACGGAGACGGGCTTACGGCCTCCAGCAATGGGAGCAGCGTGTTGACCTTTGGCGGCGAGCCGAGTGCTGTGGAAACCAGCCTGTCGCTGACCGTGGAGGTGATCGACACCACGAACACCAGCGATTCTGCAACCGTCACCTACACCATCGCCGTCAACCCCTCCCCCCTCACGGTGACGCTGAACAGCGTGCCGCAGGGGATGGCGAACATGCCCTATACCTACGCGAATCTGACCATCAGCGGTGGCACAGCTCCCTACACGGTGACCTACTCCGGTCTGCCGGCAGGTCTCGCGCAAGCCGGCGGAAGCAGCGATCAGATTGTGGGCACGCCAAGTTCGGCGGGTTCGTCATCGGTGACCGTGGATGCGACTGACAGCAGCACGCCGACTGTGGAGCAGAACAGCGCAACGTTAACCTTGAGCGTGGTTACAGAGACGGCTTCCACCAATGATGCTGAGCTGGCCGGCCAGTATGCCTGCTACGTTGAACAGTTCTGGCCCAGCGGAGTGAAGGAGCAGACGGGCAGCACA
>DAHWOF010000191.1 GCA_027335345.1 Granulicella sp. | reverse complement strand
GCTGAAAGTGCCGATAGCGAACGCAAAACCGGCTCCGTCGCCCAACCCCTCGAAAATATCTGGCTGCCTGCACGGCTCACGGCTCAATCGCGAACCATCTTGCCATCTCCGTCACGGAATTTTGCAAGAGGCTCCAGAGACTGAGATAGAGCTGATCGGCCATAGATCGATTCTAGCGGCCCGGAGCGCGTCGGACTCCAGCTCGCCTGGGGGACGCTGGCCTGAGTTCCGGAGGGGCGAAACACAACTGAGGCAACAGCGAAGCAGCGAGTGGGTAAATGAGAAGATAGGACAGGAAGACCATGCGGTTGTCGATCCAAAGATTTCGGTGGGTGCTCCTGGCGGGAGCTGTGGTTCTGATCATCGTGCTGGCCGCGTTCATCGGCTATGGGCGCTATCGCGCCTTGCAGGCCTATCGCCAGGTGATCGCCCGCTCCGGGGTCTCCATCACTCATGACTCCAACGGCGTCACCTACTCGCAGTCGGTGAAGGGCAGGCAGGTCTTTACCTTGCGGGCCAAGACGGAGAGTGATCTGGGCAATGGTAAGTACGCTCTGCATGACGCTGAACTGGTGCTCGACGACCACTCCGGCAAGCCCGCTGAACGCATCTCCGGATCCGAGATCGAGTACGACCAGAATGAAGGGGTAGCCCGCGCCGCGGGTGAAGTTTACATGGACATCGAACCTCCGAAGGTGTTGACCAACAGCGGGGCAAAGAATGCGGGGCCATCCAGCCCGGGAGGCAACGCCAGTCAACCGATCACGTTTGATGATGCCACCCAGGTGATTCACGTTCGCACCAGCGGTCTGGTCTACGTGCGCAAGTTAGGCGCCGCTTCCACCGGTCAGAAGGCCGAGTTTACCTTTGGCCAGATGCGCTGCACCTCTCTGGGGGCGGTCTTCAACGCCGACCACAGCACGCTGGATCTACTCTCCAACGTCCACCTTGACGGCCTCGCGCACGGTCATCCGCTCCACGTGACGGCACTCCGTGCCCATATGGACCGGAACACAAACATCGCCAATCTGAGCCAGCCCGTGGCTACCTCCCAAGGGCGCACCGCCCGGGCCGACAGAGCCATTCTGTTTCTGCGCAAAGACGGTTCCCTTCAGCAGGTTCAGGGATTCGACCATGTGACCTTGACCGCGGGTACAGAGACCATTACGGCCAGCCGGATGGATGCATGGCTCAGCCCGCAGTCGGTCCTGCAGTCAGCCAGGCTCTCTGGCCAGGTTATCTTCGTGGATACGAATCCTCAACTTCCGCGTCAGGGATCCGCCCAGGTGGTGAATGCCGTCTTCGACGCCAAGGGTTTACCCACTCGCGTGGTCGGCACGGGCGCGGTGAAGCTCTCTGAGATCGACCGCCGTGGTAGCCCGCGTGGTCTGAGTCGTTCGGCTGCGGGTGAGCGGGTGACGGTTCTGTTTGCTCCTACTCAAAAGGAAGCCAGTCACCGCTCCTCCTCCGGCCATAACTCGACGCAGGTTCAGGAGATTGATGCCAACGGCAACGCCTCGGCCAGCGGCGAGTCGTTGGCGGGCAGAGCGACCCGTGGATTGAAGTCGTCCAGCCCATCTCCACAGCTCAAGAACAGCCAGATCTGGGCCGACAGCCTCCGCGTGCTCTTTGTCACCAAGGATGGCCAGACGGAGCCTAAATCGCTGTTTGGGGCCGGTCATACGGTGCTGCGACAGGATGCTCCGTTGGGGGCTCAGCAAATCAGCACGGGCGACACCCTGACGGTGGAGTTTGCTTCCGTTCCGCGGCCAGCCGGCAAAGCCGGAGCCAGGCCCGCAGCCGGCTCGGGGACCAAACCGGGGCCGAGTGAGGCCGTCAGGGTTGCCGCGGCCACGCAGAGCGGTCATGTGACCGTTCGCAACCGTGCTGCGGAGACCAAGCCCAAGCCGAAGGCGGGAGAGCAGGCCAGCCAGGGGATGCAGCCGGGAGCGATCTCTACGGGATCGGCTCAACGCGCCACCTACCTGGGCGCCACGGATATCCTCACCTTGAGCGGGGACGCTCACCTCTACGACGCAAACGGCTCCATTACAGCTCCCACTATCTCCATGGACCAGCAGACCGGTAACGCTGATGCCGGCGGAGGGGTTCAGGGCGCCTTCCAGAATAATTCTTCTTCGGGAGCTGGGAAGGCCGGAGGTGCTGCGGCGTCAAGCCGGGAGCCGCAGCCCGTAACGCATGTGCTGTCCTCTACGGCTCACTTTGATCATGCTGCGCAGTTGGCTACCTTTTACGGCAGCGACCAAGCGCCGGCTCGCATGTGGCAGCAGGCCTCCCAGGTTCAAGCCGCGCGGCTCATCTTTGATGGCCGGCATCGGACCTTCGCTGCGCGACCGGACAAGCCCAGGGTCCTGATCCATGCGGTCTTTGCCTCGAACCCTACGACGCAAGGCTCCGCCCAGCCGGGGCAGAAGGCTTCCGGCCCGAAGAGTTCCGTCTCTGCTGCGCCTGGCGGCCAAACTTCCCAGTCTGGAGCCGCGGGCGAACACGCCTCCAGCATCATCCGCGTTGCCAGTCCCAAGATGGATTACAGCGACTTGCAGCGAGAGGCAACCTTCTCGGATGGGGTTACGATGCTGGATGAGAGCGGTGAGGTTCGCGGGCGGCGCGCTGTCGTTTATCTGACTCCGGCTGCCGGCCCCACTCCCGCGGTCTCTTCGGCAGTTTCCCCGGCGAAGAATTCGGCCTCAGGGGCAGGATCAACATCGTCTCTCGCTGTCCAGCCCAACCCTTTGGGCAACTCGATCGACCATATCGTCGTCAGCGGGGCCGTGCAAGTGGAACAGCCGGGCCGTCATGGCACGGGAGAGCAACTGGTGTACAACGCGGCCCAAGGCACCTACCTGCTTACCGGGACCGCGCAGGTCCCGCCCCGCATGGTGGATGCCCAGCAAGGAAACATCACCGGGACGAGCCTGCTCTTCGGGGATGCAGGTAGTACGATTGTGGTAGCTGGCAAAGCCAGTGGCGCCAAAGGGAAGGGTGGACGTGTGCGTACGGAGACGCACGTGAGTTCGGGGAGAGAGGAGATGCGGTAACAGCATGAAAACCCTCGAGACCGAGGAACTGACCAAAGCTTATGGTGGGCGTCAGGTGGTACGCGGAGTCAGTCTCCAGATTCATCAAGGGGAGGTGGTTGGGTTGCTGGGGCCCAATGGCGCGGGCAAGACGACCTCTTTTTATATGATCGTCGGCTTGGTGCGGCCGGATTCAGGCATCATTCTGACCGACGGAGTGGATATTACCCGGACCCCGATGTATCTCAGGGCACGGGAGTACGGCATCAGTTACCTACCGCAGGAGCCGTCAGTCTTTCGTAACCTCTCCGTGGAGGAGAACATTCTTGCCGTTCTGGAAACGCAGCCGCTGACCTGGGAGGTGCGCCGGCAACGCGCCGAAAGCCTGATCACGCAGTTGAATCTGGGGCACGTGCGCAAGACCCGCGGTTACGCACTCTCCGGAGGAGAGCGCCGCCGCGTGGAGATCGCACGCTGTCTGGCGATCGACCCAGCCTTCATTCTGCTCGATGAACCCTTTTCGGGGATCGACCCAATTGCGGTGCTGGAGTTGCAGCAGATCATCTTCGACTTGAAAGCATCGGGAATCGGGGTTCTCATCACCGATCACAACGTTCGGGAGACCCTTTCGGTGACCGACCGCGCCTACATCATCAACGAAGGCCGTATCTTTCGCGCCGGAACTCCGGGTGAGTTGGGCAGCGACCTGGATGTGAAACGGGTCTATCTCGGGGAGGGTTTTTCCCTAGTTTAGTCCTGGGTATGCTCGGCTGGGACGGTTGAGTGCCGCGCCGGGATGGAAGTTGGGCAGGCAGCAGCCTGATCCGCACTGCCGCTTCTTCCCACTCACCTGTGCCAGCCAGAGTTATCTCTCTTGATCCCCTTATCTCCAAATCAGTTCCGGGTCGAGCGATAAAATGGTCCTAAACTTGCTATGGGGCGATTTTCGGGACAATCCCCGGCCCGTTCTCTGACCTAATCACCACACTCTCGCGAGGTAGTACGCCGTGTTGCAGCCTCACCTCAATGTCAAGCTCTCGCAGCGCCAGATTCTGACCCCTGGATTGGTCCAGATGGTGAGTGTCCTAGCGCTGAACAAGGTCGAGCTCAAGGACATGATCAACGGTGAATTGGTCGCGAATCCGGTTCTGGAGGAGATCGACGAGGCCACAGAGACGCTGGACGAGCGCACCGCCAGGGAGGGATCGCTGGAGCAGAGCGCTGGAGCGACCTCGGGAGCGACGGAGCAGCAAAAGACGGATCCCTTTGAAGAGATTGACTTTGGAAGCTACTTCCAGGAATATCTGGACCCCGGGTATCGAACTTCGTCCAGCTTTGAGGATCTGGACAAGCCCTCCTTTGAGCAGTTTCTCTCCCAGCCCAGCACGCTGACCGATCACCTGATGTGGCAGATCGGCTCTTTGACCCTGAGTGAGGAGTTGCGTCTGGCTGTCGAGTTGATCATCGGGAATCTGGATGAGAACGGCTACTTGACGGCGAGCGACGAGGAGCTTGCCCGCTCCCTGGCGGAGACCCTGGGGGGTGTTGTGCAGGGATCAGATGGCATGGAGACAGCCGAAGACCTGAAGAATCAAGAGAAATCAGGGGTTTCCGACCGCCTGGGCGGCCACGGTCGGTCTGAGATTCTGGCCCTGGTGGAGAAGGCGCGCGCTGTGGTTGCCCGCCTGGATCCAGCCGGTGTGGGGGCGCGCGACCTGCGCGAGTGTCTTCTCACCCAGGTTCAAAGCCTCCGCCACGATCTGGAGCTGGCGCAGTTGCGGCGGCGCAGAGCGGCGCAGGACTCAGGGAGGGGCAACGAGCCCGGCGGGCAGGATCTTGAGCAGCGGCTGGCGCTGATCGAGACGGCCGGCCTGATCATCAGGGAGTTTCTTGGGCTTCTGCAGAAGAAAGACATGCGCGAACTGGTCCGCCTCTGTCGACGTCCGGCGGAGTGGGTCGAGGAGGCCGTGGATTTGATCCGCACCCTGGACCCGCGCCCCGGCCAGCGGTTCATCCAGTCCGAGGCAAGACTCATCGAGCCGGATGTAGCCTTCGTCAAGCGGGACGAACAGTATGTGGTGGTGATGAACGATGAGGATATGCCATCCTTGCGCCTGAACCGGAGTTATCGCCGGATGCTGCGTGAAAAGAGCGCCGACCGGGAGGTTCGAGACTACGTCAAAGAGCGCTACAAATCCGCGATTCAACTATTGCGCAACATTGAGCAGCGAAAGAATACGATCCTGCGTACCTGCGAAGTGATCGTTCGCCGCCAGCGCGAGTTCCTTGATCGTGGGGTAGAGTATTTGCGTCCAATGATGATCAAAGAAGTGGCTGAGGAGATCAATGTCCATCCCTCCACCGTCAGCCGGGCCGTGGCAAATAAATATGTACATACCGCACAGGGTGTTTATGAGCTAAGATTCTTCTTCTCCGAGGGTGTAGGCGGACCCGAGGGTGGAGATCTTCCCCTGCTGCTGCTCAAGAGGCGGGTGAAGAAGCTGATCGAAGAGGAGGACCCGCGCAAGCCGTGGACCGACGAGTATCTGGCCGCAGAGTTGCAGCGGCAGGGGATACATGTTACCCGGCGAACGGTTGCCAAATATCGCGAAGACATGCAGATTCCTAGCACGCACCAGAGACGCCAGCGCTAAGAGTTTGTTGAAGACGCGCCCAGGCTGTCGACAGGGTCCAACAGATTTTGGGACCGGCAAACGGAGGCGCGCCATGGATTGCATTGTTTCCTGGACAAAACCTTGTTTTTCAACCAACTCCTCCAGCCATCTTTTGAGCAAGCTCCCGGGGTGGTAGACGGGATGGGTTCCGGGTTTTGTATGCAGGAGTTTGTCCTTTACTCCATGACGCTGTTGCTCGGAGCCCTCCAGAATCAATTCCTTGCTGGGAGTGGGCACGGCGAATCCGGCCGTGGAGAGCGGAGAACGATCCGCTGCAAGAATCTCCACCAGCGGTCAGGTTCGGCGAAGCCTGGCGGCTCCAAAGTGCATCTCATAGCACTAGCCGCAGCGAATTCGCTGCAAGGAGAATGCTTCATGACCATCGAATTTACGGGACGTCGCACGGCAGTAACTCCAAAGCTGAAGTCCATCGCGGAGGCGGGCATGGATCGCCTGGCTCTGGTAACCAATCGCTGTACCAGCGCACACTTCATCCTGAGCGAAGATAAGTACCGGAAGATTGCGGAGGTGCGGCTGAAGTGTCGCAATGAGAGCCTGGTGGCAGCTTGCGAGTCAACGGACATGGAGGCGGCGCTTCGCGAGGCGCTGCAGAAGGTGGAGATGCAGGCGATCCGTCACAAGGAGCGCTATGCGACCGTGCGGGCTCGTCCCAGGCCTGAATTCCAGCCGGATGCGCTTGGGGCGATCCCTGCTTAGACCTCCGCTCCGGTCTCTGGCGCCGGGCAGCGCCACTTTCTACGATCGACTCTGAATGAGAACCCATTTGCTAGGACCGTCTCGCCGACGGGCACTGGCAAATGGGTTCTTGTTTTGGAAGGCTTGGGGCCGGACTCTGGAGCGGCTCTCGAGGCGCCAGGGCGCGTGATGGCTGCTTCCGTGTGGAAGGTCGCCGCGGAGCAGCCGTGCAGCGCCATCTTGTTTTCACCCTATCCGGCGGGTCTGCGGGGGGAACCTGGAGAACCAGGAGTCACTCGTCGACGCCGATGGCGCTGGATTCCACCTAATCGGAAAATGCTATAGGATTCCCTCATGGCCCCCGATTCTTTACCTGCCAGGGTCTCTGCCCAGGGATCAAAAGCGCTGCGGAAGGGATCAGCGAGGCGCGCGGCCCATCCGGAATCCGAACCATCAGCGCGGTTGCAGGACGGAGAGCCTCGCGAGCTGGTCATCCTCACCGGGCTCTCCGGATCGGGAAAGCTTTCGGCCCTGAAGGCCTTCGAGGATCTGGGATTTTATTCGGTCGATAACCTGCCTTTGGATCTGATACCGCGTTTTGCGGATCTGGTGGCCAAGTCCGCAGAGATCACCCATGCCGCGCTCGTGGTCGATGTGCGGGAGGGTAGCCGTCTGGAGCGTTTCCCGTCGATTCTGGCGAGAGTACGCAAGGTGCTTCCCACGCGGGTTGTTTTTCTGGAAGCCTCCGAAGAGGTCCTGGTGCGGCGTTTCTCGGAGACGCGCCGGCCCCACCCGCTGGGGCGTGGGGACAGAGTGATCGCTTCGATCCAGACCGAGCGGAAGAGACTGGATCCCGTGCGCAATGTGGCGGACATCCTGCTGGATACTTCGCGTTTCAACGTGCATGAGCTGAGGGCGCACATCAACGCGGCCTTCAGCCGGGGGGTTGGCAAGAGCGACCGCAATCTGACCATCTCGGTGACCAGCTTTGGGTTCAAGAATGGGGTTCCCAGCGATGCCGACATCGTCTTCGATGTGAGATTTCTTCCCAATCCTCACTTCATTCCCGAGTTCCGCAACCTGACCGGAAAGCACCCCAAGGTGGCCAAGTACGTTCGTCAGTTTCCCCAGACGGGGGAGTTCCTGGGCAAGGTGACGGAGATGCTCACGTTTCTTCTTCCGCACTACATTCATGAAGGAAAGAGCTATCTGACGATTGGCATCGGTTGCACGGGAGGGCAGCATCGCTCCGTGATGATCGCCGAGGAGTTGAAGAAGCGCCTTACCGTCGCGGGATATCGGGCGAAGTCTTCGCATCGGGATATACCCAGGTAGAAGTAGACTGATTCTGCATGAACCTGTCTCTGCGCATGCTCCTTGTAGTCCCGGAAGACGGCAACTTCGTCCAAGATCCCAGGAGAGTTGCATGAAGCCCGTCCTCCGTCTGCTCAGCTACATGCGGCCCTATGCTTTCTACTGGATCTCTTCTGTGCTGCTGATGGCTCTGGTGGGTGCGCTGATGGCCTTCCGCATCCTGCTGATCAAACCCATCATCGACAACGTGCTTAGCGCCGCGGCCTCGCCCAATCGGGTGCTGGATTTTGTGATTCCTCACACTCGCTTTCATCTCAATTTGCAGATTCTGCTGCCGGCGCGGTTTCACAATGCCTGGACGGTGGTTGCGATTGCGCTGGTTGTTTCGGCGATCGTCAAGAACATCTGCGACTACCTGGGCACGCTGCTGGCCAACAAGGCCGGATTCGGCATGATTACGGATCTGCGCAATGACCTCTACAACTCGTTGCTGGGCCGTTCCACCGCATTCTTTCAACGCCACACCTCCGGCACGCTCATCTCTGCCCTGATCAACGATGTGGAGCGGGTGCAGTCGGCGATGGCGCCCATCATGAGCGACTTTCTGCAGCAGGCGTTCACGCTGCTGTTCATGATCTGTACAGTGATCATCGCAGGCGGGTCGATGTCCTGGGTGCTGGTGATCTTTGTGCCCATTATCGTGCTCTCCACCCGGCGGGTGGGAAGCAGCGTGCGCTCGACGACGCGCCGCGGACAGGACAAGCTGGCCGAGATTCAGAACATCGTGCAGGAGACCATCACCGGCCACGGAATCGTGAAGGCCTTTGGAATGGAGCGCTGGGAGATGAACCGCTTCCGTCGCGCGGCCGAACGTCTGTTTTCAGCCAATATGCGGCGAATCGCCGTGCAGTCCATCTCTTCGCCGCTGATGGATGCGCTGGGGGCGGTGGCCATCGCCCTGCTGCTGCTCTACGGCCGGGTGTTCATTCTGCATGGAGGCACCGCCGGCGACTTCATCACCTTCCTGATCGCGGTGATTGCGCTCTATGATCCGGTGCGCAAGATGCCAACTTACTACAACGCCTTTCAGCAGGCCGTGGGCGCCAGTGAGGATATCTTCAAGTTCATTGACGCACAGGATGAGGTGGTGGAGCGCAAAAGGGCTCTGACGCTAACCGAGTTCAAGGGGCGCATCGAATTTCGTGATGTGCGCTTTGCGTATGAGCGCGATGGAGTTCACAGGGAGGTCTTGCACGGGATCAACCTGAGCGTCCGCCGTGGCGAAGTGGTGGCTCTGGTGGGCCCGAGCGGTGCGGGCAAATCGACCCTGGTGAACCTTTTGCCGCGATTTTACGATGTCACCGGCGGAGCCATCTTTCTGGATGAGCATGACATCCGCGACCTGACGCTGGCCTCGCTGCGCAAGCAGATCGGCAAGGTGACGCAGGAGACGGTGCTCTTCAATGACACGGTGCGCCACAACATCGCCTACGGACAGCCCGATGTTCCCATGGAGCGGATTGTGGAGGCGGCCAAGGCGGCTTTGGCTCACGGTTTCATCGAGCATCTCCCCCAGGGCTATGACACTTTGATCGGGGAGGACGGCACGCGGCTCTCGGGGGGAGAGAGGCAGCGGCTCGCCATTGCTCGCGCGCTGCTCAAGGACGCTCCCATCCTGATTCTGGATGCGGCTACCTCGTCGCTGGATGCGGAGAGTGAGGCCGCCGTGCAGGCGGCGCTGGCGAACCTGATGCAGGGGCGCACGGTGCTGGTGATTGCTCACCGGCTATCGACGGTTCGGCGCGCAGACCGAATCGCAGTCCTGGAGGATGGTTGCATCACCGAATTTGGTTCCCATGAGGAACTTCTGGCGCTGGGAGGAACCTACAGCCGGCTTTATCAGCTTCAGTTCGGAGAGGCGGAAAGCGAGATGGCGGAGGTGGGAGAGGGAACCGCCTGAACCTGCATTGGGAGAGTGCGGATGACGGGGGGACGCAAGGTTTACACTATTCCCATCGCAACCGCCTATGGCTGGAATTCTCTTCATCATCTCCGCTCCCAGCGGATCGGGGAAATCGACGCTGGTCAATGAGGTTCGCCGCCTGGTGGCCGGCCTGGAGTTTTCCGTCTCGTATACGACGCGGAGACCGCGCGGCTCAGAGGAAGACGGGCGCGAGTACCACTTCATCACTCGCGAACGCTTTGAACAGATGATCGCCGCCGACGAGTTTCTGGAATGGGCGGAGGTCTTCGGGAACTACTACGGAACGGCTCTTTCTGCGCTGGACACGGCTCGGGAGCGTGGGACGGATCTGCTGCTGGACATCGATGTGCAAGGCGCGCTGCAGGTGATGGAGAAGATGCCGGAGGCAATCTCGATCTTTATTCTGCCTCCCAGCCCCGAGATCCTGGAGCGGCGGTTGCGTAATCGCAGCCAGGCCGAGGGTGTGGCGAATGAATTGATCATTCAGACCCGGCTCTCGCAGGCGCGCACCGAACTGCGAAAGATTGAGGAGTACCGCTACGCATTGGTGAACGATCTTCTGGATCAGGCTGCGGCAGAGATGCGAGCCATCATTCTGGTCGCGCGGGGCGTGGCGAGCCCTGCCGAAGGAGATCTGGCGGCCCAGTGTGTTACCGGCGCCAAGGCGCCAAGGCTGGAGGCGGCGCTGGCTTGTTTTGGGTTGATCCCGCTGGCCGATGACGACGGTGGATGAATCTGAAACGCATCGAGCGAAAAGGAGAGAAACTGCCCGGATTTCCACTGAGGACGAATCCGCGTTCGGGCGATATTTGGCTTAGAGGGCGCGATTCAGCGCTATCATGAATCATCTCTCCGGAGGGTCACGAATGGCATTCATGGAACCGCTCCAAAACAAGTACAGTCTTGTGAAGGGCGCCGCGAGGCGCGCGCGCCAGTTGCAGTCCGGTGCTCCCTCTCTGGGGGTCTCCAACTCCACCAAGGCGTGCCGCGTCGCTCAGGATGAGATCCGCGTCGGGAAGGTAACCTACACGGTCCAGTCCGCGCCGTTGCCGACGGCGGACGTGCCCAGATGAGCGGTTCCGAACCGACCTCCCAGCCGAACTTTGTGGCTGTCCGTCAACAGTTGCACGCCTACGTGGATTTTCTGCGGGATCTGGGGATCCACGATCTCTACCATCGCGGGGATCCGAAGATCATTCTTCCGGAGTGGCTGCGATCAAAGCCGGTGATGGCTGCGCCGCTGGTGCAGGGCAAAGCGGATGCGTTCCGAGGCTCCGCGCAGGCTGCAACGCCCGCACAACGCCAAGTTTCAAACTACCCTGCAGCGTCTCTTGCAGGCATTCGGGTTTCGGCAGTACGTCAACACCTTCCGGCCCAGGGTTTTTCCTCGATCGGAGGGGGCATGGGTGCTGCGGCGGACGGCTCCTTTCCGAGGACTGAAGGCTCACCATTCATGGCAAAACCACCCTCGCTTGATGTTCTTGCGCCTATTCCTGTGCGTATCGTTCCGGCGGCGGAGCGCCCAGCGGCTCTGCAGGCGGTGCGGGCGGCGATCGGCGAGTGCACGCGCTGCCCGCTGGCGTATGCGGGCCGGCGCCATATCGTCTTTGCGGACGGCGATCCCAACGCGCGGCTGATGTTTGTTGGCGAGGGCCCGGGGGCCGACGAAGATGCGTCCGGGGTGCCGTTTGTGGGCAAGGCGGGCCAGTTGCTGAACAACATGATTGCAGCCATGGGCCTCAAGCGCGAAGAGGTTTACATCGCGAACATTGTGAAGTGCCGTCCTCCGGGAAACCGGACGCCGGAGTTTGTTGAGGCAACGACCTGCTCCCCGTTTCTACTTCAGCAGATCGATATCGTGCATCCTGAGGTGATCGTCGCCCTGGGATTGACGGCGGCAAGCTATCTGCTGGGCGTCAAGCAGTCGCTGGCCTCAATGCGCGGGCGCTGGCAGAGTGTGCGCGGAGCCAAGGTGATGGTGACGTACCATCCTGCCTATCTGTTGCGCGATCCGCGCCAGAAGGCGGAGGCGTGGAAGGATCTGAAGCTGGTAATGACGGAGATGGGGCTGACGCCGCCGCAAAGGCCCTCCTGAGGAAGTTGCGGGGCCATGGGAGTGATTGATCTGGCTTCCGGCGCCGTTTGGTGGGAGTGGCTTCCCCCTGCTAAACTGAGTTTGCTTTCAAGGGTGTGGGGCTGTAGCTCAGCTGGGAGAGCGCCTCGTTCGCAACGAGGAGGTCAGCGGTTCGATCCCGCTCAGCTCCACCAAGAGATTCTTCCAATGGAAGCTGCGGTTACAGTACGCGCTCGGGAGCCGCTGCGCGCGTTCCGCTAAATTCAATTGCCGAGATCGATATCCCTGAATCGACAACGACGATCATCCGAG
>DAHWOF010000159.1 GCA_027335345.1 Granulicella sp. | reverse complement strand
GGCGTCACCTTCCTGGCTCCCAACCGCGAAGGCGTCATCGAGCCGGAGGAATTTCGTGCCGCGCTGCGCCCGGATACTGAACTGGTTTCCATCATGTACGCCAACAATGAGACCGGAGCCGTCCAGCCGATCGGCAAGCTGGCCCGCATCGCCAAAGCTTACAACCCCGCCATCCTGTTCCACACGGACGCGGTGCAGGCCGCGGCCAAGCTCCCCCTTGACTTTAGCGGAGCGCTCAAGAACGTCGACCTGCTCTCCATCTCCGGGCACAAGATGTACGCACCACAAGGCACCGGCATTCTGTTCATCCGCAGCGGCCTTCATCTTGCGCCGCTGCTGCACGGCGGCCCGCAGGAGCGTCAGCGCCGCGCCGGCACAGAGAACGTCCCCGGCATCGTCGGCCTGGGCCGCGCCTCCGAACTGGCGCAGGAGTGGCTCGCCTCCCATCAGGATCTCCAACTGGCCGCGCTGCGCGACCGCCTCGAGTCCGGCCTGCTGGCGGCCATCCCCGGCTGCAGCGTCAATGGACCGGCAGGAGACGGAGAACGTCGCTCACCCAACACTTCCAACCTGCGCTTTGAAGATGTCGATGCCGAGGCTCTGCTCATCGCGCTCGACATGCAGGGCATCGCAGCCAGCTTCGGCGCCGCCTGCCAGTCCGGAGCCACCGAGCCCTCGCACGTTCTTCTCGCGATGGGTCTCACGGTCCAGCAGGCCCGGGGAAGTCTGCGCCTCTCCCTCTCCCGCCTGACGACCCGCGACGAGGTCGACCGCGCCTTGGAGATCATCCCGACCGCAGTGGCCCGTCTTCGCTCCTTGGCCTCGTGAAGAACGCTCCATCCGGCGGCGCGCGCTCGGCGTGCATCGGCCAGTCCCCCAGGAAAGATCTCATACCACAAGTTGCAGTCGCTCGCTTCTTCAGGCGACAACCACCGGCAAGCATCCCACTCCTCCAGGAACAGCCATGCCAGATGGCCGGAGACAGGCCGAAGCAAAGAGACCTGCGCCTCGGACGATGCAGCAAAAGCGATGGAAATCTACGTCGCCAGAAAACCGAAGAATGTGGTGGATGCATCCTAGGTGCTTGAAACGGAAGCGCAAGATGCGATAATAAGGCTTTTGCCACTATGAAGCTGGCTTCGCTGCGCGAAGGCGGTCCGTGACGCGCCGGGATACCCGGCACTCAAATCTAGTCTTTTTCTGGAGGTTATAAAGTATGTTCCCACGTTTCTGGCAGCTAACTCGTGCGCTGGCTGTTGGAGTGCTCGCATTCGCCGTCCCTTCCATGGTTCTTGGGCAAACGCAACACGTGGTGGGCCCCATGGATCTGCAGCGGGCGGAGCAGAACGCGACCCAGGCCCGGCAACAGAACATCGATACGCTACAAGGATTTCTTGGCTCCGCGAAAGCGCGAGAGTCCCTGCAGAAGGCGCATATGAACCCGGTCCAGGTGGAGAAAGCGATCGCGGGGCTGAGCGACCAGGAGCTGGCACAGCTTGCGTCACGCGCCACCAGGGTGCAGAATGAGTTCGCCGCAGGCGATCTCACGAATCACGATCTACTGCTGATTCTGATTGGCATTGCCGCGCTGATCCTCATCATCGTAGCCGTCCATTAATTCGCCAGGGAGCAAGCTGAAAGCACAGGTGTCGCCGGCGCAGCCACCCACCATCGATAGCCGGTGGCTGTGCCGGCGATAGCCGAACCCCACGCCAGAGTGGTGGCTGGATCTTTCGTCGATCACTGCTCCCAAGTCCTTCCATGGAGGCCAATATGAACCGCCGCGCTGTGCTGCTGGCCGCGCTATGGATAGGTGCATGCGCCGCCGCGGCAGCGGCTGCCGGGACCGCCAGCATGTGGCTGGACGTTCCCTTTGTGCGCCAGACAAAGCAGGCGTGCGGCGACGCATGCATCGCCATGGTGATGCAGTACTGGCAGAAGAAGAACCACCAGCCTGCACGCACCTCCACGGATGCTGCCGCCATTCTGCGCGAGTTGCCGCCGGGACGGCATGGCGTGATTGCTGCAAGCATGACGCAGTTTTTTCAACAACACGGCTATCGCGCCTTTGAGTATGCGGGTGACTGGAACGACATCGAGCATCAGGTTGCCCAAGGCAGGCCGCTGATCGTCGCGCTCAAGCCCGAGGGGGACTCGGAGCTGCACTACGCCGTCGTGGCGGGAGTCGATGACCCCGAGCATCTGCTGTTTGTAAATGATCCGGCGCAACGTAAACTTCTCAAGGTGGATCGCCGGCAGTTTGAACGCGAGTGGAGGGCCACGAAGAATTGGACACTGCTCGCCGTCCCCGACCTGAAATGACTGCTGCCGTAACCCACCCGGCGCGTCGCTCCTGGTTGTGCTGGCTCCTCCTTTTCATGCTGACCGTCGGAGGCTTGGACTCCCGCGCCCAGAGTACGCAAGCGCCAACCCTGAAGCCGCGTACCTCCGGCCAATACTTTCGCCAAGGCATGGCCTTGGCAAAGGCAGGGCAGTGGACCGCGGCAGAGCACGCCTTTGAGATGGGTCAACGGCTGGCCCCCAAGGACGTGCGCTTTCCCGAGGAGCTGGCCGGCGTCGCCTTCAAACAGAACAAGAACGCCCTCGCCAAACGGCGGCTGCGCGCGGCCTTGCGTCTTGACCCGCACGACGGTTACGCCCTCGATTTTCTGGCCACCCTCTATTTCCTGGACGGCAACTACGCAGCCGCGCTGAAGTACTGGAACCGCGAGCGCAAGCCGCTGATCGCAAACATCAGCTCCGAACCCCTGCCGCAGGTCTCACCGGCGCTGCTGGACCAGGCCTTTGCCTTTTCGCCAGCCAGCACCCTGCTGCTGCCACAGTATCTCTCGACCGAGGCCAGATTGAACGCGCTGGGAATCTTCCCCGCGTTCCAATTAAATCTGGACGCACGCCCGGACGGACGTTTCAATGCGACTCTACGCGCCCACGAACTGGACGGATTCGGCGGCGCGGGATGGGGCGATCTTGCCTTCCTGCTTCAAGGGCTGCCGTTCGCCGCCGTTGAACCAAGCTACTGGAACATCCGAAAGCAAGCCATCAACTTCAATTCGATGTTGCGTTGGGATGACGAGAAGCGGCGCGCCTTTGCACAACTCTCCGGCCCATGGCAGGGCAGCGCTAAATATCGCTGGGATTGGCTGACCGACCTGCGCAATGAAAATTGGGCCCTGCGCAGGGAATCCGCAGGACCCGCCCCCGTCCTGGCCAGTTTCAACATGCGCACCGAACGCGGAGGGTTCAACCTGGCCTCCTACGCGAGCGGGCGAATCGGCTGGAGCGTCGGCGCTGAATTATCCAACCGGAACTTTCGCAGCGTGGAGCCGGGAACGATCGTGACCTCGCACATGATTGCATCCGGCATCGAGCTGAAACAGCGAGAGCAGTTGACCGGCGTGTTGTGGCGCGTCCCGGAGCACCGGTTCGTGCTCAGCGCGGGGACGCAATTCGAGGCAGCGCGGCTGTGGTCCAGCCCGGCACAGAACATCGAGAAGCTGACCGGATCGCTTCTTTGGCGGTGGTTTCCGCGCGAACAGGGTGATGACTATGCGATGACGCAACAACTGCGCTCCGGAAAGATCTTCGGACGGGCGCCCATCGACGAACTTTACATCCTGGGCCTGGAACGCGATAACGACCTGCCGATGATTGCGCATATCGGTACCCGCGACGGCCTCAAGGGCAGCGCGCCGCTGGGCCGCGACTATCTGCTGCAGAACTGGGAGATGGACAAAAACATCTACGGGAACGGTTTGCTCAAGATCCAAATCGGGCCCGTTCTCGACATCGGCAAAATCACCGATCCAGGGACCGCGCTAGGCTCACACCAGTGGATGTTCGATACCGGGGCCGCTCTCAAGCTGCGCGTGCTCGGCGTGGGGATGGTATTTACTTACGGCAGAGGCCTGCGCAGCGGGGTGAATGCACTCTATGCCGAAGGGCTGGATTGAACCGGACCTATGCGCCAGTTTGAATCTCGCGCCAAGTTAGATATTTAGTCCCTTCAGGTAGGCAAAGCTCTCCGTCATGCTCTGAACAACGGGCTTGGCCGTTTCATCCTGGTCGAGGTATGCGTAGCGGATCCCCTGCCAGCGAGCCTGCATCAGCAGATGAGGCCAGTCGATGGAACCGGTTCCAAGTTCAGTAAAGTGTTCGGCGCTGGGGCCCAGCACAAAGCCGGTGGGCGCTCCCGGAACGCGGTCTTTCAGATGAATCAGCTTCACCCTGTCCTTGTAGTCCAGCATCACCTGAGCGGGGTTCTGTCCGGCCTGAACCAACCAGTAGATATCCAGCTCCAACATCACCAAGGTCGGGTCCGTATTGCCCATCAGGATCTGCCAGCCGGTCAGGCCGCCATCCTGCGGCTTGAACTCATAACAGTGGTTATGGAAGACAAACTGCATCCCTGCCTGGTTCACCTTTGCGCCCCAGCGGTTGAAGTCGTCAGCAGCCTTGTCGAATCCGGCCGCGGAGCTCCACTGCGACTGCGGCAACATCGGGCACACCATGTACTTCAGTCCCAGTTGGTGAGCATAGTCGATCCGCTGCGCGAAGTCTTCATAGTTGAAGTGTGCCGACACCAGCCCCAGACCTGCGTCGTCCACAATCTTCTTCAGTTCCGGCGCCGGATGATCGTACACTACGGGATACAGCTCAACCTGGGTAAAGCCAATCTGCCGGATGGAGTGCAAAATCCCGGCCAGATCGGTGGCCGCCTGGCGCCGAACCATATAGAGTTGCACCCCATAGTTCAATGGCCCAGGATCCTGCCCCAACATCTTGCGCGGAAAGACCACCACACAGCCCGCAACCAGTGCGGAGACCTGAACAAACCGGCGCCGCGTACTACTCATAAGTTTGCCTCTCTGTCCAAGGCTTCCCCGGACGCTGGACACCGGATGCAGTCCGTATGTCGTCTTGCAGAATACCTCGTTCCTCCCACAAGCACCGGGCGCGCTTCCGCTCCTCATCCTGAGAGCTGCAATCAGGTCATCACGAAGCGCGCCGATAGCCTTCGCTCGGAAAGGTCTATCCCCACCGCCAAACTCTAGTCCCACCGGCCACACCCGTCAAACCCCACGGTGCAAAACCTCACCTGACGGCCGATACCCGCACCAACTCTACCGGCGCGTCAACTTATACAGCACCAGAACCCGCTGACCCGGGCCGTCGAATACCATGTACCGCGCCACAGCGTCCATCCGATACCGCATCCCCACCTGAGCGATCACCGCGCCCTCCCGGTCCGGCCATGCCGCAAACCAACCGGGCTGGTACCTAGCCAGCACCGCGTCCAGGCCATGGGTGGTGCGGGTTGCCGGCACTGCGGGCAGGCCAGTCCAGAGCGTTAGATCATCCCCGCTATCGGAGAGCAGCATAGGCCGGGAGCCTCCGTCGGTGGCGACGATCGCAGCAATTCCCTGTGCGGCCTCCCAATAGCTGTACTCCTGATGCAGAACATCCTCCAGGGTCTGCACTCCCATCATTGCCAGGCTCGCAATGACCGTCAGCAGCATCACGGCCAGCATCCAGCGCATCCGTCTGTCCTGTCTGGATCCCTTCGCACACAACCGGCGACGGTCAATCACCGCGCCCACACCCAAACCCACCACAATCATCACCGGCATCAGGATCGGGAGCAAGGATCTCGCCGGTACTTCTCCGTGGAATCCAAGATAGGCCATCTGGCCAGCCACAGCCAGCACCGCAGCGCCAAATAGCGGCCTGCTCCACAACTCGCGCAGCCACACCACGGACAGCAAGATGATCAACACTGCCAGCGGAAATAGCACCGGGCTGATCCACAATCCATCTTGCAGCACGGTCCAGGTCACCGTCGGCAGGGAGCTGAAGGTCACATGTCGCGTCGCCATGCTCGCCAGCAGCGTATAGTCCAGCACGGCGTGCGGCAGGACCAGCAGCCGCAGATACATCTCCCACAGCGCCAGTGGAAGACCCAGCGTAAGCGCCAGGGAGACGCCCATTCCGCTCCCAGAGATAAGCTTCGAATCCTCCTTTGCGTGTTCTGCCTCATTCCCTGCCCGCCGACCCCAACTCGCCCCCATCATGTACAGCACCGCGGGAACCAGGGCCGCCCCAGAGATCTTGGTAAGCACCAGGAGAAAGATCACCAGCCCCAGCAGCGATTGTTTGAGCCAATCTCTGGGCTGAACGCCTCCAGCAAGCCAGAGCGCGCACATGAACCACAGACCGATCACCGGCTCCAGAATCGCCAGCCGGTTGAAGCTGTAGCCAAACGGATCGATCGCGGCCAGCAGGACCACCAAGGTGGCCAGTCTCCCCGGCCTGGCCCTCCACATCACGCGATAGAACACCAGCAGCGACAGACCGTACAGCAGCATCGTCAGGGTTCTGGCCCAGAGCATGCTCACTCCAGTGATCTTGAACCACAGCCCCAACAGCACCGGCCATACCGGCATGGCTACGACCGAATTGAGAACATCGGGCAGGTACCAATGCGCCTGGACAAAGTAGTGAATGGCAGCTCCGGCGTACCATCCCTCAGCGGCGATCCCTGATCCATCCAGCCACGCAGATCCTCCCGGGATGTCTGCCCGCAGATGTAAAAATCCCAACCCATACGCCGCCACGCTGAGCAGCAGTAGCAAACCAGAGAGTCTGCGCCACTTCGGTTTCGCCACACTCCTGTCGCTCATCTGCATGGATTCGATCGCCACGGATTCTAGTATCACATCAGAATCACATCCAACCCGTCCACAGAGGCCGCTGCCTGGCGGGATCGCGTCATGCCTCAATCGTCCGTGGACAGATCTTCACCATCTGAAGCGTTCTCCAGTGTCTCAAGAATCCCGAGTGCCTCAACTGAGCCACGGAGGAACATGTCCGGTTCTGGCGCAACCCGAATGCGGCGCAAGGTTCCTCCCTGACGTTCACGAAGAGGGCGGACCCTCCAGCTCTGGCGCCTGGACCTCCCGAAATCTTCCATCCGGTAGCAGTTCCAGGGTAGGCGCGTAAGTTCCCAGCAGCCTTCGCGTCCACCAAATTCTCTGGCTCCGCTTCTCCTGTGGAGTGCTGAACCAATACTGCCAAAGCACGGCGCGCACCTGCCGAGGCGGCAGGTCTGGAAACGGATTGCTGCGGAACAGGCTGAGCACGTCCTTGCCCCCCACCAGCAAGCGCTCCTCGGTCAAGGGCACAATCGGAGCATTTTGCCAGGAGGTCAGAGAAGCAAACCACAGGTTCCAATCGAAGCGCGGCTGATAGGGCGCATAGATCCCCGGCCGCTCCTGTACATCCTGTGGCTTGAAGCGGAAGATGTACGGCTTCCACGTCACGCCATCGTCGGATCCCTGAAACTCAATCTCGTAGCGGTGCGGCGTCATCACAGCAAACAAACCGTACTGATTGGCGATCCGCAGCGGCTCCAACGCCTGGATCGGCGCCCCCCATACGGGGGCTCCCTGCCAGAACATCAGCAACATCTCCGCCGTGGTGGCGTACGCAATCCAAGTCAGCAAAATCGCAGTGAACGCAACCCCAATGGCGGGCACCCGGTTCAGCGCCCTAACAGAGCGCACCGGTTCCGTCTTCTGGGCGTGATCGGAGGTCTCTTCCAGCGGGTTGGAGAACAAGCCCTGGATTCCGCTCGGGTGCAAACCCCACTCACTGACCGGCTCCGTGACCAAACCGGCGCGCCAGCGCAGCGGGACAAACCGTTCCAGCGCCTGGTCATCCAGCAGAAGGAACGCCAGCACCAGCACCAGATAGTTCAGAAAGGCGTAGTTGGCTGTGGCGATCACCACCGCCTGCCACGCGGTCACCATGCAGAAGCAGGCGATCTTCCAGCGCCGAGGCAGAAAGGCCATCCACACCAGCACCAGCTCCATTCCCAGCGTGGCGCCCGCGGTCGCCTGGTGAAACCAATGCGGCAGATGTTGCAGATACCAGCCAATCCAGGTGGGCAGTGGCCCATTCTGGTAGTACTCATACATAGCGGTCAGGTTGCGCCAGGTAGGATCTCCGCTGAGCAGCTTCACCGCCCCGGACTCGAAGTAGATCCGGAACCACTCCCATATCAACAGCCACCAGGCCGCCCGTATCGGCAGGCTCCTGCTGCCCCAACCTGGCCACCAACCTGCCGGGGCCACAAACAAGGACAAAAAACCAGCCTCCAGCAGCATCCCGTCGGACTGGTATTGGCCAAAGTCCTGGGACACCGCGATGAAGCTCAAAAAGCAGACAAAGCACAGCGCCAGGGAGATTCTCGGCGCAACGTTGGCGATCACCAGCAGGGACGCCAGCAGACCTGTCCATGCCAGAGCCATCAGCGCATGGTTGCTACTGTCAAGCCAAAGCATCGTCGGGGCGTACCAGAACCCCAGAGCGCCCAGGGAACGCACTTTTTGCAGGTACTGATCCGCAGGCAGAATCCCATCGCTGCCCACCATCCCGCGAATCTGAAACAACAAGGCAAGGAAGGCGGAGAGATAGATGGCTCCCAGAGCCCGAAGAAACAGCCAGCGAGCGACCAGATGATGGGAGACGCCCATTTCGCGGTCAAAGAGAGTTCGAAACCCATTTCCAAGGCTGCGCATATCGATTGCACCTCGTCAGCTCCTGCTGCGCACATTCCGCTTCTCAGATGCCGGCCATGGTCAGCATAGCGCACCCGCGCCGACTCCCAGGAACCCATCGTCTCTTACCTGCAAGAGTCGTCCGCAAACCGCACCGGAGCCCACCCCTCCCATGCGGTCCTGATCTCTCTTTGAACTCTGAAATGATCCTGCTCGCATCCGGGAGCCTCTTTGTGGGGATCGCCGTCCGAATGCAACTCACCGCAGCCGGCCAGTGGATGGATGCGTCCATCGCCGTCACGCCTTTTCGTTCAGCAGCAATGAGGCGGCGCTAACTTCCGGGCGTAGAGGCTCGGGAGTTCTTGAGGAGGGAAATCGCCTCCCGGTATCCCATACCCGCCGCCACCGGCTTGAAGTCTGTCGCCAGCTCATCGATGCGGATATTGACCGCCTTTACCATCAGCGCCCGGCCCTGAAGGTTGATCTTCAGCACAGTGGGCTGCCACTCCCGCGCAAGACTTTCGTAGCTCTGCTCCAGCAGGATGGTCCCTCCCTTATTCACTCGCCCCAGAATGCCAAAGCCGATGTTCACATCTCTCACCAGATGAGCATTCAATTGCACCAGCCGATCCTGAGAGCGGTCGATCAACAGATCTCCGGCAAAACCCTGCAGCACCTCGGCTTCAAAATCAGGTGGGTTGAACTTCGGATTGGGCACAAAGCTCAGGCGGTAGCACTCCCCTGCCCCGCAGGGAACGGTCCCCTCCAGGCTGTAGACCTCCGAATCCGGAAGCAGTTGAACCAGATGATCGATTCGTGCCGCATCGCGCTCCTCGCTGCGTCTCCGCTTCTGCTGCAACTGCGGATTCGCGGCGAGCGCATTCAACCGGCTGATCTCCGCCTTTTGCTGGACAGCATCGAGCGCCTGCCCGTTGACGGCAATGAGCCGAGCGACGTCCCCGTCCCTGGTCTCAATGATCTGCTTGGTGGTCTCATGGTCGCCATCCTTCTTGCGCAGCACATACTCCACCGGCCGATGATGCTCCTCCTCCTGCAACCGGAGCTGAATGGCGCGACGCACCAGAGCGACAGGATCCAGCGTGGCGGAAGTCTGCGCTGCGATGCCGGAAGCTGCGATGCCGGAAGCTCCCAGGGTCGCCAGACAGCACCTCAGCAACAACGCACCATTTCGTCGCAACACCCCAGCCTTTGCCCTCGGGCCAAAACGTCTCACTCTTCCAGAATAGCGAATCTTCCAGCCAGACCTGCGGCATGAGCCCGGGGAATACACACATCCAAACTCTTCGTTTGCTTCTGTTTCCGTCAGCCTTGGAGGAACCGCCGTACACTATCTTCATGTCAACACTCGAATCCATTCCGCTCCTTACCATCGATGGGACTTACACCTCGCTGGCCGCGTACTCTGGTAAAGTCCTGCTGATCGTCAACGTAGCCTCCAAGTGCGGCCTTACGCCGCAGTACACGGCCCTGGAGGCCATCTACCAGCGTTACAAAGACCGCGGCTTCGAAGTCCTGGGCTTTCCGGCCAATGACTTCGCAGGCCAGGAGCCGGGCACCAACCAGGAGATCGCCAAGTTCTGCTCCACGGAGTATCCGGTCACCTTTCCCCTGTTCTCCAAGATCGCCGTCACCGGCCCGGAGAAGCACGCCCTGTACGCTGCCCTGATCGCTGCGGCGCCTGAACACATCCCCCACGGCCCCTGGCGGGAGAAGCTGATCGGCTTTGCCGCCAAGAACGGCTTCCCTCCGCCGAACGAACTGCCGGAGTTGCTCTGGAACTTCGAAAAGTTCCTCATCGGTCGTGACGGCAAAGTCCTGGCCCGCTTCGCGCCGGACACACCTCCGGATGACAGCAAGATCACCACGGCCATAGAAAAGGCGCTCGCGTCCTCGTAGACAGAGTTCGGCCAGACCTTCCCGGCAGCCTCGGTGTTCCGGGCACCATGCGCGTCCCCAATCCCCAGGGTGTTCAAGACAGTCTGAACCCTCCCTACGCACTGACCACCCGCGTCCAGCGGAAGCTGGGCGTGACGCACCCCCCTCTCAGTGCATGGCGCTCCCCAAGCGGCCATGGAGGGGCGTCTTGTCCAGGGAAGAAGCCCCTCCATGGCGATGCTCTTCCCTTTACCAACGGAGGGATGGGGCATAAGACAATCCTCCTCCAAAACAGCATCGCCTCAAAAACTGGCCTCACAGAGGCCTTGCAACTTCAAACCAGGGTGGAACGTATCCTGATCACGATACGTTCCACTCAATCTCCAACACGGAAAGGTTCCCATGCAGCTCAAGCCACTGCTTTTCGTCGTTGCAATTGCGCTGACCACTTCAGCCTTCGGCCAGACCACGGAGGGCTCTTCCTCGGCCACGGCGGGGCAGACGCCGATCCGCATCACCGCGGATCTGACCGGAGCTCCACGCAAGCTGTATCAAGCCGAGATCGATCTCCCCGTGAAGCCAGGACCGGCCACATTCATCACGCCCGAGTGGATTCCCGGAGACCACGCACCCAATGGCCCGGTAGCGGATATCACGGGCGTCGTCTTCACGGCCAATGGTAAGACTCTTCCCTGGCGTCGCGACTATCAGAACCTCTACGAATTTCACGTCGATATCCCCAAAGGCGTCTCGACGCTCCACGCTCATCTGGATTGCATCGTAACCTCTCGCGCTGACGACAAGATGGCCGTGCTGGAGTGGGAGAAGCTCATGCTCTATCCAGCTAATATCCCGGTCCGTGATATTCCCATCCAGCCCAGCGTGACGGTCCCAGCCGGCTGGGGCATTGGAACAGCGCTCACTCCGATCGGCCCCTATGACCCGAACGCCAAAGTGGGCGGCACCACTCATTACGAGGCGACCACCGTCGAGCAACTCGAAGACTCACCTGTCCTCACCGGAGAGTACTTCCACGAGTTTCCTCTGGCTCCGGAGATCTCGCCCAAGCACTATATCGATGTCGCTTCGGATAACCCGGATGACTCCAATCTTCGCCCTCAGCTCCTCTACGAGATCTCCAATCTGGTACGCGAAGCTACGGTCGCCTATGGCTGCCACCACTACTACGTCTACCACTTCCTCCTGACCCTTTCGAACTACGCAGGCGGAGAGGGACTCGAGCATGGCCAGTCGTCGGATAACGGCACCCGCGAGAAGGCCTTCGCCACGCAGCAGGGCCAACTGGCGGACGCCGACCTTCTACCCCACGAGTTCACCCACTCCTGGAACGGCAAGTATCGCCGCCCCTATAACCTTTATCAGCCGACGTTCGCGCTCATGCAGCAGGGGTCTCTTCTCTGGGTCTACGAGGGAATGACGCAATACCTGGGCAACGTCTTGGCGGCGCGCTCCGGTCTGAAGTCGCAGGCCGGCTATCGCGATCTTCTGGCTGCCTCGGCCGCGCAGATGGATTACAAATCCGGGCGTGACTGGCGGCCTACCCTGGACACCGCCATCGCCTCCAGCGTGCTGCGTTCTGACGGCCCAGCATGGTCCAACTGGCGGCGCGGCCAGGACTACTACCAGGAGGGTGAACTCTTCTGGCTGGATGCCGACACCAAGATCCGAAAGCTCACCAATGACCAGAAGTCGCTGACCAACTTCCTGCGCATCTTCCTGGGCAAAGGCGGAAACACCGGACCGTTGATCGTAACCTACACTCGCGCCGAGCTCATCGCGGATCTCAACCAGGTGGTTCCCTACGACTGGGCGAAGTTCATCCATGATCGCATCGATCTGATCCATCCCCACGCCGACTTCGATGGCATCACTCGCGGCGGCTACAAGATCGTCTATCAGGACCACCCCACCCCCGGCATGGCCGCCATGATCCGCGCCTTCAGCCGCCGCTTTGCCCCCGGACCCTTTGTCTGGTACAGCCTGGGGCTGCGCCTGGGTGCTGACGGGACCATCTCGGACGTGCGCTGGGGTAGCCCTGCGGACAAAGCCGGCTTGGCGCCAGGCCAGAAACTGATCGCCGTCAACGGCATCGTCTTCTCTGGTGATGCCCTGCACCAGGCCATCGTCGCCGCTCAAACCAGCAAAGATCCCATCCACTTCCTGATGCAGTCAGAGAAGTACATCACCCCTGTGGACATCGACTACCACGACGGCGAGCGTTATCCGGCCCTGGTCCGCATCCCTGGCAGCAAAGACTACCTGGACGAGATCCTCTCACCGCTAGCCCAGCACCCCGCTCCTCCATCCACCCCTGCAGTCGCAGACAGCCAATCCACAAACCAATAAACCTGCTCGCGTTCTGACCACCCCGGCAAGCCCGCTTGCCGGGGTGGTCAGCGTGGGCAAAACCCCTGGCGGAAGGTCCCGGTTGTTTCCCTCATCCCCCGCCCCACGGGAGAGGTCCCTCGAAGTAGCCTAACCTGCCTTCGTCCCTCCTACCGCTAACCATAAATCGTGCTCCTGCGCAGCAACTTCCTTTGGAACGAAAAAATCATTGGGCATCGCCTTCCCAGCCAAGAGCGGCGCCATGGTGCGTCCCACCACCAGCAACAGCGGAGCCGGTCCGCACTCCACCCGTCCCAGACCATCCAATCGAGCCGCTACCCAGCTCTGCCGCTCGGTTGCCGCGTGACTGATGGCGCAGCAAGTCACATCTCCGGCGACTCCGGCTTGGGAAAGCTCCCGTGCGATCTGTTCCAGATTGCGTCCGGGCATGTACACCACCAGCGTTGCATCCTCTGGCAACGGACCGCTCCAGATGGGCGCGGGGTCCTTCCCATCCGCATGGTGGCCAGTGCAGAAGATCAGCTTGCTTGCGCTCGCTCTGTCCGTCAAAGGCAGTTGCAAGGCGGCTCCTGCAGCCAACGCCGCCGTCACACCGGGCGCCACCTCAAACCGCACCCCGGCAGCGCGCAGCGCCGCCATCTCTTCACCAGCTCTCCCAAAGATCAACGGGTCACCACTCTTGAGCCGAACCACGCTCTGGCCGGCGCGTGCCGACTCGATCAGCAGCGCATGAATTCCAGCCTGAGTGATGCGAGGGCGTCCGCAGCGCTTGCCTACACTGGTCACCAGGGCATGCCGCTGCGCCAGAGCCAGCACCTCCTCCGGCACCAGGTCATCATGGAAGACCACATCCGCAGTCTCCAGCAGGCGTAGTGCGCGCAAGGTCAGCAGCTCGGGATCTCCCGGCCCCGCTCCCACCAGGTAGACAACGCCCTTCTCAGCGGTGGTCATGGCTCTTTCTCCTCCGGCGCCGCCTTGGACGCCGCCAATCCGTGCTCCGCGGCGTGCCGGCGGGCCCTGATCCGGGACGGGCACTGCTCATACCCGCAGACCTCGCGCTGCGCCAGGTCATGCAGAAACAGCCTGCGTTCCTCGCCCAATGGCTCCGCGGCGGTCACCTCACGCCGCAGCCATCCCAGTTCTTTCAGCCAGTCGCCAGTGTCCAACGGCAACGCCTCCTGGATCTCCCGGCGCAGCCGCTGCGCCAGAGCCGGGCTCTCTCCACCCGTAGAGATCGCAATCTGCAGCTCACCCCGACGCACCACGCTGGGAAAGTAGAAGTCGCAGAACGGCGGGTCATCCACTGAGTTGCAAAGAACTCCCGCCGCGCTCGCTTCGGCAAACACCGCGCGATTCACCGCCGGCGTGGAGGTCCCCGCTACCACCAGAAATACCCCGGCCAAATCGCCTTCGCGATACTCCCTCCGTTCCCAACGCAGATCCCCAGCCTCGGCCCACTCCTGCACGCGCGCAGTAGCCTCAGGCGCAATCACCGTAATCTTCGCATCGGCTGCCAGCAGGCTCTCGATCTTGCCCGCAGCAACCGCTCCAGCCCCCACCACCACGCAGGGCCGCGCCGTCAGTTTCAGATAGATTGGAAACAAGCTCATACTCTTAACCTACATTCGCGGGCACAGGCCCGGGCGCCAGATCCCGCTCGACGGCTTCTACCACCGAGCCGGCTACCACGCCGGCCAGCAGAGCCCTCAGCTCCTCATCGCTCTTGCGGCGAAAGAAGGCGCGCAGGTTCTCATCCTCCCTGCGTTCCCTCAGATACCCTCGCAGCAGCCGCTCAATCGCATCCGGACAATCTCGAGCGGTGGCGCGGAAGCCAATCTGGCGCGCGATGCCCGCATACTCCCCGACAGCCCCGCCGACACAGAAGTAAAACGCATCCACCATCTGCCCATCCTGCTTCAACTTCTTTCCTTCCAACCCAATATCGGCCAGCCAGCTCTGTCCGCAACTGTTGGTGCAGCCGGTGACATGCAGCCGTATCTGCTGGTCGAAATCCGGCAGCCGCTCTTCCAATTCACCAACCAGCCACCGGTTAAATTGTTTGGTCTCGGCGATAGCCAGTTTGCAAAATTCGGTTCCCGTACAGGCCACCGCTCCGCGAAAGAAGACCGTCGGCCGCACCTCCAGACCAAGCGCCGCGATCTTCTTGACCACCTCCGCGGTCCTGGCTCTGGCAAGATTCACCAGCACGATGTTCTGCCCGATGGTGGCGCGCAGCGAACCATCGCCGTAAGCCTCGCTCAAAGCGGCTAATCCATGGAGTTGCGCAGGGTTCAGCCGTCCATTCAGCACCGTCACACCGACGGAACTCAACCCCGGCTGCCGCTGCGGAATCACACCCACATGATCGCGGTAGATGTCCTCGGCAATGGCGCCCTCCGGGCAGGGTTCGAAGCGGAAACCGATTCTCTCTTCGATAGCCTCCAGCATCCGCTCCGCCGTCCAACCATGCTTCAGGAAGAGGTACTTCAAGCGGGCATGGGTGCGGCTATGGCGCAGCACCTCCTGCTCACGAAAGATCTCGCAGATGGCCCGCACGACCGCCAGAGCCCGATCCTGCGG
The DNA here is from genome assembly GCA_027335345.1 of Granulicella sp. Taxonomy (GTDB): domain Bacteria; phylum Acidobacteriota; class Terriglobia; order Terriglobales; family Acidobacteriaceae; genus Granulicella. The sequence goes on along the minus strand of DAHWOF010000159.1, from coordinate 2,777 downwards.
CACAAAGGCGTTCAGCCGCACGGCCAGATGCGGCTCTGTCGAGAGCCCTCCGCCCACGCGCACACTGTACCCCACCTCTTCCTGGCCGTCCTTGATGCGCCTGAGCCCGGTCAGCGCCACATCGTTGATCTCCGGATAGCTGCACCAGATCGGGCATCCGGTCACGCTGATCTTGAACTTGCGGGGCAGGTTGTAGAACTCGGGATTGCCGGACAGCATCCGCGACACCTCCAGGGCCAACGGCGAGGCATCCAGAAGCTGATGCCGATCCAGCCCCGCCAGCGGACATCCCGTCACATTCCGGACAACATCGCCGCAGGCGCCCCTGGGGCTCAATCCAACGGCGCTCAGCGCATCCACCACCTCCGGCAAGGCCTCGATCGTCAGCCAGTGCAATTGGATGTTCTGCCGCGTGGTGATATCCGCAACTCCCCGTGCATATCTCTGGGTGATCTCCGCGATTGCGTGCAGTTGCCGGGCGGTAAGCAGTCCATTTGGCAGGCCGATGCGCATCATGAAGTACTCTGTGGCCTTGCCTTGTCCGCCGACCCCTCCGGTCACACCGGCTCCATCACCCTGGGTGTAGATGCCCCACCACTTGAAGTAGAACTCGGCCCACTCCGGCAGCACGCTCCCGCGACCCTCGCGCGCGAACCGGCGCACCTCGTTCCAGGCCTCCCAGGGATTCTTCTCCTGTTTCAGCCTCTCGGACCGCTGCGCCTTCGTCTCCTTAACCGACGCATCTCCTGCGCCAGGCTTCTCCGTCTCACTCACGATCGTCTCCAATCTCGTCGCATCTTCTTCAGCCGCAAAGATCCATCGCTGAAAAAACGAATGCCCACGATTGATTCGTGGGCACTTGGGGCAACTGGGGGAATTTCTAGCTGATGCAGGAATTAACCGCAGGCAGTATCCCAGACCCCAAGGTCAGGACACAGACAACAAGCCGCGATGTGCATCAAACTCATAAAAAGATACTATCGAGAATCGCGGTCAATAGCAAATTCCCCATCGCCACGATTCCCCATCGCCACGAGAGATTAAATTCCCATCTGAGTCTCTGCCTCTCTGGCCGCTTCGTAGATCTGCTCGAAGCTCTCGATGGCATACAGCACCGGCTGCATCCGGCTGACGTCCACCACCGTATCCATCACCTTCGCCAGTTCGAACTCTCTGATCTCCAGTCCTGACCCTCGTTCGACCACATGCGTGCACTCGCCATGCGAAGAGATCAATCCGCTGCCGTAGACCTTGATCCTTCCCTCTTCATGGATCACCCCGAACTCCACTGTGAACCAGAACAGCCGCCCCATCCGCTCCAGCGCTTCCGTGCTCTTCAAACCGGCGCATACCCGGCCGTACTCCTGCAGAAAATCGGCAAAAACAGGATGCGCGTGCATCGGCACATGCCCAAATACATCATGAAAGATATCCGGCTCCGGGGTGTACTCCATGGCCTCGCGGCTGCGAATCCAGGTGGTGGTAGGAAACCTGCGGGCAGCCAGCATCTCAAAGAACGCATCGGAAGGCAGGAACCCGCTCACTGGCGTCGAGTTCCAGCCCGTCCGGGGCTCCAGCCGCGCACTGACCTTGGCCAGCTCCGGCAGTTGGTCCACCTGTAACCCGATCAGATCAAAACCTTCCAGGTAGGTTTTGGATGCATGCTCATGGAGCTGAGGCAACCGGCGCGTCACCAGTTCCCTCCAGATGGCATGCTGCTCCGGCGTATAGGCCGTCCAATCCTGCTCGATCAGATAAGGCTGCGCCGCCACCAACTCACTTGCATCTTTCTCGGTCGCCTCACTCTTGTCTCTCCTGGTCTTCACGGAACCAACCGTCGATGCAGCCATGGATCCCTCCCGCCAAGATCCTCCCGCCGTTCGCCTGTCATCCACAAGCGCCCCGGGAGGACCGCTTCAAGGCTACTCGGCGATCTCCACGCTCGACAAGTCCGCGCCCTTGGCCTCCGGGCCAAGCCAAGTCACCACGGCCACCAGGCAGCCCACCAACAGCACCGTCCAGGACATCACCGGCGCCAGTCTTCCTTGATAGAGATGCGCTGCGATTGCGGCCTGAAACACCCCATTCCGTGAAGCCAGCAGGTTGCCCAGTTGGTAGGCCACGCCGGGAAATACCGCGCGAACCGCCGGCGGAGCCAACTCATTCAAGTGCACCGGAATCACTCCCCACGCCCCCTGCACCATGAACTGCATCAGAAATCCTCCCGCCGCCAGCACCATCGTCGTATGGCTCCACGCCCACAACGGAATCACCGGAATCGCCAAAAGAGCCGCCACCACGATGGTTCTCCGCCTGCCCAATCGCTCGGAGAGCGCGCCGTACACCAGACCTCCCAGCAATGCGCCCAAACTTCCCACCATGGCCACCGCCGAAACCAGCGGCAGACTCATCTGCTTGTCGTGGCGGAGAAACTCCGGATACAGATCCTGGGATCCATGACTGAAGGAGTTGAAGGCGAACATGAGCAGGGTGAGGAAGAGAAACATTCCGCCAAAGCGCACGCCCAATCTTGCTCCCTGGTTCACCCGGTCCAGAACGGACTCGCGCGGTTCGGCACTGCGCAGCAGTCGACTCTGCCTTCTCGACTCCCAGGTTGGCGACTCATCTGTCTTTTTGATCAGATAAAGCACTGGGGGCGCCGGCAGCAGGCCGATGAGAAAGAGCATCCGCCAACTTCCGTCAAATCCGGCTGGATGCAGGTGAGCCACGGCCAATCCAAACAGTCCCGCCACTGCGGCAGCGACCAGATTGCCGAT
>DAHWOF010000128.1 GCA_027335345.1 Granulicella sp. | reverse complement strand
TTTTCAGAAAGCCGCGTAAAATGACCCCCTTTCCACTTTCTCGTCAAGAGCCATTAAAACATTGAAGATATCGACACGGAGCTCAAGGTGTTGCTCCCGATATGTCACAAATTGTTTGAAGATTGACATGCTTACGCGTTCGTAACCCGGACCGTAGACCTCGTTCCTCTTCCCGCCGAGGTACGCGAGCACTTGGGTAAAGTTGCTCACCAGAGAGCCAGCTCCCGATCTGGGTATTGTCGAGCCGGGCAACGGATTGGAGAACGCGCACGGGTTATACCAGTTGGTTGTATTTCTGGTGCGCGTTGGGCACTTTACATTGGGATTGGTCGCATTGGGAGTTCCCCCTGGAGCCAGATAATTTCGGTTCGTGATGATGGCGAACGCATTGCCGCCCGACGCCGTGGAAATATCCGGCGTAACGTTGAACGGCTGGCCTGTCTCAGCCGAGAATTTGAGGTCGGCCGCCCATCCTCCGGCAATCAGGTCGGCAATGCCCTTATGATTTAGGTGGGCATGTCCTACTCCAAATGGAAGCTGGTAAAAACCATTAAAATGAAAACGTTGTCGCACGTCAAATTCGGAATTGCTATAGTCATCCTTAATTGGAATCAGATTTGTATTGCGGTAAGGCCCGCCATAGCCGCCAAGTGGTTGGATGGAGTCGTCCAATGAGTGCGACCACGTATAGGTAGCGAGGAAGCTAAGCCCACTCGAGAAGCGCTTTTGAAGAGTCGCATGTAAAAAGTTGTAGCTGGACTCGCCCGCATAGTTCATATACTGCGTTGCGCTGAAGTCAGGGAATGGACGAACAAACTGCGCATCGTTGGCTGGATTCTGCAGTGCTTCCGGATTGTTAAAGTTTATCTTTGTCTCTAGATGACGGGACGTGGTTCCTACATAGCCGATGGATGCGGCTATGTTTTTTGGGCTCTTGACGATATCTGGAGTTTTTTGCCGATATCTCTGCCATGGCAAGTCACATATTTAGGAACCCAATTCCAGAAGATCTGCTGACCGGAGAAGATCTCCAACTCAGATACACAAAGTTCAAGGAGCTAGACCGAGATCTCCATAATATCCGCGGTGATGTTCGCGCGCATGGCTCGGAGAAGAGGGCTTCTGCCCGGCATCTCAAGATGTATGACAGTAAGCGCCGTGAGCTACTCGACCAGGTAGCGGCCCACGCAGTGCTGCGTCGTCGCGTTGAGCGCCCGATTGGCGCAAAATGGGAAGCTGGCCACATTCTGGCGCGTGCCGTGCGCAGGGTGGGAAAACTGGCCGCGTACGATGCGGATAAACAAGGCGGTTCGCTCGACGCAAATGACAAACGCACGCAGAGGCTTATTGCGTGGATTGCCGCGCGACAGAAGGCTGTCAACAAAATGCTGGATGATATCGGCATTCATGAGGAAAGCGAACTTCGCCTGGCCTGTTGTCTGCCAGGTGACCATCAACCGGAGGACGAGCCGGGGCCAGAAAGAGATAGCAAGCGTGTAATTGGGAAAAGTCCAACAACGGAGCGGTATGGTGCAATGATTTTGCAGGTTCAAGAGGAACTGCGCCAATTACATGCAGGAGGCCTGCCGCGCGAAGCTGCTATACGGAGGTGGATAGCGAATCATCCAGGATCTGTAATCGCGGAGGCATTCAGATATAACGAGTCTGAGATACTCGTGCAGTGCAAAGCCGAATCGAACGGAGGCAAGTTCGTTCGAAACGCGATTTACATCGTGATGGTTATTGCAAACTTGGAGTATGAAACCTTGCGGAAATACTGAACGAAGTATGCTGCCGAGCACAACCTTCGATAGCGCAGGGCATGGATTCCGCCGGGGAACGTTCCACGTGATCTGGTGAATCACGTCAGATGCACGGAAGATTTGATTCAGGCGCATGAGTGGCATATGCGACGGAAGAGATCTGCAAGCTGATCCGCCGGAGCCGGAAGCAGATGGGAATGATACAGCGGGGTCTGGAGCTCAGTTCGGGGTTCGGGCTGAGATTCAACATCGAACTGGAAGAGGGCAAGGAGAGTTGGCAGCTCAGCAAGGCTGCTGACTGTCCTGTATGCGCTGGAACTCAACCTGGCGCCGGCGCCTCCGGCGGTCAGTGTCCAGTCTGAAGGATCGGTTTTTGGAGCAGAACTCCGGCCGCCCGGACACTTGAGGATCCAACGGCAATTCGCCGGCAAGCGCGCCGCTATCCACCACAAGCGCCCAGATCTCGAATCGTTGCCCGCCAGACGGCGCGTTGAACTACAATCGCGAGTGATACCCATGGCTACCGCTCCTCAAGCACTGGCGCCCCCATCCACGATCTTTTCCATCTGCAAGCCCAAGGAGGACGTTCTTCAGGGTAAGATGGCGGACGCGGAGTTTGCTGCCGACCTGGCACAGGTTCTCCGGGGCTATGCTCCGGCGCAGTATGCGGACCCCGCGCGGTTCTTCTCCAATACCTATCCAACCCGCGGATTGAAGGATCTGCTCTTGAACGTCTGCGGCCGGTTGAGTAACGGACAGGGAGTCGCCTCGATCTTCCGCCTGGACACCTCCTATGGCGGTGGTAAGACGCACGGCCTGATCGCTCTGATTCATGCGGTTCGAAGCGGCAGAACCGTTCCCAACATCGGAGAGTTCGTTGACCCGGCCCTGCTCCCTGCGGGAAATGTCCGTATTGCTGCTTATGACGGGGAGAACGCCGACCCGTCCAACGGGCGCAAAATGGAGTGCGGCGTGCTGGCCTACACCCCCTGGGGTGAACTGGCGGCCCAATTGGCTGGCTCTGCGGGATATGAACGAATCCGCCGGAGCGATGAATCCCGCACTGCCCCCGGCTCCGAGACACTTCAAGAGCTTTTTGGCGGGGAACCCACGCTAATCCTTCTTGACGAACTCTCGGTGTACCTGCGCAAAGTCCAGAGTATGCCCGCAGCACGGGATCAGTTGACCGCATTCCTGACGGCTCTGTTCAAGGCAGTCGAGAGTATACCCAATGCGGTACTTGTTTACACGCTGGCGGTCGGTCGGGATGGCAAAGCACAGGATGCCTACACCCAGGAGAACCAGTTCCTGGCGGAGAAGATGGCGGAGGCGGAGAGCGTCTCCGCCCGGAAGGCCACGCTCCTGAACCCCACCGAAGATGACGAGACGGCTTTGGTCTTGCGCCGCCGTCTATTCGAATCCATCGATCAGAATCTGGCTGACCAAGCGGTGGACGGATACTTGGCGCTGTGGTCTTCCCAACGTGATTCAATCCCCGGCGAGGCCATCAAGCCAGAGATCGTCGAATCGTTTCGCCGGTCCTATCCATTTCATCCTGAAGTTCTGGGCACCCTTACCGGAAAGACCGCGACGCTGGCCAATTTTCAGAGAGTGCGTGGCATGCTCCGTCTCCTTGCACGAACGGTCAGCCGCCTTTGGGAGACGCAACCGGCTGATGCTACGGCGATCCACGTCCACCACATCGACCCCGGCTTTGGCCCCATCCACCAGGAGTTCGTAACCCGCCTCAATCTGCAAATCTACAATCCGGCCATTCGCAACGACATAGCGGGCGAGGGGGACCGCCCCGCTCTGGCTCAGGAGATCGATTCCAGCTCCTACCGGGGGATGCCGCCCTACGCTACGTACGTGGCGCGAACCGTGTTTCTCCACTCTCTCGGTTTCCCTTCTCAAATCCAAGGGATTGCTCCCGACCATTTGCGATACAGCATTCTGGCGCCATCGCTGGACATCGGCTTTATCGAGGACGCTCGGAAGCGGTTTCAGGAGCGCTCTGCCTATCTCGACGACAAGCCGGGCGCTCCGCTCCGTTTCCTCACGGATGCGAACCTCACCCAGATCGTCGAGCGGCAGATTCAGCTCTGCGACCCCGGTGAGGTTCGGTCGGAGTTGTCCTCCCGGATCCGTTCCCTCTATCTCAAGGGCGAGTTCCAACTCATTCCATTTCCGGCAGCGCCGGTCGACGTTCCCGACGAGATTGGCAGCGGCAAGCCTCTCCTCGCCCTCATGTCCTACGACAGCGTCTCGGTTGGCACAACGGTCGATGCGGTGCCCGAATTGATAGCTCGCATCCACAAGAATGTGGGGTCCGACGGAGCCGGTTTCCGAAAACTCCGCAACAATCTGATCTTCGTCGTGGCGGAAGAGGCGAAGATCAACGAGATGCGCCAGGAGATGGCCCGTTTTCTTGCTTTGCAGGAATTGATCAAGCCGCAGCGCATGAATGAGCTGGCGCAGCACCAGCAAAACACGCTGCTGGAGTGGTCTCGCAAGGCTGGTGGACGAGTGAACACGGCCATCCAGCTCTGCTACCGCCATATCTTCTATCCCTCACGCCAGCCGCTTTCACCGGATACGGAACTGGCGCATTCGGCCATCGAACTCACCCAGAATGACACGCTCGACGATGGCCAGCGGCCCCCGACGAAAGTACTTCGTGAGAGCAACAAGCTGCGGCTGCGAGAAGACGCTCCCGACTCGCCCAGCTTTGTTCGTGATCGTACCCCACTGCGCAAAGGGCAGATCAGCACCTTCGATCTGCGCGCTGAATTTCGGCGCGACCCTGCGCTGCCGATTTTGATCAGCGATACGCCATTCACGAAGGGCATCCAAAACGGCGTCGAGCGCGGCGAGTATGTGTACCGCTTCCGGGATCTGCTCTTCGGACCGGGCGACCCGTTTACCCACATCACGATCAGCGACGAAGCCTTTGTTTTCACCATGACCTATGCCCGCGAGCATGGCCTATGGCCACGTCCGGCGCCGGTTGCCCCCGAACCGCCGCAGCTTAAGGCGCCGACCGGACCCGTGATGCAATTCCCCGGATCTGGAACCGCAGGAACCGTGCAACAACCGCCGGCGCAGGGAATCACCCCAGCCGGCCAAACTGGCAGCACGACCTCTGGTTCGGACTCGTTCACCCAGGAAGGCGTGCTGCGCGAAGCTCTGAAGATTCTCTGGGAAAAAACCAGTGCATCTGGGATCAAGCAGATTCGGCAGCTTACCATCCGGCCATTTGAGCAAGTCGACGCCTTCAAGATGCTCGCCTTGGTCGGTGGCGTCCCCGGCGCCAAAGTGAAGGTCAACTTCAAGGGAGGATACGGTACAGAGGCTGGAGGAGAGTTCAGCTTCACCTTTGAGGGGCCGGTAGAGGATGCCCTTCCCGTCAAGGATTTTCTTGGACCGCAATACCGTGCTGCGGCCGAGCGCGATTTGGTTGCTACCTTCAGCCTCAACTTCGCCAACGGTCTTTCGCTGGACGGCGACGCAACCGATAAACTGACCGAAAAGCTCACCCAGCAGTCCATGGGCGCAGCGTACGTAACAGCATCAGCAGAGGCTCAGCCATGACTATCACCGCCAGGATTCCCCGCCTTCGCTTGATTGAGACGCCCAAATCCGTTCCTCAGTACGAGGTTCGCATCCGCCACCACGGCCTGGGCGACACCGAGATTGAGGTCTGGCGTATGCCTTCACCGGCCACCCCGCAGCTCACCAGCCCGGCAAGGTTGGCGGGCCTGCGCGGAGAGGCTTTGGAACTGGTCGAGCATCGCGTCTTCAAGCAGATGCAGCGAGCAGGACTCCGGATCTCCTCTTTACGTCCCGTTCCGGCCCGGCAGCAAGCCGGACGCCCCATCAACTCATCGGTGCAGGGATACAACATTCCCGAAGAGCTGGCTTTGACCCTGGGGCTGTTGTTCCGTGTGCTGGCGCCGATGCGCAGCCGCCCCCGGATGCGCCAGGTCGCCGAGGGCGTTGAAGGCATGGAGAAAGAGGAGGCCAGCTACTGGCTCAGCATGGCCATTCACCGCAAGAACCCGCGGCGAGTTTTGACCGCCCTCCGCTATCTGCTGACAGATCCCCTCCCGTAGCCGGTTCGGCTCACATCCTGAAATAATTGGGCACGTCCTCCGCTTTGCGGCCTAAAATGAGGATGCTCTGGCCACAACGGCGGCCTCTTTATTCTCGTTTTGCATGGCATGATCTCAGGCCTGCCGCAGGAATCGTTTATGCCACCTCGTGCGTCTATCCCATAGAAAGGTTGGGGCTTATGCCGCGCAAGCCTAAACAATCCGTGGAATTCCGCCTCACCATCGGCGCCTTCACGCCGAGCACCATCCCCATGCACCGTCTGGCTGAATACATGGCCGACTTCGCCGTGCTTCTGGGCAATGAGCAGAGTGTGCATCCCGGCGGGCTGGAAGAGGGCAGCACCATTCTGGTTGCGAAGGTGGAATGGGAGGCTGAGCCGAAAGTTCGGGAACGGCTGTACGCCGTCCGGAGCCGGAGTGCCAACGACCATGCCATGCAGGCTGCCGCACGACTGGACGACCGGTTGGCCCAGGACAACGCCAAGGGCGTGATTGCCGACCCGGCCGGCGCCAAGGTGATTGAATTTCCCGGCAGGGACCGCTTCCAGATGCCTGCCTTTGGTCCCATTCAGCAAGCAGGCTCCTTCCAGGGAATTCCGATCAAGATCGGCGGGGAGAACGATCCTGTTCCGGTCCATCTTGAGGATGGCAAAGTGAAGTACATCGTTCATGCCAGGCGTAGTCTGGCAAAGGAGATCGCCAAGCATCTCTTCACCGGCGTGGTTCGCGTGGAAGGCGAGGGCAGTTGGATCAGGACTGCGGGCGGCGTCTGGGAGATGAAGTCCTTCCTGGCGCAGTCGCTGCGCGTGATTGAAGACGCGGACATTCGCAAGAACATCGGCGAACTGCGCAGCATCGGGTCCGGTTGGAAACAGGCGAAGGATCCGTTGAAACAGCTTGAACGGCTGCGCCACGGCGCCAAATAGAACGCAGGCACGACGGAATGGTGGCTATCGACAACACGACCCTGGCGCTGCTGTTGCATCCGAAGGCCAAACCGCCCAACCACCCCCAGACAAAGCTGCCGCTCCAAAGGTGTAAGGAGCGCATCGAGCAGCTCATCCTCGATCTTGACGCGGACAATGAGCGGGTTGTGATCCCCACCCCGGTGCTCAGCGAGTTTCTAATTCTGGCTGGGAAGGAAGGTCCTGAGTATTTAGAGAAGATTCAGGACGCCAGGACGCTTCTGGTCTGCCCCTTTGATGAACGAGCGGCGGTTGAATTGGCGTCGATGGAACTTGCCGATCGAGGCAAAGGTGGGAAGAAGGCCGGCTCAGAAGCGCCCTATCAAAAGGTTAAGTTCGATCGGCAGATTGTCGCCGTGGCCAGGGTGAACGGCGCACACACCATCTACTCGGACGACGAAGATGTGCGCAAATTCGCCGTCAAGGCTGGAATGAAGGTCGTCTCAACCTGGGAACTCGCAATCCCTCCAAGTAAAACTCCGCTGCTGGATATTCTCGATGATCATCCCGAGCCACCCACAGCACCTGATGGCAGAAAGAATAAGAGCTGATGAGCGAAAGACGACTGATCGAAGAGTGGCTGCCGATTGCGGCCTTGGGCGAAGAGAGCGTTCGCGAGCGCAGGTCGATGACCGCGCTTCCGCCGACGTATTATCTGCATGTCTGGTGGGCGCGGCGGCCGCTGGTCGCATCGCGGGCCGCGGTGTTGGCATCCTTACTGCCGGCCGACGCCGATCACGAGAAGTTTCTCCACGCCATCGGTATCCATGGGGATCCAGTTCTAGCGAAGCGCAGAATAGACGCTGCAAGGCGGACGGGCGAAGACCTCGGCCCCAACCCGTACGGATATAGTCGGGCCTTCCAGTACACGCCTGACTCGAAAGAGAAAGCGATCCTGAGCGACGCAGCTGGCGGGGAGATTGCCAATATGCTCGTGCTTGATCCAACCGCAGGTGGAGGGAGCATCCCGTTCGAAGCAGAACGGCTCGGCGTACGTGCTGTGGCCAACGATTTGAATCCGGTAGCTGCGCTCCTCCTGTATGCAACCATAGATTATCCGTCGAAGCATGGCGTCGCTGTGTTGAGAGAGTTCGAGGCCCTGTGCAAGCGATTTCTAGCTGCCGTTGAACGCCGCTACCAGGGCATCTTTCCGCCGGAACCGGAAGGCACCATTATTCTCGGCTATCTCTATGCCCGCACGGTGCGCTGCCCCTATTGCGACGGCCTCATTCCACTGTCGCCCAACTGGAAGCTGTCGTCGGACGGAAGCGGCGTGCGGCTGTTGCCGCAACTGGCCTCCGGGCCGCTGACGCCGGGGCGGGTTTGCCGCTTTGAGATCGTGAGCAAGACGGAAGACCATTCCGAAGGCACCGTCAACGATGGGGATGCTCGCTGCCCCTATCCGGATTGTGCCCGCGTGGTCGAAGGCGACGAGATCAAGCGCCAGGCACAGGCTGGAGAGATGGGTGAGCAGCTCTACACCATCGTCTACAAACAGCGGATTGAGACCCGCACCAAGACCGGCAAGGTGAAAGAGAAATGGGAGCGTGGCTTCCGCGCCCCGCGCGCCGAAGACGACAACAGCGCCTTCATCGCCGAGCGGCTTGCCGCCAAGCTCCCCGAATGGGAGGCAAACGATCTTGTACCGGCTGAGGCGGTGCCTGACGGGAACAAGACCGCTGAGCCGATCCGATACGGAATGACTTCGTGGCGCGATATGTTCTCTCCCCGCCAGCTTCTTTGCCACGGCACGAGCGTCGAGGTCTATCGCGAGCTGCTGGAGGCTGATCGCGCCTCCGGAGCACTCACGGATTTGCGCAAGGCCGCCTACGTCTACCTCGCCCTGAGTCTGGACAAGCTGCTGAACTACAACTCGCGCATGTCTGTCTGGATGCCGACCCGCGAGGTCGTCGCTAATACGTTTAACCGCCACGATTTCGCATTCTGTTGGTCACACTGCGAGATGGCGCCGCTCATCGTCGGCCTGGGGTACGACTGGGCCGTCGAACAAACCGCCAAGTGCATTGAAGAACTGGTTGCGCTGGTGCGCCCCGAGGAAGCCGCCGCGGCGAAAGCGGCGGCGAAGATGCAGAAGCGCAGCGCGAAAGGCGTCGATCTTTTCTCTACGCAGGAGGATGCCGCTGTTCCGGCAGCCTATGCGCCGCCGCCCGTAACCATCACCTGCAAATCCGGCGATCACCTCGACCACATCGACGACGGCGCCATCGACGTGGTTGTCATGGACCCGCCATACTACGACAACGTGATGTACGCCGAGCTCTCCGACTTCTTCTACGTCTGGCTGAAGCGCACAGCGGGCTATGTGGAACCCGGTCTCTTTCGCCGCCAGCTAACCGACAAGGATCACGAGGCGGTCGCCAACCCCGCTCGCTTCAAAGGCCAGAAGGGCGCAAAGGCTCTCGCAGGCCGCGACTACCAGGAGCGCATGGCGGCGATCTTCACTGAATGCCGCCGCGTGCTGAAACCCAATGGCGTGCTTACGCTGATGTTTACCCACAAAGCCACCGGGGCCTGGGATGCGCTGACCACCGGGCTGATGAAGGCCGGCTTTACGATCACCGCCTCCTGGCCAATCAATACTGAGGCTGAGGGCAGCCTGCACATTAAAGACAAATCCGCGGCCAACAGCACCATCTTCCTCGCCTGCCGACCTCGGCCAGAACAGGCGGCGACGGGGGAAAAGACCTACTGGGAAGATGTGGAGCCGCTGGTGGCAAAGGCGGTTCGCGAGCGCGTGCAGAGGTTCCAGGATGCCGGGATCACCGGCGTCGATCTCTATCTGGCGAGCTTTGGACCGGCGCTGGAGAAGTTTTCCGAGTACTGGCCGTTGGAGCGCGGCACACCGCGCCTCCAGGCGGAGCTTGAGAAGAAGCGTAAGAAACAGGCTGAACTCTTCGCGGAAGAGGTCAATCCGTACGCGGTGGCGCCGGAAGATGCGCTCACGGCCGCCCGCCGCGAGGTGAAGAACTGGCGCTTGGAGCAACTGACCCATCGCAAGGCACGTACCGACATGGACGCCGTAACCGCGTGGTTTGTGCTGGCGTGGGATGCCTTTGCAGCGCCGACCTTCCCCTACGACGAAGCTCTGCGCCTGGCGCGCGCTGTAGGCGTGGATCTGGACAAGGAGATTGTAGGCAGGCTGGCGACCAAGAAGGCCAGCGACATTGTTTTGCTGGATAGCCAGCAGCGTGCCGCCAAGATGTATCTGGGGCCGGCAGATGGTTCACGGGCCATGCTTGACGTTCTCCATCATGCGGCGCACGCCGCGCGCGCCCGCAGTCTGGAGGCAGCGCGCGAGTTGCTGGAGAAAGGTGGTTGGCTCACGGAACCGGCATTCCACGTGGCTCTCCAGGCCGTGCTGGAGGTGCTGCCAGTCTCGGCGACGTTCTCCAAGGTCGAGCTGACGCCGGCGCTCTCCGGCTTCGGCAGCGACTTTGAGGCCCTGGAAAACCTGCGCAGGCTGGCGTTCACTGAGCAGGTGGAGGAACCGACGCTCTTGTCCAAGCTGCGTATCGGGGAGGCGCTGGTCATCGAATGAGCCTGCTGCCGGACTTCAAGTGGAAGCTGAAATACACACCGGAGGACGGCAACCTGGTGCAGTGCTTCTATGTTCCGGCGCTTCAGTGTGCGAACCGGTATGACCGCTCGACCGGATTCTTCTCGGCAACAGCATTGACCCTGGCAGCGCGCGGCATTGAGGGGCTTGTCCGCAACGATGGGCATATGCGCCTGATGGTCGGTTGCACCCTGCATGAGGAAGAAGTTGAAGCGATCCGCAAGGGCGAGGAACTGCGGACGACCGTCGAAATGCACATCGGCAATATGCCGCTGCAAACGGCTCACCCGGACGAACACGATGCGCTTGAACTGCTGGCATGGATGGTAGCCAAAGGAGTTCTCGATGTGCGCGTGGCCGTGCCCTGCGACCTGAAACGTCAACCAATTGCCAGCAATGGAATCTTTCACGAGAAGGCCGGACTGGTTGAGGACAAGGCCGGCCATCGCCTGGCCTGGAACGGTAGCCTGAACGAAACCGTCTACGGATGGCGGGAAAACTGGGAGAGCATCAACGTCTTTCAGTCCTGGGGGCAGGATACGCGCCGGGTGGATGAAGAGGAACAGAACTTTGCGCGTATCTGGTCAGGAACCAGCCCCCACCTGATTACATTGGATGTGACCTCGGCCATTGAGCGGAACCTGCTGCGATTCTTGCCCGAAACTGATTTGCCTGCTCGCTTGGAGAAGGCGGACCTGATCGATCATCCGATCAGGAGTCCTGCTTCATCGGACGGTGCCGGTCTCGATTCTGCCGAAGTGCGCAGACTGTTGTGGGGTTACATCAAGTACGCGCCTTCTTTCGACGGGCCGGCGGCGGAGCGCGTGGGAGAAGCCACGGCCGCAATTGAGCCATGGCCCCATCAGATCAAAGCCTTTGAGCGCATGTACCGCCAGTGGCCGCCCAAGCTCTTGATTGCCGATGAAGTGGGGCTGGGGAAGACGATTGAAGCCGGGCTCCTGCTGCGCCAGGCCTGGCTGTCCGGGCGCGCCAGACGAATTCTGATCCTCGCCCCGAAGGGCGTGCTCAAACAGTGGCAACTGGAACTCCGCGAGAAGTTCAACCTGAATTGGCCGATCTATGACGGACACCGCCTGGAGTGGTACGAGTCACCTGCGCTTCGCGGCAGGAGTGTAAAGAGTGTCGACCCAGACAAATGGCACGAGGAACCCATTGTTCTGGCTTCCAGCCAATTGATGCGGCGTTCCGAGCGCGCGAGAGAGATTCTGGACCAGGCTGATCCTTGGGATCTGGTCATCCTTGATGAAGCGCATCATGCGCGACGCAAGTCTCCCGGCGCGCCGAAGGACGGGGGGCCCAATGCGTTGCTTCGCCTGATGCTGGGGCTCCGCGGTAAAACCCATGGGCTTGTGCTACTGACGGCAACTCCTCTGCAGGTACACCCGATTGAAGTTTGGGATCTGTTGAACTTGCTGGGTATGCCCCAGGAGTGGACCGGGCAGGCATTCGTGAACTTCTATGATGCGCTGGCAAAGCCCTCGCCCTCGCATGACGAGTTTGAGTCTCTTTCCAGGCTATTCCGGGCATTTGAAGCACAGCATGGCGAGGTTTCGGCGGAAACGGTTCAGGCTGCCACGCAAACGACCCGGCTAACAGCAGTGCGGCTGCTAAGAGCCCTGCGCGACGAGGCAACCATGCCGCGCAGATCGCTCTCAGCAAAGGATCGCGATATGGCTCTGCGCATTCTTCGCCAGAATTCGCCAGTGGGCAGATTGATCTCCAGAAACACCCGCGACCTGCTGCGTCGGTACTACAAAGAGGGCCGCATCTCGACCCCAATCGCCGATCGCGAGGTGGATGACCGCTTTCTGAATATGAGCGATGAGGAGCGCCATATCTACGAATTGGTCGAGGTCTACATTCGTGAGACGTACAAAAAGGCCTCGGCATCGACAAAGACAGCCGTTGGCTTTGTGATGACAATCTATCGCAAGCGCCTGGCCAGTAGCTTCTATGCTCTAACCAGGACATTGGAAAAGCGGCTGGCCGCGATCCAGAAGGGGGACGGATTCATCTCCGGCGCGACTGACGAGGATTTACCGGATGACGATCTTGCGGAGGAATTACTGGACTCCGACGAGGCCATGGAGATGGAGCGCGAGGCGCTGAACTTTGAAGAGCGCTCTTCCATTGAGGATCTGCTCCTGCGCGTAAGCAGCCTGCCGCCCGATACCAAGGCCCGCGCGCTTCGAACCGTAATCGATGAACTTCGTGCCAGTGGCTACAACCAGGTGATGGTTTTCACACAGTTCACGGATACGATGGACTTCTTGAGGGATCAGTTGCGAGCCGCGCCAGGGTTGAAGATGATGTGCTATTCGGGACGCGGCGGAGAGATCCCGATCGGTGACTCGGACTGGGAGCAGATCCCGCGGGACCAGGCAAAGCGCAGGTTCAAGAATGGAGAGGCGGACGTTCTGTTGTGCACCGATGCCGCCGCCGAAGGTTTGAACTTTCAATTTTGCGGCGCGCTGATCAACTATGATCTGCCGTGGAACCCAATGCGCGTCGAGCAGCGGATCGGACGAATAGATCGCGTCGGCCAGAAGTACCCGAAGATTCGGATTGTGAACCTTCAGTACGATGACACCATCGAGACGGCGGTCTACCGTGTTCTTCAGGAGCGAATAGGATTTTTCACATCTGTTGTGGGTAAGCTGCAGCCGATTCTCTCTAGCGTTTCGCAGAGAATTGCAGCCGCCGTTTTGGGCACGGATGCCCCGGCAGGCGACGGTCGGCTGGTGGCCGGAATTGAAGAGGCGATTGCGTCTACGGAAGGATCCTCGTTCGATCTGGACAACCTGGTCGTCTCCGAGCTTGAGACGGACCAACGCCCGGAAGCTCTCTATGGCTTGGGAAATCTTCGGGATGTTCTCGCCAACAATGAAGTATTTCTACCCGACGTCAAAGTGGAGGCAATGCACAGTAGTGAATTTCACTACGTTATGCCGGGCATGAAGAACCTGCGCATCACGGTCAGCCCGGAATACTACGACACCCACGCCGGAGACGTTGAACTCTGGTCGCCTGGCAGTCCGGCATTCCCTGACCCGGCAGATGTTGTTGATAGAGATGTCGCCAGCAAAGTCGATCTCGACACACTGCTTTTGTAGTGTGTCGGGATTCAAATCCAGAGTGACCCCCGTTTACGCTCGAGTTGCGCCCGAGGTCTACCCATTGCAAGCGATAACAGAGGAGTATCGTGACCTGTGCTCCTCGGATCACTCTCCTTATCTCCACATGTTTAATGCTTCTGCTACTTCTCAACATAGCGCTCACGCTTCTTCCACGCGTAGAACTCCCACGCGCGCAAGCCTCGCTCACCGCAAAACGCCTTCACGCTCTCGCCGCTTCTCACCTGTTCCGATACCAACCCCCGCCACTTGGACCGCGCCTGTGCACCTTGATCTCTCATCCCTCAACCATGCAGCCATTCCACCCTCAACACAAGATGTGCTTCACATAGCGCTCAGTGCGCCGGGAAAATCGGCCCTCGATCCCGGCCAGGCTCTCGGCCTGAGGCCAGAGGCGCTCGGCATCCTTGAGAACTTGCGCTCGGGCCGTTCTGGAAGCAATTCCACAGTTTGGCCCGGTCATCCGTACATCTCGGCCTGCCTGAGATGAGATCAGACCAGCGGTACGCCGTCTCTTGAATCGGGCATAGGAAGAATGCTCCCGGCTCACGGTCCGTTGGTAATCAGCCGAATCGGACCGCGTCCTCGAACCCAGAGCCAAAAGTGCGGAGCGTTGACCGGCAAGCAGCAGGGGCGACATCCGGTTCTCCTGTTGAGGAACTCTCGGATGCCGCGAGCGTCGTGCGCAGGAAACCCTTCACCGTCCATCAAACGGAAGGCCGCGGCGGGGACACGGAACCCGGTTGCGAGCAGGTCTCGGCCTCCGCGGACTCACGCCGTTTCGCAGTAGGGCGGCGGGCCGGCCTAGCTTTGGGTCATGGCCGCAACCGCAACGCTACGCGCCCAACGCTTCCTCAGCAACTCTCTGGATTCTCTGCCTCGCCGCAACGCCGTTCATCCCGTTCTCGCGCCTTGCGATCCCGGTATTCTTGCTTCTATGTCGAGTGGCCACGCCTATGGGAGCAGGTGGAGGAGCTGCTGACCGCAATGAGCGATGCCAGCTATCACTACAGCCGTGTGTTGTAGGGGAACGAGCCTGCTTTCTCATCCAAAACCACAGCGAACGGGATTGGGTCGGGGCGCCCATGGTCGTGCTCTCCCGTCGCGCTCTTACAGGGCCGGATCCATAGCAATCCGCGCGACCGGACGCGGACACGGCGCAAGCCTTGAGAACTCAATGTGATCCGCCGTAGCACCTGATTCGCTATTTGGCGCGGCAGTTTTGCCCTGTTAAACTGACTGTAGAGGTGCTGTGATGCTTAGATTCTGGGCCGCGATTCTGGTTCTGGGGGTTGCCTTGGGCGTGGGGTGCGGGAGCGCACGGGCGCAGACGGGGATCTACGGGATGTTCAGCGGTGGCTTTGTGGGTTCGTCGGTGGCGCCCCATGCCACGCAACCCAGCTACTCTCAATTCGGTGGGACTTTTGGTTTATACAGCACGCTGCTGCCGCTGGGTCCGTTGCGGCTGGGGATGGATGGGCGCTATATCATCGAATCCTCCGGCGGTAGCACGCCCTATGGCAACCAGCTTCAGAGTGGCCTGTTCGGCCCGCGGCTGGCCTTTTTCAGCCATCTGATTCCGTTTAGCCCCTACGTGCAGCTCGAGATCGGCGGGGCCAGCACCAACTACGGGCATTTTCCGTCGCGCTCCACCAGCTTCGCCTATCAGGCGCAGTTTGGCGTGGATGACACCCTCCTTCCGCACATCGACGCCCGGGTGGAGTACGGCACCGGCACCATCGGCTCCGACATCGGCGGCAACCGCGAGAGGATGCAGCAGATTAGCGGCGGTCTGGTGTTCAGATTCTTTTAAGAGAAGCGATCAGCCGCCGCAGCCGGCAGGTCAACTAGGATTGCAACCGATCTTCGTTGACCGCAGGGGCGCGGTGAAGATGGCGCCAATCGCTCGGCGGCATACCCTCCCAGGCGCGGAAGGCGCGGCCGAAGGAGTTGGGATCTTCGAAGCCCAACAAATAGGCTGCCTCATTCAATTCCAGTACAGAGTTGGAGAGGTAATATCGCGCCATTTGGTGGCGTGCTTCATCCAGAACCCGTTGAAAGCTGGAGCCGGACTCCTGCAAGCGGCGCTGCAGGGTTCGAGGGCTCATGTGGAGCGCCTGCGAGATTGCATCGATGGAAGGGCGTCGTCCCGTGAGCCGATCCTGAATGGCCTGATGCACGCGTTCGATGAAGCTGTCCTCGTCCTTGAACTGCCGTAACTGTTCTTCAAACTGGGGCGCCAGCAAGTCGAGCAGCTCGGCGTTGCGGGTGACGAAAGGCGCGGTCGCGTCCGAAGCGTGAAAGACGATCTCGTTGCGCGGCCTTCCTGTGATTACCTCGCAGCCAAGATTTCTCTCGATCGCCGGTAGGTTGGCGCGCTGTTGCACATATTCCACCCGGACTGGGCGCAACGCGGTCCCGGTCCCGTGACGCGCAAGCGAGAGCGTCCAGGCGAAACAGTAGTCGATGAGAACCTGCGGCTCATGATCCACCGCCAACAGCCAGCGGAAGCCAATCCTGAACTCCTCCCGGTCGAGTCGAGTGAGGATCTCTTCAGGAGCGGTCAGCTTTTTGTAACGCGCCATGTGTTCGGCCGCATCCGCCAGATTCTGCGTGGAGAGCGCAGCGATCGCCATGGGATGAAAGCGTTCTGTTTTTGTTTCCACGCCCAGCTTGAGGCCTATCAGCGGATCGGAGCTGACGGCTTCGATGGCCCGCCACAGCGCGAAGAGTTCGCTGGTGGATACAAGAATGCGTGTTTGAGCAAACAGGTTGCTGGGAAGACCAGCCTTTCGCAGGACGGAGGGAACCGAGACCCCAAGTTCCTGCAGCTTCACCGCAAGTCGTCCCGGAACCCTGAAATGCTTCAGCATGGCGCAACCCTCCTTTGCGAGAGTATCGAATTCGGCCCCTGTCCACCATGCCGAATGCGCCAAAGTCCCTGCGAAAAGCGACAACGTAGCAAAACGAGGTTGGCGTGATTGGAAGCCATTTTGGCGTGTCTCGCTGGGCACGCGCGATGCGTGAGGGCTAGCCTTAGCGTGTCGGGAATGGCATGCCCGCTCGTGGCGGTCGATCTTCGGAAGGGCTGGCAGCCAGCTTCCGGCATCCGGTCGTGGATGCTGAGCGAAGGTTGCCAGCGATGAGGATACGGTATGGCGATCACAGTGAAGGTGAACCAGCAGTTACATACTCTCGATGTGCCGGGAGATACTCCGCTGCTTTGGGTATTGCGTGACGTCCTTGGCCTGAAGGGTACGAAGTATGGCTGCGGCATTGCCATGTGTGGAGCGTGCACGGTCCATGTCAACGGACAGGCCGTGCGCTCCTGCATCACGCCAGTGAGTTCCGTGGAGAAGGCGGAGATTACCACTATTGAAGGCCTGGCTGAGACAGAGATTCACCCGGTGCAGCAGGCCTGGGAGGAGATGGACGTGCCCCAGTGCGGCTACTGCCAGGCGGGCCAGATCATGACCGCGTCGGCCCTGCTCGCGAAGACAGCGCAACCTACCGAGGCTGAGATCAATGTCGCCATGAGCGGGAACCTATGCCGCTGCGGAACCTATCCGCGAATTCGCGAAGCCGTGCATCGTGCAGCGGAGCTGCTCAGCGCAAAGGGAGGCGGGCTGTGAATCTGACGCGTCGCTCGTTCCTGAAGATCAGCGCCGTCGCAGGCGGCGGCTTTCTGCTGGGACTTTACGAAAGTCAGGTAGGGGTTGCGCAGGCCCGTGGTGGTTTTGCCGCTCCTCCGATAGAGCCGCGCGCCTTTGTGAAGATTGCACCCGACGGAAAGGTCACCATCCTGGCCAAAAACCCCGAGGCCGGCCAGGGAGTGAAGACGATGCTCCCCATGCTGATCGCCGAGGAGCTCGACGTGGACTGGAAGGATGTAAAGGTGGAGCTGGCCGAGGGTGAAGCAAAGCTATATGGCTTCCAGTTCCTGGGGGGCAGTACGTCCACTCCCATGAACTGGGATCCGCTGCGCCGGGTTGGAGCCGCATGGCGGCAGATGCTGGTAACCGCAGCAGCAGACACGTGGGGTGTGCCTGCGTCGGAGTGCGAGACCAGTGCCGGACGTGTGCATCATGCAGCCTCCGGACGCACGTTGGGGTACGGCGAACTGGTTGCCAAGACGGCCTCGCTCACGCTTCCAGCGCTTGACTCAGTGAAGCTGAAGGATCCGGCCAGATACACCATCATCGGCGCCTCCCGCAGTGGAGTCGATAACCGCGCCATCGTAACGGGAAGGCCTCTGTTTGGCATCGATGTGGAGCCTGCGGGAGTGCTGCACGCCGTGGTGGTGAAGTGTCCCGTATTCGGCGGCACGGTGAAGACGGCGAATACCGGAGAGGTTGAAAAGCTGCCCGGCGTGTGGAAGGTGATGGTTGTCGCCGGCACGCTGACGAACGACACGGTTCTTCCGCTCAACCCCGGCCTCGAGCCGGGAGTGGCGATTCTGGCAGAGACGTGGTGGCAGGCGCAAGCAGCGCGCGCGAGCCTCAAGGTCGAGTGGAGCCTCGGGCCGGGAGTGAAGCAGAGTTCCGCAAATTTCGAGCAACGGGCCAACGCGGCGCTCAAGCAACCGTTTGGACAGGTGGTGGGCGCATACGGCAACGTGGATGCCGCTCTCGATGGGGCGACCAAAGTTCTTGAGGCCGTCTACTCCTATCCGTTTCTCCCCCACAACACGCTTGAACCGCAGGGCTCCACGGCCTCTTACAAGGATGGCAAGCTGGAGATCTGGAGCACGACACAGGACCCCGCCGCCGTTCGCCGGCTTACGGCGAGGGTCACGGGCATCTCCGGGCCGGACGTGACGATTCATATGGTTCGCGCAGGTGGAGCCTTCGGCCGCCGCTATGTGAATGACACCGATGTGGAGGCGGCATGGTTGAGCAAGCAGGTGGGTCGGCCAGTGAAGGTGACCTGGTCGCGCGAGGACGACATGACGCACGACAGCTATCGGCCTGCCGGAACGATCGGTCTGAAGGCGGGTCTGGATGCGCAGGGTCGGGTTGTCGCCTGGCGCGAGCATTTCGTGACCTTCGGCGATGGCAAGAGAACGATCCTGAATGGTGGCATCGAGCTTCACGACTTTCCAGCCGGATACGTACCCGCCTTCCAGCTCGGAATGTCGAACTCCATTCCTCTAAGCATCCGAACCGGCCCGCTGCGCGCTCCGGGCGCCAATGGGCAGGCGTTTGTCCTTCAATCTTTTCTGGATGAGTTGGCGTTCGCTGCGGGTCGCGATCCGCTCGATCTTCAGCTTGAACTGCTCTCGCGTGTACCAGCAGCGGGTTTCAACTTCCAGCCCCATAATCCCTTCGGCAGCACGGATCCCGAGCGGCTGCGCGGAGTGCTGGAGACGGTTGCGGAGATGTCCGACTGGCGTAAACGCGGAAAGGAGCAGGGACGCGGCATGGGAATCGCGGCGGTCTTCTACCACGGAAGCTACTTTGCGGAGGTTGCCGAGGTCAGCGTCGACGCACAAAGCCGCATCACCGTTCGCCAGATCTGGGCAGCAGGAGATATGGGGAGCCCGGTGATCAACCCTCGGGAGGCAGAGAACCAGGCCTTCGGTGGCATCATCGATGGTTTGAGCCAGATGGACCAGGAGATTACCTTGGCCAATGGCGTCGTGCAGCAGGAGAACTTCGACAAGCAGCCGCTGATGAGGATGAGCCAGACGCCGAAGATTGAGGTTCGCTTCTGCAAGACGGAGTTTCCGCCCTCGGGCCTTGGCGAACCCATGCTTCCGCCGGTGATACCTGCGGTGACCAACGCCGTCTTCGCCGCAACCGGCAGGCGGATTCGCACGCTGCCGCTCCGGCGCAGCGGATTTTCTTTCGCGTAGAAACAAGACAAGGAGAAGGAATGCAAAAGCGCACTCTCGGAAAAAATCTTGAAGTATCGGCTCTCGGCCTGGGCTGCATGAGCATGACCACGGCTTACGGTCCGGCCGCGGACAAGGAAGAGATGATCAGGATGCTGCGAGCCGCGCACGATCTCGGCGTCACCCACTTTGATACGGCGGAGGCCTATGGTCCGTTTGCCAACGAAGAGTTGGTGGGCGAAGCGCTGCAGCCGGTTCGGAGCGAGGTGACCCTGGCCACAAAGTTTGGCTTCGACATCGACGTGGAGACGGGCGCGCGGCGCAGCGGGACCAATAGCAGGCCTGAACATGTAAAGGCTGTTGCCGAGGCGTCCCTCAAACGCCTTCGCACCGATACGATCGACCTCTTCTATCAGCATCGCGTTGATCCCAACGTGCCCATCGAGGACGTGGCGGGAGCGGTGAAGGAGCTGATCGCCGAAGGCAAGGTGAAGCACTTCGGCATGTCAGAGGCAGCGGTGCAGACCATCCGCCGCGCGCACGCGGTGCAGCCGGTGACGGCGGTGCAGAGCGAGTACTCTCTGTTCTATCGAGGTCCGGAAGCGGAGCTTTTGCCGGCGCTTGAAGAGCTTGGCATCGGCTTTGTCCCCTTCAGCCCTCTCGGCGCAGGGTTCCTGACGGGAAAGATCGACGAGAAGACAACGTTCGATCCCAGCGACTTTCGGAACCTGGTGCCGCGCTTTTCGCCCGAGGCGCGCAGGGCCAATATGGCTCTGGTGGATCTGGTGAAGAGCGTGGCCGAAGGCAAGAGCGCGACGCCGGCACAGGTGGCTCTCGCCTGGCTGCTGGCGCAGAGGCCGTGGATCGTGCCGATCCCGGGAACGACCAAGCTGCATCGGCTGAAGGAGAATCTTGGCGCCGTGGATCTGAAGCTGACCGAGGGGGATCTGAAGCATATCGATGAAGTGGCTTCCGGGCTGAAGCTTGAGGGAGCCCGCCTTCCGGAGGCTGTTTTGAAGATGACCGGGCTGTAAGAGCTCCTGTCTTGTGCAGGCAGAAGGAGACTCGATGGAGGTTTACGGCGACCTGGTAACGACGCGCCGATGAGGCCTTGCTTGCAGGAGGGCTGGATGATGTAGCTCGCTCAGCGACGCTCGGGTCAAGTGGGGCACCGGCGCGATTGGATCCGACGTGGGCGGTCGCGAGGGGGCGCAGCAGGTCGGCGCCGGTCTGGTCTTCCGATTCTTCCAGGTTGCGGCGGCGGGAGTATCGCTGCGCCAGCTCGGCTCACCGCACCCCAGTGCCGAGTATCCTCATCCTGGGGTGGGCTCTCCCTGCGTGCGAATCGTGATCGGCCGAGACTGTGGATGATAATCAGCCATTTTATGGTTGATTATCATCCACAGTCTGGCGGATGATGAGGACATGCTTGACCGTCACCTGGCTGGACCCCTCCGCGACGCTCTCTCTGACACGCCTGCCGTGCTGGTGAACGGCGCTCGCCAGACGGGCAAGAGCACCCTGGTCCAGTCCGCACCGTTCGGAGGTAAAGAGCGCCAGTATCTCACCTTCGATGACCCAGGCGTCCTGGCGGCGGCCAGGAGCGATCCCAACGGATTCATCTCCGGCCTACGGACGCCGGTGACGTTGGACGAGATTCAGCACGTCCCAGAACTCTTCCCTGTGATCAAGGCCGCGATTGACCGGAGGCGCCAGGCGGGACGGTTTCTTCTAACGGGCTCAGCGAACGTCATGCTACTGCCCAAGCTGTCCGAGTCGCTGGCCGGCCGCATGGAGGTTCTCACCCTCTGGCCGTTCTCCCAGGGCGAGATACACGGCGTGAAGGAGGCCTTCATCGATACGTTGTTCTCCGCGAAGTTTACTTCTGGGCTGAGCAGTGCGACGGCGACTCCGCGAGAAGAACTGCTGAAGAGGATGACGGCAGGAGGGTATCCGCCGGCGTTGGCGCGCCCGAGCCTGACCCGGCGCGACGCATGGTTCCAGGCCTACATCACGACCATCCTCCAGCGGGATATTCGAGATCTGGCCAATATCGCCGACACGACCGCGATCCCTCGTCTGCTCTCCGTGGTGGCTGCGCGCGCGGGAGGCCTGTTGAACTTCACGGAACTCTCACGGACCATGGCGCTGCCGCTGACGACGCTGAAGCGCTACTTTGCTCTGCTGGAGAACACCTTTCTGGTCCAACTGCTGCGACCGTGGGCCAGGAATCTGGGCAAACGCTCCATTCAGACGCCGAAGGTCTACCTGAACGACAGCGGGTTGCTCGCGTACGCTTTGGGCGCTGATACGGATCGGCTGAGGTCTGAGAGCGGCCTGATGGGCGCCGTGCTGGAGAACTTTGCGCTGATGGAGTTGCGCAAGCAGTTTGCCTGGAGCAAGACCTGCCCGGAACTCTACTTCTGGCGAAGCGCATCCGGCCAAGAGGTGGATGTTGTGCTCGAAGATCGGGCTGGAAGGGTGGTTGGAGTCGAGATCAAATCCGCGGCCACGCTGGACGGTCGGGATGTACGAGGACTCGAGGCCCTGGCAGACGTGGTGGGAAGGAGCTGGGTGCGCGGCATCGTGCTCTATACCGGAGCGACGGTGATTCCGTTCGCGCCAAATCTGCATGGGGTTCCGTTGAGCCGGCTCTGGTCAGCGGAATGAGCCTACGGCATCGTTAAGGCGTCTTTGCTGTAGGTATGACGCGAGGCCTGTTGGGCCTGGCTGCAGAAAGGTTGGATGTTGTTTTCCCGGACGAGGCTCGGGCTGAGTGCGGTTTTGGCGCGGACGAGTCTGACGTCGGCGACCGAGATGGGATGCAGCGGGTCGGTGCGGGTATTGACGTCAGGCTGCTTTGGGTTGCCGGGGGGGGGCCGACGTTCTCAGTGTCCCGATGGCGGGCGACTGGGACCATTTCCCTGCCGGGTCCCGGTCTGACGGGCGATTTTGCAGGGTGCGCCCACTTGGGCCTCCGCCCGTGCTTCTTCGATGACTGGCCTAATAGCCGGTATGCGTCCCCGTGACGGGATCTTCGCCAATTGACTCGATTAGACTTTTACCCCCAGTTCATTATTCATCTGGAAAATGGTTTTGAATGGCACGCCGAACTGCCTGCACAGTGCCGGTATCCGAACGGGCTTTTTATCGCTCTCTTGTGTAACGACTGCACCATCATCGAGCTTGGCTCGGGCGATCAGCCAAACGTCCGCGCCCCTCGTGAACTTGGTGGTCTTGGCCATGCCGAACTCCTTAAGCGAGAACGCGGCAAGGGCTCCAACGAGTTCTTGGCATTCCTTCGAGTCCGGCGACGGGTCGGCAAGCTGGTGCCTCCTTGACCTGACCCAAATTGTCAGAGGGTCACCATCGGTCTTTTTTGTCCCCTCAAGAATTTCGTTGATGACCATCTTATGTGAGGTGATCTTGCAGGCGGCGACCTGTTCTTCGAACCAATTCCAGTAGATCATCATGCCCGGCATCGGGTACGGGTCTCTTGCGCCCCAGATAAACGAATTCGCGTCAACCCAGTAGCGTCCTTTCACGGCGCCTCAGCACGCTTCAGAAAGCGGATGGTGGACGCGATGCTGACGCCGAGAAGGGCGGACGCCTCGGTAAAGCTAGTGCGGTTGGCCGCGACCGCGGCGGCGACGGTGGCGTTCAGAGCCCTGCCGTTGCGAATATCGAATGAAGCCCAGAAATTGCCGCGTTGTTTGTCTTTCTCCATCTGTTTTTCGCGCTTTTGTTGATCGTGAGCACGGTAGCGGTCGTACTCCTCGTTGACAGCATCCATAAAGCTATCAAAGTCGATCCGATTGAGATCCTTTGCGCGCCTGAGGGCAACCAGTGTGCTCACGCGGAAGTGCTTGGCTGTAGCTTGAGCAGCGTTGTTGACTGGCCCGTCTTTCCAAACTTTGGTGAACTCTTCTTCCGGCACGAGGAGTTCTCCCGCGACGTGGTCGCAGAATAGCTCGATCTTGTTGGCGCTCTGCTTCCTCTGGTCCGGTGTGCGGTCGGAGACGCCGTTCTCGCCGATCCAGATATGCACCATCTCGTGAGCGATCGTGAAAACCTGCGCAGCTTTTGCGTCGGCGTCGTTGATGAAGACCACAGGAGCGATGGGATCGCTGAGAGCGAATCCGCGGAATTCTTCGACATCGAGCTTGCGATGGGTGTCGTGCCCGACAAGGGCGCTGCGCATCACAAGGATGCCGAGGCCCTCCGCCTTCGAGACCAGGTGCCTGATGAATGCCTCGTAGTCGGCGCACTGGGACCGGTCGCTGGACGAAAGTTGGAGTGTACCCCGCATTTCTGCCGCGACCTCCTTCGGCTTGCTGTTTATCGTGAAGCGACCGACGAAATTGAGCGGCTTGGCGCCGTGGTCCTTGCGCTCGTCGCGGATCCAATCTTGCCTGACGAGGGTAGTGTCCAGAACTTCGCGGAACGCGAGCGACGGGTTGCTGATCCCCCTGCCACTGACCGTACGGAGGTCCGGGATAGGCAAATTTTCTGGTGCCGGCACGGTTGGCATGAACAGCATCGCGTACGAAATACCGAGCTTCTCGGCCAACGCCATGGCTTGGCTTTGGGTTGGATGTTCTTCCCCGTCCTCCCAAGCCTTGATTTTCTTGGTCGACACGGTGCCCTTTGCGAGTCGGTCGCGTTCGAGTCCGGCGCGTTCGCGTGCCCATGTGAGCATCTTTCCGTTGATATACGCGGTGACCATAGGTTCGCTGGCGATACAAATGTAAATGATTGTGATCTGCAGTGGAATTTGCTCAGGGTCCAGCATTCAAAAAGGTAACAGGCTGGTCGGGGCTCGAATTGCGGGTGGCGACTTGACGCCGAATTAGGTAGCCGGCTCTTCCCGGCCTTCGAGCGACGACTCGGTCGTCGAGTGGCTTCCGTCCCGCGCCTTGGCCAGTCGAGGCGCGCCGGGGCTACGTCGGGTCGGTTGCCGATCTTCGGTTGCCTGCGCCGGGATGGCCAGCCATACGTTATTATCGACTGGTTCTTGGCTCGGCACCCGGGGAAGATACGGAAGTGGCGCAGCGGTTCTTGCCGTTGCAGATTTATGCATCGCACGGAGGTTTGCGATGGGATCAGGGTCTGCATGCGAAGCAGCTGGGGGTCGGGGCGTGGATTTGGGACTGCGGTTTCTGCGCGCGGTGGCGTGAACCTCGCTGCTGCTGAAGCATGGTCTGGAGGGGCCCACAGGAGTCAAGCCGGCGTCGAGCGTGTTCCGATGTTGCCCCTTTGCTTCCCGTTTGTAGTCACGTTTGAAGGTGGAAGAACGCTCAATCGTCCGCATGCAAATCTGCCATCAGAGCGTTGACACTTGCAAATCTCTTCCCTTTTCCGTTCTCAAGCTCTGCAATGGCCTTGCGGGTTTTCGCATTGGGCACTTTCACCTCGAAGGGCAAACGGCGCTCCTCCGCGACACGCAGCATGAGCAGGCGGATTGCGTCGGAGATGGATAGACCCATCTCTTCGAGAGCGCCCGCGGCGCGCTCTTTGGTGCCTGTATCGATCCGCGCACGAACGTAAGTGTTGCTGATAGCCATGCGGTTATTGTAGTCCCAATGTGACTACAATACCATCTTGTGATTCTTTCTCTTGTTTCATTTGGATTTTGGACACGCAAAAAAATCTGGTCCTGCGGATGTTTGCATGTTTGAAGAAAGGACGCGTCACGGAACCAGCGGCGCTGTCGCGGAGAAGATCGAGCATCTCTTGCTCGGTGGTATCGTCCTTTCCCGACCTGCGGTCGCGAACGGCTGGCAGGAGCGGGCTCCTTGCGTACCCCGTCTTCGAAGCGTCGTTCAGGTCCCCGAGTTGGTCGCCCAAAGCTTCCCGGAGCGAAGAATGCCGAGAAACCCGGCAGCATTGGTGTAGGTCCGGAGGCCCGTCCGCCTGAACGGCGAGCTTCTCCTCCACAAGCTTATTGTGGGTGTTGGGCGCGCTCATTCGCAGATCCATCCAGGCATCGACTTTATCGTTCCGCACCCTTGCGCCGGGGATGGCCGGTCTTGCGCTATTATCGAATGGTTCGTGGCTCGGCGCTCGGGGAAGGGGCGGAAGTGGCGCGGTGGCTCTCGCCGGGGGCGGAGATTTTCCAGGTCACGGAGGTTTGCGATGGGATCGGGTTCCAGGAGTGGTGCGGCGGGGAGCCGGAGCACAGATGCTGGGCTGCTGTTTCTGCGCATAGTGGCGGGGACCAGCCTGCTGCTGAAGCATGGGCTGGAGAAGCCCGAGCACTTTACGGCCATGGCGCAGCACTTTCCCAACCCTCTGCACATTGGGCCGGTGCCCAGCCTGCTGTTTGCGCTGATCTCCGACTTCATCTGCAGCGCGCTGATCGTGGTGGGACTGGGCACGCGATGGGCGGCCGCTGTGGCCTTCGTCAACATCTTTGTGGCCTGGGCGTTCGTCCACCACTTCCTGTTCTTTGGTAGGGGCGCTGACCATGGAGAGTTGATTGTGCTCTACCTGGCTGCGTTCGGGTGCCTGGTGCTGGCCGGCGGCGGACGCTACAGCCTGGATGCGATGCGGCGGCGTTCCTGATCCGGTGCGAAAGGATAAGGCGATGCTCTCCCGCCCGGGCCGCTAAGAACACGGTTCGGATGGGACGCTCGGCGGCGTAATCCGTAGTCTGTGAGACGGACTCATTGAGGCACGACCTGAGCCGCCGTGATGCGCGGCGATCAAGGAGGGGCCTGAAAGACGCAAACGGCTGCTCCTGCGGGAGCAGCCGCTGCGTGATTGCCTTGCGCTTCCTGAGCGCTTCAGATGGAGTGCGAAAGCACCCGGTTGAGCCGCTGCACAAAGGCCGCAGGGTCGGGCAGAGGAACTCCCTCCAGCAGCAGCGCCTGGTCGAAGAGCATCGAGGCGGCGTCCTGGGTGAGGCTGTCATCGCTGCGGGCCAGCAGCTTCTGCACGATCTCGTGATGGGGGTTGATCTCCAGCGTGGGCCGGGGAGCCGGGATGTCCTTCTGGCCCATGGCGCGGAGCATCTGCTGCATCTGCAGCGAAGGCTCCTCTTCGTCGAAGACGATGCAGGAGGGGCTGTCGGCCAGGCGCACCGAGGGGCGAATCTCCTTGACGCGGTCGCCGAGCGCCGTTTTGAGCCGCTCTAGTAGTGGCTTGAGCCGCTCGGTCTCCTCGGCCTCCGATGCGTTCTCCTCCTTGAGGTCGTCGCCGGTAGAGGCCTTGTTGACGGCCTTGAGATCGACGCCGTCGTACTTGTCTACACCGGAGAAGACGATCTCATCCACTTCATCGTCCAGGATGAGCACCTCGATCTCCTTCTTCTTGTAAATCTCCAGCAGCGGCGAGGTGCGCAGCAGGGACTCGGCTCCGCCGGTGATGTAATAGATGCCCTTCTGCCCGGCGGCCATGCGGGTTTTGACCTCAGCCAGGCTGGTGAGCCCCTCAACTTTGGTGCTCTTGAAGCGAATCAGATCCAGCAGGGCTTCGCGGTTGGCGTAGTCGCTGTACAGGCCCTCCTTGAGCAGGCGGTTGTACTGCGCGATGAACTCCAGGTACTTCTCCGGCTGGTTGGCGGCGATGGACTTGAGCTCGGCGAGGATCTTTTTGACGCTGGCGGCGCGAATGCTGGCCAAAACGCGATTCTGCTGCAGAATCTCGCGGCTGACGTTGAGGGGAAGGTCCTCACTGTCAATGATGCCGCGCACGAAGCGCAGGTACTGGGGCAACAGCTCGCGGGCGTCATCCATGATGAAGACGCGCTTGACGTAGAGCTTGACCCCCACCTTGTAGTCGGAGTGGAAGAGATCCAGCGGCGCCTTGGCCGGAATGTAGAAGAGCGTGATGTAGTCCAGATTGCCTTCAGCGCGGGTGTGGAACCAGAAGAGCGGATCCTGAAAGTCGCCGGAGATGGACTTGTACATCTCCTTGTAGTCGTCGTCCGTAAGCTCCGACTTGGGACGGCGCCAGAGAGCGCTGGCCGCGTTCACCTGCTCGGTGGTGCGGACGGTGGTGGACTTCTTCTCCTCCGCGTTCCACTCGCTCTTGTCATAGGTGAGGAAGATGGGGAAGGCGATGTGGTTGGAGTACTTCTTCACCAGGTCGCGCAGGCGCCATCCGTTGGCGTACTCCTTGCCCTCTTCATTGAGGTGCAGAAGGATGGTGGCGCCGCAGCCGTCGCGCTGAGCGGGTTCGATCTCAAAGCCGGTCTTGCCATCGCTGGACCAGCGCCAGGCCTGCTCTTCGCCCGCCTTGCGGGAGGTCACCTCGATGCGGTCGGCAACCATGAAGGCGCTGTAAAAGCCCACCCCGAACTGCCCGATCAGGTTGGAGTCCTTTTTGGCGTCGCCGGAGAGCTGAGCGAGGAAGTTCTTGGTGCCGGAACGGGCGATGGTGCCGAGGTTCTCGATGAGGTCGTACTCGTTCATGCCGATGCCGGTGTCGGCAAAGGTGAGCGTGCTTTTGGCCTCGTCGATCTCGATGTCGATGCGGGGCTGGAAGGGAAAGTCCTTGAAGGCTTCCTCGGTGAGGGTGAGGTGGCGGAGCTTATCCAAAGCGTCGGAGGCGTTGGAGATCAGCTCGCGGAGAAAGATCTCCGGATGCGAGTAGAGGGAGTGGACGATGAGATGCAATAGCTGACTGACTTCTGTCTGGAACTCTCGTTTGGACATGCTTCCATTATAAAAAGTCTCTCCAGCGGGACGGATCGACCCGGCTGCGCGCGCCAAGGCCATGGAGGGTTTGGGGCAGCGTGAACGGGCAGGCGCTTCAGCCTCTGCTCTAGAACGCTACATCCTCGTTATCGGCCGCAGTGCGATCTCTCCTGCGCAGAGGATGAGTTCAAACGTTTGTGGAGCGCGGGTTTTCACTTTGCTGGAACAGGGGGATGGGGGCCGAGACGCCGCGGCAAAGGAACGTGGGCCGGAGACTGGATTCATCAAAAAAAACCCGGTGGACGATAAACGGATGAAGGGATCCTTCTGCGCACGACGACGGGCGCCACGGGAGCAGGGATGCAGGGAGCAGGGATGCAGGGAGCAAGGCGACGAGTCGGCGTGATCCTGGCGGCGACTCTGGCGGCGGGGTCAGCGGGAGCCGGGGCGGGGTATCTGCTGGCCCGGCGGATGGTGATTCGCATCGCCGAGGGGCGCTTGGCCGGCATCGCGGCGAGCAATCTGGCCGAGGCGGACAGCCATGCGCAGGACGCTCGCCTGGCGCTGGCCGCGATGAACGCCTCACCGTACCCTTACTGCTCCCACGCCGAGATCACGTGGTTTCGGCTGATCCTGGCTGAGTGGCGATATCCGCGCGAGGGTGGACGGATCACGGATGGGCATCTGGATTGCTCGACGATTCTGGGCCGCCACGGCATGCCACAGCAGCGGCTCCAGCCCCGTTACTCCACGCCGGGTGGGCTGGTGGCGTACTGGGATCCAGCTCCGCTTCGCCTGGGTAACCAGAACAGCCTGGTGCTTCAGCAGGGCAGGTCGTTTGTGGTGCTGCCGGCGCGGGTGCAGAGCGGAAGCTTGCCCGCCAGCGCCCACCTGCGAATGACGCTGCTGGATCCTGGCGGGCAGCCGGTGAATCCGGTGAGCCAAGACGAAAGGATGTTGGATACGAGGAGCGGCTCCTGGTTTACGGACGGGAAGCTTTATGGAACGCGCTGCTCGGCCCGCTTGCTGGAGTGCGTCACGGCGGAGTTGTCGGCCCGCAGCGCCTTTCAGATGGGTAGGTCTGTGTTCGTCGCCTGCTCCGCTTTGATGGGTCTGTGCGGCGGGCTGCTGGGCTTCTTTGTTGCCCTGCTTGGTTATCGTGGCGGGACGCGCGAGTTTTACCTGCGCAGAGCGATTAGCCGGGATCTGCTCTTCCTGGCCTACCAGCCGATTGTGAGTCTGGCGGATGGGAGCATCGTGGCTGCCGAGGCGTTGGCCCGATGGACGGACCGGAGTGGCCGGCCAGTGCCCCCTGATCTTTTTGTGCCGCTGGCGGAGAAGGAAGGGTTCGTGGGCGAGATCACGCGGCTTGCCCTGCGCCACGTGGTGCGCGACCTGGGTAGCCTGCTGCGCGCGGACCCCAGCTTCTCGGTGAGCCTGAATGTGACGGCCGCGGACCTGGCGGATGCGGAGTTTGTGCCCATGATGGAGACTACGCTGGCGCAGGCCGGGATACCCGCAGCGAGCGTAATGCTGGAGATCACTGAGACCTCGACAGCGGACCATGCCAGAACGGTCGAGTCCGTGCATCGGCTGCGCGCCTGCGGACACCAGGTGTTCATCGACGACTTCGGAACGGGATACTCCAGCCTGGCCTACCTGCGCGATCTCTCCGTGGATGGAATCAAGATCGACAAGATCTTCACCCAGGCGGTGGGCACCGGCTCGCTCACCGTGAATCTTCTGCCCCAGATTCTGGCCATCACCGATGTTTTGGGTCTGAAGGTTGTGGTGGAGGGGATTGAGAGCGAGGAACAGGCGCAGTACTTCAGCTTCCGGGACAAGCGCATCCGGGCCCAGGGCTGGCTCTACGGCAGGCCGGAGCCCTTGGAGGAGTTTTTGCGGATGCTGGCCGACAGCAGAGCGAGGGAGAGACGCTCCGGCGCGCAGCAGCGGACGAAAACAGCCGGATGGGAGGGCAAGATCGCCTCCGGATCGAGCCGCGATGGAATGGTGGAGTCGCCCGCGCAGCGTTGAACGAGCACGGATGTGAGAAAGGAGGCTATGCTCTCCGTGGCGAATGATGCGCCTCTGTGAAGCGCCGCGCGAGACGGTCACATTCTTTTTCAGACCCTCGTTCAGATGCGCATGGGCATCAGGATATAGCGATAGCGATACTCTTCGCCGCCATCCTCGGGGCGCATCTGTCCGGCCGACTGGGCGTCTTTGAACTCCAGGCGCACCTCACCCTGGACATCGATGGCGCGGAGGAACTCCACCAGATAGGAGCTGTTGAAGCCCACCACGAGCGGGTCGTAGTTGTAGGGAGTCTCGATGATGTCTTCGCTCTCGCCGGAGTCCGTGGACTGCGCGCTGAGCTTCAACTCATTCTGCTCCAGGCGAATCTTGATAGCTCCGGAGCGCTCGTCGGCGAACTGGGCGACGCGCTGGATGCTGGCCATGAGATCCTCGCTGCGCACGATGACAAACTTGTTGTTGTCGCGGGGCAGGACAGCTTCATAGTTGGGAAACTGGCCGGTGAGCTTGCGGCTGGTGAGCACGCGGCCATCCACGCGGAAGAAGAGGGTCTGTTCGTCGTCGGCGAACTCTAGGGTGGTGGCGTCTGTGGCGGCGAGCAGGCTGGATAACTCTCCCAGGGCCTTGCGGGGAAGCAGGGTCCGCTTTTCTCCGGAAATACCCTCCAGCGCCTCACCGAAGCGCTCGATGTGCGCCAGGCGGTGACCATCGGTGGCGACCATGGCCATGGACTCGGCTTTGAGCACCAGCAGAGCGCCATTGAGGGTGTAGCGCGACTCTTCGTTGGCGATGGCGAAGATGGTCTTGGAGATCATGTTAGCCAGCACCGGCGCGGAGACCTTGAAGCCTCCCGCGGCGGGAAACTCAGGCACCTGGGGATAATTGGCTCGCGCCATGCCGACCATCTTGGTGTTGGAGCGTCCGGAGCGAATCTGCACCCAGTGGTTGTCCATGAGCTTGATGGAGATGTCGCCGTCGGCGAGCAGCTTGATGTAGTCGAAGAACTTGCGCGCAGGTATGGTGCAGGCTCCAGGCTTCTTCACCCGTGCGGCGCAGGAGGTGCGAAGGGATAGATTCAGGTCAGTCGCAGTGATGATGAGCCGGCCAGCGCCCAGCTCATCGACCGTGGCTTCAAAGAGGAAGTTGGAGAGGATGGGGATGGTGGTCTTGCGTTCCACGACTGACTGTGCGGCGGTGAGTTCGCGCAGCAGCTCGGCGCGGGAGACAGTGATCTCAAGGTTACCCGTAGGCACAGTTTCCGGGGTGACGGCGGCGGTAGACACGATAGCGGATCTCCCTTGCTCTTGCTCGACCAGGATGAAAAGGGCGACGTTGGACAGGGCCCGTCTCCCTCCCTCAGGTTTACTGGGAGCAACACCCTGATTCTAGGTTGTTCATGGGGTTTCGCGCGAGAGCCACAGCCTGTGAATTTCCAGGGTGCTGTTGTGGTCTTTGCGCCGGCGGCGAAAGGAGGCCGGAGGGAGCCTGTTGAGACACGGCTGTGTGACGGGGAAAGAGTGCTTCTACAAACAGAGTGAAAGGATAAATACTTCTCGTAGTAACCGTCGTTGCAGGTGGAAGAGTGGATAAGTAAGGCAAAACCGCATGAAGAGTGGCTGGAACAAGGGTACGAGGTTTCCAAAACCGGTTCGGAACAAGAAGTGGAGTTTGGAAAGATGGATCTGCGACGGAGATTTCGAGTGGGTTTTCCCATCTACCCACAGATGGCTGATGGAGGCGGTGAGCGAAAGGCGGAGGCTGTGTGGGGAGTGAGTGCGAAACCGCATTCTGACAGAGTTTGGCGAGGGTGCAGTTTTCGACAGGAAGGGGCAGGCATGAGGAAATGCGGGTTCTGACGGCCGCGGGGGAGGGTGTGGTTGGGTTTGGAGAGGACGGCGGCCCAGGCGTCGCCAGAAGGGTGAAGGGTGAGATTCGGACGGGAGACGAAACCAGCTTGGCGCTGGTCGAGAGCTGGACAGATTCGTCTTTAGAGCATTTCTCCTGTAGGTGTAGCTGGGGTCTCGACACCGATGGGCGTTTTCCACCAAAGAAAACGCCACCGCACGCCCGCTGCGGGATACCCAACAACAGGAGAAATGCTCTAGGTCGAGAAGGGTAGGGCTTGGCTTGGATGGAGGTTGGTTCGCGGGGGCGCGAAGCCAGGCGAGACGGCGGGCCTGATCCCGAGGGAGCAAGGCCCGCCGCGGCGGTTCTAGCATCTTCAGTGTTGACGGTACCCCGAAGATGGCGTTCACTGGCGTTTTCATTTGCGAAAACGACCATCGATTTCGGGGCATCCGTCTACACCTTCACTGAAAATCCCATAGCGGACGCGCGAATGCCGGCACAACGGCCATTAGTAGCGGTCGGAGGGAGAGCGGCGGCGCGAGCGGTTGCGGCGACCGAAGCTGTCATGAGGGCGTTCGACCGGGATGCGGTAGCCGGCTGGATAGAGCACGACGGAGCGGCGGGGACCCTCGCCCGAGCTCGCCGTCTGCAGACCGGAGTCTTGCAGAAAGAGATGCAGCATGCGGCGCTCGCGCGAGTTCATGGGCGGGAAGCGGTACGGTTCGCCGGTGTCCTCCACCTGCTCGATGGCCTCTTCAGCAGCCTCGCGCAGCGCCTTGGCTCGGGATGCCTTGTAGCCATTGGCGTCAAAGGAGACGCGATCGTGGTCCTCGGGCTCCAGACGCAAGATCTTGGCGGCCACATGCTCCAGCGAGCGGAGAAGCTCCCCGTCGTTTTGCAGCATGAGGTCGGCGTCCGGTCCCTTGCACTCGACGTAAATGTCGCGGCGCTCGAATCCGTCCGGGTCCATGGCTCCGGCGCCGGCAGTAATACGGTACTTCAGCCGAAGGCCACCGGTGGTGGTCATCAGCCGCATCAGAGTAGCTACCTTTTCTGCAGCTCGTGCTAGATCTTCCATGACAACATTAGGTCCTCATCATAAAGTTAGGTCCTCAATCAAGTGAATCCTAGTCGAGAGACAGACCGGAGAGAGGGAAGAAAAAGAGATTCAGAGACAGCAAATTCGATCCAACTCGTTTCATGTCATGGCGCTGGGAAAGAATCTTCCATCCGAGGTAGGATGGCGTCTTCCCCTTTGGTTTCTTTACAGTTTGCATCCGATCCGAGAGGTGGACGGAAGGGATGCGTGGATGCGATGCCGGCTAGCGGCGGCCCTGGATGGTCTTTACGCCCGGTTTGGGTGCCGCCGCCTTGCGCCGGGCGCGCTTGGCGGCAATCTCGCGCATCTCTCGTCCCATGGAGGTCTGGTTCATCACCAGTTGAGTGACGATCATGACGATGTTTCCAACGTTCCAGTAGAGTGCCAGGCCGGAGCTGTAGTTCCAGGTGAGATATCCGGAGAAGGCGGGCATGATGAAGGCCATCATCTTCTGTTGTTGTGGGTCCACGCCGGGTGAGGGCGT
Organism: Granulicella sp.; assembly: GCA_027335345.1. Lineage (GTDB taxonomy): Bacteria > Acidobacteriota > Terriglobia > Terriglobales > Acidobacteriaceae > Granulicella. Next base: position 18,331 of record DAHWOF010000128.1, on the reverse strand, counting down.
GTAGAACTGCGCCAAGAAGGAGGTGGCGACCATCAGGATGGGAAGGATGTGATAGGGGTCTGCAGCGGCCAGATCCGGGAGCCAGAAGAAGTGGGCTTGGCGGAGCTCGACGACCTTGGTCATCATGGTGAAGAAGGCGAAGAGCAAGGGGAGTTGAATCAGGGATGGGATGCAGCCGCCCAGCATGCTGACGCCATTGGCCTTCTGCAAGGCCATGATCTCGGCGTTCATCTCGCCGGCTTTGGGATCCGTGGGCTTGGGATGTTTGTACTTGGCCTTGATGGCGTCGATCTGGGGCTGGATGCGCTGCATCTTCAGGGCGGACTTCATGCCCTGCACGCGCAGCGGCAGCAACACCGTGTAGATGAGCAGGGTAAAGAGGACGATGGCCCAGCCCCAGGAGTAGTTGTTGGGCGTGGGGTGGCGCGGAGCGATCCAGGAGTGCACCATGCGCAGTCCCAGGAAGAGATACTTCCCGATGGGGCCGAAGAAACCGAAGTCCAACAGCGGCGCCAGATTACCCCCGTCGGCGGTGTGAATGTTCTTGAGGATGGTGATGGCCTTGGGGCCGACGAAGAGATTGGTCTGGGTGTGCCCGGTGATGGATCCCATCGCAGCTCCCAGCACCGGCAACTGCTTGGCGGAGACGGTGGGTTCCCCGGGCAGAAGGCTTGGCCTGACGACGGAGATCTCCACCATGTGGTCGAAGCCGACCAGGGTCGCGTCATCCGGGTGGTCAGGCAGGAAGACCGCTCCGAAGTACTGATCGCTCACCCCGGCGAAGCTGAACGGGCCGTTTAGTGTGTTGCCGCTGGAGATCTTCTTGTAGGCAAGGTGCTGGACCTTGCCGTTGGACTCGCTGTCGATCTGGGCTCCGGCGTAGCCGATCGGAGTGTCCGTATCGCCCAGCCCCGCCGGCCAGGCGAGCAGAGCGCGGACGGGCACGCCGTCGCGCAGAACCTCTGTGTCGGCGTGGATCACGTAGGTGTCACCAAAGGTGAAGGTCTTGGTGACAGAAAGATTGCCCAGCGCGTACTTGAAGCTGAGCGTGGCCGGCGCCTCCAGCTTGCCGGTGGCCGATGCAACGTAGAGCGCGCCGTCCAGTTGCTGGTTCAGGTCTGCGTCGTAGGTGTAGAGCGAGAGCGGAAAGCCAAACCGGCGGGCTGCGCCCTGATGGACAATGTCGAGCGGATGTCCGGCGTCGTCCTTATATTTCTTGAGGATCCAGGAGGTGACTTGACCGCCCTGATTGGAGAAGGTGATGCGATAGAGTTCGTTCTCCACCACAGTGGTGGTGACCTGGGAGGCGGACACAGCGGAAGCGGCCACGGATGTGCCATGCGCAGCCGGGAGACTGGCGCTGTTGGACTTGGCGCCGGTCGAGGTGACCGGCTGAGACGACGGGTGTGGGGAGACGATGGGCGGGTTGCGCTGCGCGCGCCAGTACTGCAGGCCGAAGATGACGCCGAGCATGACGATCATCATGACCAGGAAGGCGCGATTATCCTGGCCTCCGCCCTGATTGGGATTCCGAATCTCTGGCAAAAGAATTCCTGCTCTTTCCTCTATGGCCGGTCCGCAATCACGGCCGGCTTCGTACTAATGGTAAATGGTGTGGGCGGCGGTTGCGCTGTGAAGTAAGCCATGCGCAGGGTTAATGGAGAGGCTTCCGCACCGGGCATCGGCGGCTGATTCCGGAGCGAGGTCCTGGCGCGGCGTGAGGGGAGATTGTTTCACCAATCTTCTCCAGAGAGGGGTTCTTCAAGGGACAGGGTCGTGACCGCCGTGGGCGAAGGGATGGCAACGCGCCAAGCGGCGCAGCGCCAGCCAAAGGCCGCGCAGCCATCCATAGCGGGTGACGGCGATATAGGCATACTCGCTGCAGGTGGGAAGGTACTTGCATTGGGTGGGGAGGAGAAGATTCCAGGCCGGTGAGAGCACGCTCTTGTAGAAGCGGAGCAGGGCGTAGGCCATGCGTTGGCGGCGCGCGTCAGCAGAGCCCGCTGTCATGAGCCTGTGGCCAGGCCGGTCGAGCCGGCCGGGTGAGGGGGTGCGGCTGGGCCCCGGCGAGTCGGCTGCCTGGAGCCCGTGGGGGCCTCCGGCAGGCCGGAGTGAGTGGCGTGGTCACACCGGGCCTGAACGCCGGCGAACAGAGTGGCCACCTCGCGCTGCAACTGGACAAACTCCAGATCGATGACGGAGCGCCGGGGATGCAACACGACGTCCACCGCTGCAGTCAGCCGGGGTAGCGCGCTGCGAATCGCGGCGCGCATGCGGCGCTTGATGCGATTGCGATCGACGGCCTTGCCAAGCGCCTTGGGGACGGTGAGGCCGACCCGCGGGCCTGCCGCCGCCGCGCGATCGCTGGGCCGCAGCAGGTAAAAGTAGGTGATCTGCTTGCCAAACTGGCGGCGTCCGGAGTGATAGACGTGCTGGTAGTCGGCGTGTTTGGCCAGGCGGTGCGAGTTGGGCGCGATCGGCATGCAGATAGGCTCGGCTTCCGTGAAACGAGACGAAGAGGAGCCGAGGAAAGACGATCGGCAGCACGCAGGGGCCGCCGTGACGTCTTCCTCGGCATGGCGCCCTGCAAAGGCGATGTTTCAGGTGCGTCGGACGCTGCGATGAGCCTGGTTAGAAGATCTTTTCAGGTGCGTAGTTGTTACGGGGCCACGACGCCGACGAGTACGCGCTGGCGCAGGTAGCATTCGCTGGCTACTGCGCCGCTTTGGGCAAGAATGCTGCTAGTCGCGATAGCCTGCCGAGACGGCAATCTTGTGGCGGCCCTTGGCGCGGCGTCGGCTGAGCACAGCGGCGCCGGCCTTGCTGGCCATGCGAGAGAGGAAGCCGTGGACCTTGCTACGGCGGCGGCGATTGGGCTGAAAGGTGCGCTTGGGCATCGAGTTTGTCCTGTTTCAAAAGATATTTGCTTGGCCTGCGTTCCAACGCGGCAGGTTGGAGGCCAGGGAGGGCGCGGTGCGAATCCCTTGGCCCGGAAGCTTGCCCGGGAACCGCTCCTCGAAGCGGCGCCGGGTTACGTTCCGGACCGTTCTGCGGATTGGCGCTGGAGCCCGCATGGAACTCCCTCCGAACATCTGGCGAGGCCGTTTGCGGGGGAGGTTGCGGGCGGTTTGGGTTCACCCTGGAGGCGCGCTCCAGAAGTGGCCCAAGAGCCGGGTTAACAGCAATTTCTGAGTATACCTGAGGGGAGAAAAACGGGCAATGAGCTGGAGACGAGCGAAGGGTGGAGAGAGCAGAGCACTCCGGTTACCGAAGCCCATTTCAGGATTCTTCACAATGGATGGTGCAACTGACGGGAACTTTCTGGATTTGGCAAAATTCGCTTGCCAGAGATGGCCGGTCGGCATGCTAGTATCGAATCCGTTCCGTGATATCGAACGAGACTCGCGGTTGATCTTTTCTCTGGCGAGCCGGCAGTTGCAACACTCCTCCGGCGCAAAGCAAGGCGTCGGACTTCAACAGCATTGCCAGTGGTAAGGAGTTCGCGAGAGCCTCGCGGAAGGGAATCCCTGTTGTCTGTTTTGCTTTCGATTTGGTTGTTTCCGGGTCAGGTGGTTGCAGAGCCCTTGTACGGTTTGCCTATTGGCTGTTTTCATCTTCCGTCTGAATCGCTGGCGAACGAGGGTTGTTCGGCGGTGGGGTTGGGCGGAGGCAAGAGAGAGTAATCGACGATGTCCTATGTTCCAGTGCCGGCGGCTGTCCTGAACCAGTGGGTTCGGATTCTGGGCGCGCTTGAGAAAAAGATCAATCGCCAGAGCTTTGAAACTTGGCTGAAGCCCACTCGCTTCTCGCATGTCAACGGGCGCGTTCTGCATGTGAGGATTCCCTCCGAGGAGTTTCAGCACATTGGAGATCGTTACGGCGATCTGATCAGCGAAGCGATCGACAATCTCGGTCTGGAGATCGATCAGGTGGTGTTCCAGGTGCCTCCGCAGGAGGTGCCGGCGCGGGTGCGGGAGGATGGCGGGTTCGCTCCCCAGCCCAGTCACAGCCTGAACGCGCCGCGCCGCGGCAACGGAGCCGCCCCGCCCGCCGGGCCGGAGCAGGCGCGGTTCGACTGGAATACGGCCGCCCAACTGAATCCGCGTTATCAGTTTGACTCCTTTGTGGTGGGCAGCGGCAATCAGTTTGCTCAGGCGGCGGCGCAGGCTGTGGCGGAGCGTCCCTCCAAGGCCTACAATCCGTTGTTTCTCTACGGCGGCGTGGGCCTGGGCAAGACGCACCTGATGCAGGCCATCGGACACCTGATCAAAGCCCGCAATCCGATGGCTGCGGTGAGCTACGTCTCCGGGGAGAAGTTCACCAATGAGATGATCAACTCGGTCCGCTATGACAAGATGACCGGCTTTCGCGACCGTTACCGGTCCGTGGATGTGCTGCTGATCGATGACATTCAATTTCTGGCCGGCAAGGAACGCACCCAGGAGGAGTTCTTCCACACCTTCAATGCGCTGCATGAGCAGAGCAAGCAGATCGTGGTGGCCAGCGATCGCTCTCCCAAGGAGCTGAACGACTTCGAGGATCGGCTGCGCTCGCGCTTTGAGTGGGGCTTGGTGGTGGACATCCAGCCTCCCGATCTGGAGACCAAGGTGGCGATTCTGCAGCGCAAGGCGGAGCTGGAGCAGACCGCGCTGCCTACCGACGTCGCGCTGTTCATCGCCGGCAATGTGCGCACCAACGTGCGTGAGCTGGAAGGCGCTCTGGTGCGGTTGATCGCCTGGTGCTCGCTGCATGGCGTGGAGATTACGCTGCCGACGGCGCAGCAGTGCCTGAAGCAGTTCATCGACACCCAGGTGCGCAAGATCACGATTGAGGCCATTCAGCGCGCCGTCGCCGAGTGCTTCGGCATGCGCGTGGCGGAGTTGAAACAGAAGAACAACTCACGGCAAATCGTGGTGCCGCGGCAGATTGCCATGTATCTGGCCAAGCAGTTGACCGAGGCCAGCCTGCCCGAGATCGGGCGTCAGTTCGGCGGCAAGCACCACACCACCGTGATGCACTCCATCGCCAAGATCGATGGTCAGCGCCGCACCGACAAGGATCTGAACCGCACCGTGAACAAGCTGATGGAAACGCTGGGGTAGAGCATTTCTCCTGTAGGCGTAGCTGGGGTCTCGACAGCGATGGGCGTTCTCCACCAAAGAAAACGCTACTGGACACCCCTTCCTGGACACCCAGCAACAGGAGAAATGCTCTAGAAGAGCGTGAGAGAGCTTTTCCCGACTGTAGGCCGCCCGACGACCGGGCGGCCTTTGCCATGGGGAAAGTTCCGTTCCGCCGCTTCAGCCGCATGCCCGCGGAGAGACAACGCCAGAAGATGGGCCTGGAGCGGTTTCCGGAGCGGTTACAGCGTCAGCACGATCTTGCCGGCGCCGCCGCGCTCGCCCTGGATGTGGGCCTCGGCAGCCTGAGCCAGGGGCAGCACCAGGCCGAGAGGGAGTTGGAGCCGGCCTTCGCCGATGGCCGCCGCGTAGTGCAACATGGCCTGAGGGTCCGGCTGTGAGCCGAAGGAGTGGATGCGCAGGGAGGGATAGGCTTCAGCGCCGCGCGGTGGTCCAACGATGCTGGCGTAGACCCCTCCGGGTTTGATGTGCGGCAGCAGCCGCGGACCCAGATCGCCTCCGACGCAGTCGGCGACGGCGTCGACGGGATCGAGGGCGGCCAGATCCTCTTCGCGGGCGAGATCGACGGCGCGCTCCGCGCCCAGCGCCAGCGCTTCGCCGATGTGGCTGGAGCGCACGCCGGCAATGACGCGGACTCCAAGCTCCAGAGCGCAGAACAACGCCAGGCGGCCCACGCTGCCCAGGGCTCCGGTGAGCAAGATGGTTTGTCCCTTCCGGGCCTGAGCGGCCTTGCGGATCAACTGGTCGGCGGTGGTGCTGATCACCGGAAGGGCGGCGGCGGTGGTGAAGTCCACGCCGGAAGGAATTCCGGCCAGGCCGGAGACGTCGCCGGCCACGTACTCGGCGTACGCCGCGGGGGCGCGTCCGAAGACACGGTCTCCGGGGGTAAAGACGGTGACCTGAGGGCCGCAGGAGCGCACCACCCCGGCAACATCAAAGCCCAGGATGGCGGGAAAGTTCACTGGAAAGAGATCCCGCGTCTGGCCGGAGCGCATCTTCCAGTCGATGGGATTGACACCGGCGGCGCGCACCTCGATGAGCACCTGGCCGGAGCCGGCTGTCGGCGTGGGAACATTCTTGAGCTGCAGGTTCGAAGGTGGACCGTACGCATCCAGAACGACGGCTTTCATTGGGGGGAACCTCCACGGTGATGAGATGCCGGCGGGGCGGCCCGGGTGAGGCCGCAGGCAGCAGGAGAAGAAGCAGTTCCCCGCGCCGGAGGATGGGCAAAAGGCCCGGCGGATCCCCGGCCTGGCAGCCCAAGGAGACGCTCTCGATGTTGTCCGCAAATCTGGCAGAGCAGAGTCGACGGCTTGACCCGGATCTCGACGGCGGATGGAGACAGCGTGCTCCAGGGGTCTTCGAAACTGGCCGCTGAATTCAGCGGCCAGCGACATCATCCATTCAGCGCGCCGACGAGAACCTTTGGTCCGGTTGGCTGCGGCATGCCGCCGTGCGGCTCCAGCGTCACCGCAAAGGCCTTGGCTGAGAGCCCAGGCGGCAGATGCACGACGACGGCCTGATTGGATTGATTTGCCGCCACCAGCCCAGCGCTCACCGGAGCGCCAGTGGAAGGCACCAGCCAAAGCTGATAGCTTCGGTCCGCCGGAGCGGGAGCCACCTCACCGGAGTAGATGACTACCCCCATGCGCGCGTTGAAAAGAATATGGGCCTGCCCCGGCGGTCCAGCAGGTTGCTGCAGGAGCGCGAGCTGCACCGTATCGGGTGCGCCGATGACCTCGTTCACGGTCCGTATGGTTGCGGCGTTTTGCGAAACCTGCGCCTGCGCACTCTGGAGCTCTCCTTGCAACGCCGCAATCTCCTGTTGGCGTAGGTGGTCCAGTCTCCAAAGTCGACCTGCGGCCAAGGCCAAGAGGAGCGCAGCGAAGGCAGATGCCAGCGTAAGGCGAAGACCCCACGAAGCTCTTCGCGGCCGGTCCTGGACGGCCCGTTGAGCAGATTCAGCCTTCTCCGCGCGGACGCGCCGCATCAGGGTCTCCTTGACCGAAGGTGAGGGCGCAAGAGGAGCCTCAGCCAGGCCCAGCAGCATGGTGATCCGCTGGGCCTCATGCAGCTCACGCCGGCATAGGACGCAGGAGCGGACATGGGCTTCAAAAGACACTTTGTCCTGGCCATCCAACGCACCCAAAGCGTAGAGGTCAAAGTCTTCCGGATTGACGTGCCGTTCTGTCATGTCAATATCTGCTTCAGCGACTGCATCGCCGTTCGAACCCTGGTCTTAACCGTTCCCAAGGGACTGCCGGTCCGGGAAGCGATCTCACTCTGCGTCAGTCCTTCAAAATAAGCCAGCTCCACAGCTTGCCTTTGTTCCGTCGGCAGCTTGAGGAGCGCGGTGGTCAATCGTTGTCTCAGCTCCGTTCGCGATACTTCTTCTTCGATGTTCTGAGTGGAGAGGAAGGTATCTGCGAAGACGCCCTCCGTCTCTTCCAGCACCTCGCGGTTGGCGCGTCCGCGGAGCCGAGAGATCGCTCGATTTCGTCCGCTGACCAGCAGCCAGCCAGGGAGGGAACCCCGGCTGGAATCAAACTGGGCGGCGTTTCGCCACAGTTGCAGAAACAGATCCTGCAAGATCTCTTCGGCTGCCTGCTTGTCCCGAAGAATACGCATGAGCGCTCCAAAAAGCATCGCCGAGTACCGATCGTAGATCGTCGAAAGGGCAGCTTGGTCGCCTGACAGCATCCTCTCAATGAGCACGGAATCTGGTAGGGGCTGCATTGAGGCAGTCACGAGGCGGGACTCCCGTTCTGTGGCAGGTACGCTGGGAATGATCTCAACGGATGGACATCCAGGCAACTCTTCTGCCGCAGTTATACCATTGCGCTCGCTGTTTGACACTCGCTTTAATCCGGGCCAAACGAGCGCGAAGCCAGGTTGCCCACCAAATGCGCCAAGAACGGGTAGTGCAAATCGTTGGAGCCGCCCACGGATCAGAGAGGCAGCAACGTCGGTTCTCTGCCTCCGGAGGTTCGTCAGCCGCTGTCGGAGTCGAGCGAGTCGCTGTGGTTCAAATCGGCCGCGACGCGCTCGAATGCAGCTTACGAAGTTTTTTGGTGCAATTTCATTCCCCGGACCAATCCAAAGGGCGACTCACTCGCGTACCCCAGGTGAGAACCCAACACCGCCTCCCCTCCGTCGCCGGAAGGGAGCGAAGATGAGGAGCCGGAATGCTAAAAGAAAAGTTCATCAGGAATCTTGCCATCGACAACGGCATCAATCGCCGTTCTTTCCTTACTGGAGCAACGATGTTCGGGCTGGGCGCTGTCACCACGGCCGTTGTGGAAGGCTGCTCCGGAGGCTCGCTCATGAGCACCACGCCGGTAGCGGCTGCGGCTTCTACGGATACCGCGGCGAACATTCTCACAGCCGCGCTGATTGCGGAGAGCCTGGCGATCACCACCTATTACACGGCGCTTTCCACGCAGGCGGTGATTACAGATCCGAATCTCGCCGGCTCCGGAGGAACCGCTGTTAATGTGAGCGCGAGCGGGAGTCAAGTGAATGTCGCTTACCTGCAGGGCGCGTTGCTGGAAGAGGTTTCGCATGCGCAGACCTTGCGCTCGCTGCTAGGTCTGGCCATCGATGGCAGCGCGGACGCCGGCGCCGGCATTCCACAGAAGTTCTATTTCCCCAACGGAACCTTTGCGTCGCTCGCCGGGTTTCTGCCCGTGCTGATCGCGTTGGAAACAGCTTTCATCGGCGCGTACATGACGGCGGTGGAAGAGTTCGCTTCGATGGCCGCCGGCTTCAACGGCTTCAGCTCCACCCAGGCGAATCCGGCATCGAGCGGAACGAACTTGACGCAGGCGGATCTCATTCTTTATGCGAAGGTAGCCTCGTCGATCCTCGGCGTTGAGGCAGAGCATCGCGCCCTGGCGCGCGGCATACCCGCGGTAACCCTGGGCTCTCCCACCTATGCTGACATCAACCTGATCCCCGCCAACAACCTCAACTACGAAAGCTCCGCCGGCTTCACCGGCCTGATCACCAGCGTGAGCGGGGATAGCAGCACGACCGCCGCAGCCGCCCTGGGACCTTTCATCTCGGCGGGACCAAATCCAGTTGCGGTGGCAACCGTAGCTGCGCAGTCCAGCTTCTCTTCCGTAGTTTCAGCCTCCGTGGCGGCCAACGTGTCGGGATCGATTCCGGCGGCGGAGTGAGACGCGGGGCTTGGCCCTCAACCAGACATTGAGGACCGAATGCCTTATCGCATCTTCCGTGGAAGGGCGCCGCGGTGAAGACCTGCCGTGGCGTCTTTGCTGCACTCGAGCCGGCTTGGCTGCGGCAGACTCGCGAGGATGGAGGAAAGGCGCCCGACGAAGCCGAGGCGTCGACTTACCTCTGCACGGAAGATGCAAGAGGCGGCTATGGCAGCAAGGCCTAGAGCATTTCTCCTGTAGGTGTAGCTGGGGTCTCGACACCGATGAGCGTTTTCCAGGAAAGAAACGCCACCGCGCGCCCGCTGCGGGATACCCGACAACAGGAGAAATGCCCTAGAGCAGATCCATCGAGTATTGGCTGACCAGCCGAGAGGCGCGTTCCAGGAACTGCTCCAGGGGGAGGCAGCCCTGATCGCCTTGGCCGCGCACCCGCACGCTCACGGAGCCGGTGGCCGCCTCCTTGTCGCCCAGCACCAGGATGAAGGGAACCTTCTGCAAGCCGAAGTCGCGGATCTTGGCGTTCATCTTCTGGTTGCTGCGGTCGGTCTCGACGCGCAGTCCGGCTGCCTCCAGGCGCTGCTGGACGCCGAGCGCGTAGGCGTGATGCTTCTCACTGATCGGCACCAGGCCCACCTGCAGCGGCGCCAGCCAGAAGGGGAAGGCGCCGGCGTAGTGCTCGATGAGCACGCCAAAGAAGCGCTCTACGGAGCCGAAGAGGGCGCGATGCACCATGACCGGCTGATGCGCAGCCCCATCTTCGCCGATGTACTCCAGCTCGAAGCGCTGGGGCAGGTTGAAGTCGAACTGCACGGTGCTGAGCTGCCAGAGGCGGCCCAGCACGTCGACCAGCTTGACATCGATCTTGGGGCCGTAGAAGGCGGCCTCGCCGGGGAAGGTCTGGAAGCTGAGGCCGCGAGTAGTGAGCACGCTCTTGAGAGCGCCTTCGGCGTGGGCCCAGTCAGAGTCGCTGCCAACAAACTCGCTAGCCTTGTTGGGGTCGCGGGTGGAGAGCTCGACGCGGTACTCCTTGAAGCCGAAGGTCTTCAGGACGGCCTCGGCGAAGTCCAGGCAGGCCTCAATCTCTCCGCCGATCTGTTGCGAGGTGCAGAAGATATGAGCGTCGTCCTGGGTGAAGCCGCGCACCCGCAGGAGACCGTGCATGGTGCCGCTGCGCTCGTAGCGGTAGACGTTGCCCAGCTCGGCGTAGCGCTGCGGCAGGTCGCGGTAGCTTTTGGGCGAGTTCTTGTAGATGAGGATGTGGCCGGGGCAGTTCATGGGCTTGAGCCGGTACTCGGCGTCGTCCAGCTCCATCGGTGGATACATGTTGTCGACGTAATAGCCCTCGTGGCCGCTGATCTTCCATAGCTCACGGCGCATGATGTGAGGAGTGAAGACCATTTGGTAGCCGCGGCGGATGCACTCCTGGCGCATCCAGTCTTCCATGATCTTGCGGATCAAGCCACCTTTGGGGTGCCAGAAGATCAGGCCCGCGCCGGCTACCTCCTGAATGCTGAAAAGGTCCAGTTGCTTGCCCAGGACGCGGTGGTCGCGGGCCTTGATCTCCTCCAGGCGCCTGAAGTGCGCCTCCATGTCTTTGGAGTTGAAGAACGCGGCGCCGTAGATGCGTTGTAGTTGCTGGTTCTTTTCATCGCCCAGCCAGTAGGCTCCGGCGATGGAGGTGATCTTGAAGGCTTTGACCCGGCCGGTGGAGGGCACGTGAGGTCCGCGGCAGAAGTCGGTGAAGCCGCCGTTGCGATAGAGAGAGATCTCATCGCCATCCTTGGTGAAGCGCTCGATGAAGTGTACCTTCATGAACTCGCCGCGAGCGGCGTACTCGGCCAGCGCCTGCTGGCGCGGCTGGAAGATCTGGACGAAGGGCTCGTCGCGCCGGACGACCTCCGCCATGCGTTCTTCGACGGCGGCCATGTCGGCTTCAGTGAAAGGAGTCTCGCGGTATACGTCATAGAAGAAGCCATTCTCTGTGGCCGGACCGTGGCCCAGCTTGGTCTCGGGGAACAGTTCGAGCAGGGCGGTGGCCATGATGTGCGCCGCCGAGTGACGCGCCACGGGCAGCGCCTCCGGATCGCTCTCCTTGAGCAGCTCCAGAGCGAGGTCCTCCTGCAGAGGCGTGTTCAACCCGATGATGCGTTCGGCGGCGGAGCTGTGGCTGGAGTACATGGCCTCTTCAGAGAGCTCCAGAACGGTTTGGTTGGCATTGGAGGACATCCAGGCGATGGGCCGCACCTTGGCCACGACTGCGGCCGCAGCTAGCCGGGGCGAGATCCCCTGGGCGATCTCCAGAGGAGTGGTTCCGGGTGCAACCTCGCGCAGAGAGCCGTCAGGAAGCTGAATCTTGATTAGGTTGCTCACTCTACAAGGATAGTGCATGGCGCTCGCCCGGGGTGGGATTTCGATACAATGGCGGATGTCCCCGGCGGCGGTCGCGAGGGGCAGGAGGCGAGCTGCGGCGATGACCTGGTTCAAACGCGATACCCATGAGATCAATCCAACCGAGGGTCACGAGGTGCGGACCCAGGGCCTGTGGACGAAGTGCGAACAATGCCGCAGGACGTTGTGGAAGGCGGATCTGGATGCCAACCTGCAGGTATGCCCCAACTGTGGAAAGCACTTCAAACTGAGTGCGCGGCAGCGTGTGGAAAGCTTGCTGGAGCCAGGCTATGAGCTGGTGGATCTGGAGCTGCGCTCGATCGACCCGCTGGAGTTTACCGATTTGAAGCCCTACAAGGCGCGGCTGGCGGCGGCGCAGAAGAGCACGGGACTGAACGATGCGATCATCAACGCGGTGGGCAGGCTGGGCGAGCAGGAGGTGGTGCTCTCGGCGATCGAGTACGGATTCATCGGCGGCAGCATGGGACCGGTGATGGGAGAGACGATTGCCCGGGCGGTGGACCGCGCAATTGAGCGTAGAGTGCCGCTGATCATCGTCTCCGCCAGCGGCGGAGCGCGCATGATGGAAGGTATCGCCAGCCTGATGCAGATGGCCAAGGTCTCCGCCGCGCTGGCGCGGCTGGATGCCGCAGGTGTTCCGTTTGTCAGCGTGATGACCGATCCGACGACGGGCGGCGTGACCGCCAGCTTTGCCATGCTGGGCGATCTCAACATCGCCGAACCCGGCGCGCTGATCGGCTTTGCCGGTCCGCGGGTGATCGAACAGACGACCCGGCAGAAGCTCCCCGAGGGCTTCCAACGCTCGGAGTTCCTGCTGGAGCACGGCTTCCTGGACGCGGTGGTGGAGCGCAAAGATCTGAAGGCCTACTTGGCGGAGACCTTAAGCTGGATGACCGAGGAGTGGCAAGGCGGGCAGAGGAAGGCTCCGCTGGCGAAGGAGACGGAAAGCCAGCCAGCCGGCGTTGCTTGAGATTCATCCATCGCGGACCGCGTTGCGCGTAGCCCTGCGCCGGGCAGCCCACCAGATACACGATGCTCGGCCGCTGGTCTTCCAGGATCCGCTCGCGGTCCAGATTCTGGGCAGCGAGCTTCAGCAGGAGCTGCTTCGTACCCCGGATGGCTACAGGCGGCCATTCTCCGCCGCGCTGCGCGCCTGGATCGTGGTGCGGGCCCGGCTGGCCGAGGATACTTTGCAAGCAGGCGTGCGGGAGCTGGAAGCCCGCCAGTACTTGGTGCTGGGCGCTGGACTGGATACCTTTGCCTGCCGCAATCCGTATCCCGCTCTGCGCGTCTTCGAGGTGGACCACCCCGCCACTCAGGCCTGGAAGTTGCAGATGCTGGAGGCGGCCGATGTGGCTCCGCTGCCCAGCGCAGGGTTTGTAGCGGTGGACTTTGAGCGGGACAGCTTGCGCGAGCGGCTGCTGGCCGCAGGCTTCGACGAGCGGGCGCGGACGGTGACTGCATGGCTGGGTGTAGTGCCCTACCTTACCCGCAGCGCGTTCCATGCCACGCTGCGCGTCCTCTCGGGCTTTGCCGCCGGCAGCCGGGTGGTCTTCGATTACTCACAGCCGCGCAGCGCTCTGCCTTGGGTGGAGCAACAGATGCAAGATTCGCTGGGCGCGCGTGTGGCCGCTGCCGGAGAACCGTTCCAGCTCTTCTTCACCCCGTTCGAACTTGCCCGGGAGCTGGAGAGCTTCAGCTTGGCGGTCGAGGAAGATCTGGATGCGGCGGCGCTCGGAGAGCGCTTTCTTGCCGGCCGAAGGGACGCCCTGGAGCTGAAGGGCAGAGCGGGACGAATCTGCGTGGCCACAACACGGGGCCGCGCGGGCCTGGCGGGTGATCTGGATGAAGGACAGAGCGTTGCCGGAGAGACGCGCATCGCAAAGGTGGGAGACGGATAGAGAGCATGACCTACGAAGACGCACTGGAACATCTGAAGATTCTGGGACCGGAGCTGCGAACGGGAGGTTCTGCGTCCTCCGCCGGTCCGGGCAGCGGCCACCGCCGCAAGTTCACGCTGGATCACATCCGCACGCTGCTGTGCGCTTTGGGCGAGCCGCAGAAGAGCTTTCCGTCGGTGTTGATCGCGGGCACCAACGGCAAGGGCTCGACGGCTTCGACGCTGGCCTCGATCCTCCACGCGGCCGGGTTCAAGACCGGGCTCTACACCTCACCGCATCTGTTGCGGGTGAATGAGCGGATCAGGGTCTCGAGCGCTCAAGGCGATGAGGCGCAGGCGTCGAGGGCGGACGGCATGGTTTCGCGGAAGGCCACCGGGCTGGAGGAGATTCCCGACGCCGACTTTGGCCGGCTTTACGAGAGGGTCGACGCGGCGGCGGTCCGCCTGATCGCTGCCGGGGAGCTACCCCATTACCCGAGTTACTTTGAGCTGATGACGGCCATGGCGTTCACCTGGTTTGCCGAGCAAGGTATAGAGCTGGCGGTCCTGGAGGTCGGGCTGGGAGGCCGGCTGGATGCGACCAACAGCGTGGAGCCCATCGTCAGCGTGATCACCGACATCGGCATCGACCACACCGAGTATCTGGGGAACACCATCCGCCAGATTGCGGGCGAGAAGGCCGGAATTCTGCGGCCCCACGGCGTGCTGGTCACGCTGGCGCAGCATCCGGAGGCCAACGCCGCCATCGGCGAGGCCGCCGTGAGATTGGAGGTCCGCGGCGTGGATGCGGCGCGGTGCCTTCCGCCTGCCCGGCTTCAGACGGGTGTAGTGGCTCCTGAGCCGACTGCCCGGCAGGCGCCGGGCGGCGGGTTGGATCCTCTACCGGAGCGTGACTCGCCGCTGGGACGCAACCGCTACGAGCTGAGTTTGGAGGGGGAGATTCTGCACGTGGACTCGCCACTCTACGGACAGCACCAGCAGCGGAACCTCGCCCTGGCGATCGCCACGGCCCTTGAGCTGCGCAGCAATCATCGGCTTCTGGATGGCCGGTCGGTGGCGATCTCCAACGCGGCCATCGAAGCGGGTTTGCGCCAGACGCAGTGGCCGGGGCGGTTGGAGTGGGTCAACGGCGGGGCGGGGCGCGCCGCGCTGCTTCTGGATGTGGCGCACAATCCGGCCGGAGCCTGGACGCTGCGAGCGGCTCTGGCCCATCTGCCCGAAGACCAGCCGCGCACGCTCGTCTTCGGCTGCCTGGCGGACAAGCCGGTGGAGGAGATCGAGCAGGTGCTGCTGCCATTGTTCGACTGCGCATCGAGCGATCCGGCACGGCGCGGCGATCACGTCATCCTGGCCCCCATTGAGCATCCCCGCGCCGCCACGATGGCGGAGCTTGTTGCCGCCGCCGAGCGGCTGAGCGTCCCGTTCCATTCGGCTGGCAGCGTGCGGGAGGCGCTGGATCTCGCCTGGAAGGTGACGCCGGCGCAAGGCGTCATCGTGGCTACCGGCTCCGTCTTCCTGGTGGGAGAGATCCGCGGCCTGGCGCTGGGGCAGAGCGAAGCGGGATAGCGAGCCAAGGTGAGCCCCGGGGCCAAGGCTCCAGGAGCGGCGTTGCGCCCGGCCGCGATAGCATGAGGAGGAGATGCCCGCAGCCGACCAGAGCCTGAAGAACGAAGCGGTGGCCAAGCCCGCCGGAGAACCTGAACCGCCACCGCTGCCGGTTTCGTGGCGACGACGCTGGGTCAACAACCTGCTGATTATTCCCCTATTCGCCCTGGCCACAGCTTTCTTCGGGTCCATTTCGCTGATCTGTGGTTTGTGGGACAAGAGCGGCCGCCAGCAGCATGCGATCGCCCGCCTCTGGGCCCGCTGCCTGCTGCGGATCGGCTTCTCGCCGGTAACGGTAGAGCACGCCGAGCGCTTCCCCCGGGGCGCTGCCGTCTATGCCTGCAATCATCTGAGCTACTACGACACGCCGGTGCTGTTTGCCCGGCTGCCCTTCCAGTTCCGGATCCTGGCCAAGGCGGGGCTATGGAAGGTTCCCTTCATCGGCTGGTATCTGAACCGCTCCGGCCAGGTGCCAATTGACCAGAGTTCGGCGCGTGCTGGTGTGGCCAGTCTGGCGCGGGGCGCGCGCACGCTGGAGGCAGGCATGCCGCTGGTCATCTTTCCCGAAGGCGGCCGCGCCGCCAACGGGGAGTTGCAGCCGATGGCGGCCGGCGCCGCGTGGATGGCCATCAAGGCGCAGGCGCCGCTGGTGCCGCTCACTCTGGTGGGCACCTATGAGATGCTTCCGATCCACTGCTATGCCATGAAGCCGCGGCCGTTGAAGTTGATCGTCGGCGAACCGATCTCGACCCTGGGCATGAGCACGCGCCAGGCGGAAGAGTTGACCGAGAGGCTATACGCGGTGATCCACCAGACCTACATCGCCGCGCAGGATTGAGAGGAGGCAGACTGCAGTGATTGCGCATCTTCGTGGGCAGATTCTGAGCAAGACGCCGAATGCGGTGGTGATCGAGTGCGGCGGCGTGGGCTACGAGCTGGCGATCTCGGTGGCGACCTACACCGAGCTGGGCGAACGCGGCTCGCAGGCCAGCCTGCACGTGCATACCCATGTGCGTGAGGATGCCTTGCTGCTCTTCGGCTTTGCGGACCTGACTGAGAAGAGGCTCTTCGAGAAGCTGCTGGGCGTCTCCGGCATTGGGCCGAAGCTGGCGATTACGGTGTTGAGCGGGATCGCCGCGGAGCGGCTTGCAGCCGCCATCCGCGGTGGGGATCACGCCACGCTGACGCGGATCCCCGGCATCGGCAAGAAGACGGCGGAGCGGGTGGTGCTGGAGCTGAAGGACAAGCTCGACGATGTGGCGGCCTTCGCGGCGGGGAGCGTGGCGGCTGCGCCGACGCTGGGGGCTCTGGAGGAGGATGTGCTGAGCGCTCTGATCAACCTGGGCTATCCGCGCCCGGTGGCGCAGAAGGCGGTGCAGAGCGCGGCGAAGGATGCTGCGGCGGGCAAGGACTTCGAGCATCTGTTCCGTGCGGCGATGGCGACAGTCCGCTAAAGGACGGATTCTGCCGGAGCGATCCTTCGCCGACGGTGCAGGCCACGAGGCCTGAGAAGGCTGTGCCTTCGCGAGCTCTTGACGGGCGAGCCTTACCAAACGACTGAAATTCAGAGGCGGCAAATTCATCCTACGGGATGCCGCCTAGCGGAATGTTCGAAGTGCGGCGCAGGCGTCGTCGGCTGGCGCAGCCAGCTAAAAGCGACTCGAACTGCGTCTGCAGCAAGGCGCACTCCGCGAAAGACAGATGCTCGTGGTCCTTCCCCATACAGCATCTTCCCTTCAGATATGGTGCGCTTGGATTGTGAGCCCAACCCGCCTCCACGAGCCGGCCAATTTCCAAAAATGAAGCAGCAAGTTTGCGAGACGTCGACTGCACGTTACGGTTTCGAATCCAGCCAATCGCGCATCGACATCGGCGTCAAGGAGGTCGGGTTCTCGATCAGATGCACGTACTGATTCGTTAAGACGCTCTTGCTGGGATTGACGACCTCCGTCTTTCCACGTTTGCAACCTGTGTGCAGCAAGGTCCATGCGGCACTATCAGCGGACGGGAGACTATATCCGATGATGGTCACCTCATCTGCACGCTTCAACGCGTTTAGCGCATCTTTCCAAAGTCGACTGAAGATGGGATTAGGCCGGCTTTCGCCGCCATACACTTTCAAGAAACTTGGATGCAGCATGATCTGCGGCTCGCTCGGAGGGCGAGATGGAAGGCAAGCGTCAACGTGATGGATGCCCAGCCCTCTTAACAGGAGCGGGTCGAGGGCGATCGCTGTTTCCGAGGGCGCCCTGGAAAGTGACGTGCGCGGTGTGGCTCCTCCGGGGCCGTCGTTCGGGTTGAACGACGGAGAGAAGATGGGCTTCCGATACCATCCGACAGCGCCATGTAGGTGAAGAACCTTCACCGCTGATGGTGGCAAGGCGACAGGCGTATCGTCGTACGCGTTTTCTTGGAGGACGATTTCGGCGCCATAACCGTCCGACGGCGACCACTTGCCGAGATCAAGTAGCACTCGTTCAACGGTAGAGTCGTAGTTGAAGGTGATGACCACATCCCCCGCCTGGAGACGCACTGCCAACTCACGGAGATCGTTCCATTCGCCGGAGTTGAAGTTCTTGGAATCGTCCTCGTGGCGGTCTAAGAAGAACGCTTCCATTGCCCACAATAGGATCTTCCGCTGGCGCCGATACTCGCCGATCTCATTTTTGAGGGAACCATGGTCTACCTCTGCCGCCTTCACAGCAGCCTCGTCCTTCTTTGAAGCGGAGAGGATGTTGGTTAGGCTTTCACGGACCAACCCTTCTGCGAGATCAAGCACCGTGAATATCTGTTCGATGTTCCCGTTGCTGTAGGCTTGGCGTAACAACGGGTTCGAGTTCGTGGCCAGCCATTGTTTGAGGCTCGGCCAATCGGTTTTGTAGTTGAACCGATGAATGAAGGGTCCGCATTGCGTGATGTGATCGTCAATGTCCTGGAACAGGCCGCCTCCGAGGGGATATATGGGGAATGACGCCCCGGCTCCAAGCACGTAAGTCCGCATCGTTCGCCTCCGTTCATCATGGCGTCTCCGCGTTTTTGAGCGCCGCAAGGAGCATGTTGGAAACGATGTCCGGTCTCTTCGCAGCGATGTCGCAAGT
>DAHWOF010000109.1 GCA_027335345.1 Granulicella sp. | reverse complement strand
TCGTCCAGCCAGGAGGCCACCGCTCGCGCCGCCTGATGGCCGGCTCCGCTTCGGGCTACGCCCTCCGCTCCGCCGCCCATCAGCCAACATCAACCCACAACCCTGAGGAGAACGATTCTACAGAACTTTTGGGACTTGACTGCGCATTCGCTCCGGTTGCGCTCGAAGCGGCACTCTCCAGGGAGGACATGGTGGATAACGTCTGATTGATGGAGACCAGTTGATCCAACTGGTTCAGTGACACCAACTGTCCGACCATCTCCGTAGGATCCACTGGGGCGGTCGGATCCTGATTCTGCAACTCGGTCACCAGCAGATTCATAAACGTATCCTGAAGACTGGTTGCTGACTCGCCAGTGATCGTGTTGGAGGAACTGCTATTGGTCGCAGTCGAGGCGGATGCAGCATTTGCGACTGGCGTCTGCACCGCAGCTATCGTTGAAGGGGTTACTCCCTGAATATTCATCCTCGATTCCTTTCTCGATACTCCCTTGGATCGCTTCTCCGATCCAGGGGCAAGACCCTACACTGTGATATCCAGCCCGCCGCTCCGATCCATCTCACTGCTAACCGCTCCGCCGGTGATGGCAGCCAAAGAGCCACTCTCCGTCGCGCCTACGGAAACCGTGGTTCGCGCACGGCTCGATCTTCCCTCAGTGCCCTGCTGGTGCTGCGAGGAGCCTCCTGAGTCACCCCTCAGCCCGGCCCCGGGGTGGTCAATCTCAATCGAAGCGTGCAGGCCATACTGCTCTCCCAGCCTGGCTTGCAACATCGGGACGTGCGTCGACAGCGTCTGGCTGAGGACGCTGTGATCGACGGAGATCTGCGCCTGCATCTGTTCATTGGAGATCGAGGTCCGAATGGAGATATCGCCGAACTCCTCCGAACGCATCTCCACGTGCATCTCCGACTGGCCCACCGCCTGAATCACCCGGGCCGCATTCACGCCGGAGCTGGCTGCGGACTCCTCTGCCACAGCGTGCGCAGAGGCCCTCAAGTCCTCAGCCCTGGCTCCACGCGCTGTATCGGTTGGCCCATTGCCCGGGGAGGATGAACCGAAGGAGTTGTGTGCGGTCAGATGGGTGATCGTCGCCTGCGCAGATGCTTGCGCCAGCCCCACCGCTATCGCTCCGGGTGCGGGGCCAGACGCTGAGCCAGACGCCGGAGTTGCTCCTGCACTTGGACTCTGCGGCGAGCCGCCGCCGGAACCCTGCGCTGCCGGGGATCCACCCGGCGCCGCAGTCGAGGAGGGGCTTCCGGTCGGGACGCTGGCTTTATTTGCCGAGCCTAAATCTCCGCTGGCATTTGTCTTCAGCTCCGGCTTATTGATCTCCTGCGAATTCACACTCTCAGGAGTGCCATCTGCCATCGGGAGCGGTACAGCGGCGGCAAAAGCTACCTGGTCCCCCTGGGTTATTCCAGAGGCGGAGATGCCAGGCTGAGCGCCGCTTTCACTCCCATCCGCGCCTATGGCTTGACCCAAAGGCGCCGCGACGTTGAGACCCAACTCCCGAATGTCGCCCTGGCTTTCTTCTGGCTTTCCTGCTCGGCTGTTGATATACCGCCCCTTGGCAGCCACAGATGAACTTCCGCCGACCGCGTCAGCCCCGCCATTCACGGCAGCATGAACCTGCGAACGCAACCCAAGGGCGCCGAAGGCCGCCACATCTCCCACTGCCGGAGGCTGTAAAGCCGCCGGCAGAACCACCGCGGCCGCTACCCCGCTCGCAACGTCTGGTCCGTTGGAACGCTTCTGGTGCTTCTGCGCCGCCAAGGGATCAGCAGAGCCCTCGCCTTGCGCCGCCCCCTTTATCGGCGCGGCCTCCGCCGGACTTTCATCTCCAACGAAGCTGTCCAGCATGCGCTGCTCCAACCCCGCAGATGCGCTCTGATTCTGCAAGGAGATGATCGCAGAAGGGTCGGCTGCGTCAGTAACGAGCTCCGGATCTCCAGCTCTCTCTGTTCCTGCCGCGCCGTTGCCGGCATCAAGCACGCCGCTCGTGCTCCCTACTCCGCTCGGCTGCGGAGCAAGGCGTACGAGGGGGGAACTCTTATCGGCCCCATCCTCTGCCGTTGCTTGCTTCTGTTGAACGGCAGAGCGGCTCTCGGAGCCGGACTGGCCCCCACGCCGGGCGCCGACTTGGACACCACGCAGAACGCTGCTTTGAGCGCTGCCTTGGACCCCACTTTGAGAGGCGACGCTGGCCAACAAGGTTTGAAAGTTGTCTTCAGACGCGCGCTCATGTGCGGCGGTTGCCACTGTCACATTCGACGCGATCGTTGCGGAAGAAACTTGCACGCCAGGAGCAAATGCACGCGGAGAACCAATCCGCACCAACCCCGACAAAGGCGCAGCCTGAATGGGTGCGCCTCATTCTAAAGAGCTTTTCAATCGGCAAATACAGCCCATGGTTTTAGCAACTTCGCCCAGGTGGCAATCCTTACCGAGTTACCCGGCAACTCCTGCCTACTACGCGCAGCCGAACGTCACGGTTGCCGGCTGGCTTGAAATCTGGTTGAGCAGGATTGCCGGAACGAAAGGATCTCTGAGCGCTTAATTTCCCGCCTGCTCGGCAGCGATGCTTCCGAGCGGCATCAGCACGAACTCGCAACTCTTTTCGCCGGGCTCACAATACATCTCAGCGTCACGCAACAGATAAGCGTCCGAGTGCGCTGGAACCAGGGTTGGCAAGACGAGCTTGCGAATGGCATCTTCCTCCGAATCGAGTGAGGCCTCACCGCTGACGCGCAGCGCGTCACGGATGCCCCCCGCCTGAAGTTGCAACCGGAACATTGCCGAAACAGCCGTCGAATGCTTAGCCAACTGAGGAATATGGAAGATCCGCATATTCTGCAACTCCGTGGTTCGCGCAACTACGGACGCCTTGAAACCCTGCCGCTGGAGTTCTTGGATCGAGCTCTTCATCCGCAGTGCATCGGGATCGCTGCCGGATGCAATGCCGTTCCAGGAAAGTTGGTCGACGCGCAGCGCCTCTGCTTTTTGCCCCAGCTTTTGGAGCACATCTCCGTAGTGCAGCCCCAGCGTCAGGCGAGGGTCGTTATGCCAGGCGGCATCGAGATAGTCACGTGCTTCGTCGAGATGGTTCTGGTGCAGAAGAATATACCCGAGGGTGTCCCATGCCATGACAAGCAGTGACGCCTGCTGGAAGGACTGCTGGTTTGCGGAGCCGATATCCACCCGGCTGGCCTGATCAGGGTGATCGCATGAAGAGAAGGCGAAGGTAGAAAGAGCATGAGGGAGCCTTGCGATTATCCCAGTCCGAGTAGATGGGCGCGGTAGTTGTCGCTGGTGGCGGCGATGATTCGTCTGGCTTTGATTCCGCCTTTTCGTTT
>DAHWOF010000098.1 GCA_027335345.1 Granulicella sp. | reverse complement strand
CGGCAGGATGAAGCTCGCCGACTTGAAGTAAAGACCCGCTCCGGCCTTGGCATAGACTTCCATGGTGGAGCTGGAATGGAGGATAAACTGGGGCTGCAGCGAAAAGGACCAGATCAGGCTACCTCCATCCATACGATTCCCTGCCGTGTTCAGGCCATAGAGGTAACCATAGACGTAGTTATAGATGGCAAGCTGGTTATCAAGCGCCGTCTTGGTCAAACCGAACTGATCCCAGTCGAACTCCACAGCGACCGCCAGACGGTGGGTGATCCAGGGTCCCACGCCTCCCTGAACCGTCCAATTTGGCGTCAGATAGTTGGAAGTTTTCCCCACCGGCAACGTTGCGGCCGTACCCGCATAGAAGAGAACCTTGTTGGAATTCTCACCATTGAAAAACCTGCGGCGATGGGCCGGGCGGGCACCGTGAGTCGCCCCAGCCGGCTGTGCCCCGGCGGGCTGCGCCGTCTGCGGGAGCAGCGCGGCGCTGAAGTCTGCGGCGGCAGGCATCGCCAAGGACGCTGTCTGCTCCTCGGAGCTGCTGGAGAAGAGTTGGTCGCTGGCTGGAACCGCAAAGCTGAAATCCGCGGAAGCCTGCGCTGGGTAGGCCGCAGCGCTCCCTGCCGGCGCCTGACCCGGCGCGGGGGACTGAGCCCACGCCGCAGACATCCCCATGCCTATAAGCGCAATCACCGCTAAAGCTTGCAGCGTAAACCGAGCAAGACCTGCCCGGTGCGGGCTCCGAGCTCCCTCTGAAAGCCCCATCCATGTCAACATCATCAATCTCTACTCCGAGCATGTCCCGCGCATCGTTCCACTTTGGCGGCGGCTGGGTTGATGATACTACGCCGGGTGGGGATGCGCGACCGGCTGACAGGCCTTTCCAACGCTCCTCAATATTCAGAAATCCTTGTCGCCCAGCATCTTGCAAGGCTTCACCCGGCTTGCAGAAATGCCCCCGTCTGGCCGCGCGAGACCCTCCCGCCAGGGCGTGACTCGGCGCGCGCAGATGCGGACCCCGGCGTGCAAGCAACAACGGAGGAGATAGCCCAGTGGCGGCCTGGCAGCGTCCAGACGCCACCATCGGGATCTCGCTCAGGGGCACCGCAGGCAATGCACGCGATCGGCAGGCGAAAATCAGACGCCGCACAAGCCGCTACACTGGAGGCAGGATCAACGCCGTAAAACGATGAACTCCATCGCCAGCAACCTGGAACGAGTACGGAGCCAGATCGCCGAAGCCTGCAACGGCGTAAAGCGCGATCCAGGCGAGGTCTTGCTGATGGCCGTCAGCAAGGCCCAACCGGCGGAGGCCATCGTCGCGGCCTGGGAAGCGGGACAACGCCTCTTTGGCGAGAACCGCGTCCAGGAGTGGCAGGCCAAACAGCCGCAGGTTGCCCTTCTGCTCGGGCAGCTCGCAGCTCCTGAGGACAGGCCAGGCTCTGAGAAGCCAACAGACTTCAGCAGCAAAGAGACCGCTGGAGATCGATCCGGCTCCGGGGGTTCCCCGCTCACCCCGGCGGCTGCGCCCGGCGTCCCTGGTCCCGCTGGCGGGGCCTCCCCGGCGGCAGCCGAGCCAGCCGCCGGGTTACCTCTCTGCGCTCATCTCATTGGTCCCCTGCAAAGCAACAAGACCGCACGCGCTGCGGCGATCTTTGATGCGGTGGACTCCCTGGACTCGCTCAGGACAGCGGAGCGGCTGAATACGGTAGCCCAAGCCCTGGGCAAGACGCTGCCGGTTCTGATCGAGGTAAAGCTCTCCCCCGAGCCAACCAAACACGGCCTTGCGCCCGAGGATTTGCCGGGCCTGCTTGCCGCACTCCAATCCCTCCAGCATCTCGAGGTCCGCGGCCTGATGACCGTACCCCCCTGGTCCCAGGATCCGGAGACGGCGCGCCCTTACTTTCGACTCCTGCGCCAGTTGCGCGACGAAAACCGGAACCTGTGCCCTACGCTCACCGAACTCTCCATGGGCATGTCCGGCGACTTCGTCATCGCCATCGAGGAGGGTTCCACCATGGTGCGTCTGGGCACAGCGATCTTCGGCAGGCGAAGCTACCCATGAGCCTTGACGGCCTTATCCTTCACGCCACAGAAGACGGCTGCACGCTCAGCGTGAAGGTTCACCCTGGCGCGCGCCGAAACGCCGTTACCGGCGTGCTGGATGGATCCTTGAAGATCTCCCTGACCACCCCGCCCACCGATGGCCGCGCCAACGCCGCCCTGATTGCCCTGCTGGTCGAGCTCCTCGACATCCCCCGATCCCCGGATTCAGTTGCTCCGGGGAGCGGCCAGCCGCTCCAAAACGCTGCGCATTCAACAAGCCGCCCCGGAGCTCGTCTTTGCAGCCCTCAGCGCCGCACTCTCCAGCCGGCTTCCTTAGGGGAGACCTACCTGTATTCCGAGCCGGTTCGGACGGAGCCCCGCCGACGAAAGAGCCGAACAACGCCTGCGTCTGTCGCTGGGGTTTCGGAGTCTGCGGCCCGGAGTTTGTGCGGAGTCCCATCTT
Source organism: Granulicella sp. (assembly GCA_027335345.1). GTDB lineage: Bacteria > Acidobacteriota > Terriglobia > Terriglobales > Acidobacteriaceae > Granulicella. Next base: position 41,723 of record DAHWOF010000098.1, on the reverse strand, counting down.
CCTCCAACGCCGCGTAGCCAGCCGATGGATGGAGCGGTGACGCGAAGAAGGCGCTCCCTCGCGCTTGATTGCAGAAAGGCTAAGCTCTCCCTTTCGAAGCAATGCTCCAGGGCCGCCTAATCACGCCAGCACAGTGAAACGCCGTTCGGAGCAGCTATACCGGAGACGGCAACTGCTGTCCGTGTAGGTCGCCCCTTCCCATTCAAATGTGATAGGCACACCATATGTCGGTTCTCTCGCACCGGTCGGGTTATCGGCAAGGAAAAGTCAATCAGCGCTTCCATTCTCTGGTCCCAGTTGTCGTTCCTCGGCCCCTTGGTGCCGTCCTTAAATCGCACGCTGAAAGGCAGTGAAACCTGGACCGGCGGAGTGACTGCGTTAACGGTCTCAAATAGCACCTTCCTACCGCTTGGTGACTTAATCGGGCCGACGTTGACGAACCTGGCCCCGTCTCCAGCCAGATGAAGCAAATTGAACACAGGCGGCGGAATGCAATTCTCCAAACCCCTCAAGTCGTTGCCGCCCACCGGCGCTACGCGAAAGGCAAGACGCGGGCGTCGATCATCCAGACGGGTCTTCACGTCAGACAGACGGTTTTTTAGATCTCGGACGAGCCGGTAAAATTTCTCGAATATCGCGAAGACGCTGATAAAAAGAAGGCCGATTATCCAAATCTCCCCTACCCTCGGAGCTACCCAAGCGCGATTCCAGTCGGCGATGGACGCAGGTGTTCCGTAATGCTGAACAAGTGTGTCGCCAGTACAGATTGCGGACCAAACTCCAACCACTCCCGTCCACCATTGGCTGAATATAGCCTTGGCGTAATCGAGTCTTCCCATAAAGTTGTTGTTTCGGTGGGAATGCCTTGCGTCAAGACGAAAACACGGCGAGATGGAGCCAGCAGGCGGAGAGCCGGAGTGCGCTCGCGCTCGATCGCGGATATGCTGAATCTTGCCCTTGGGAGCAGCGTTACTGGAAAGGAGCTGTGCAGCGGCGCCGTAAACAAGCTGTGCCAGGTCGGAGCGAGCCTTACCTCTATACCAGCAGTTGCGTGGTCACTCCCTGCTTCGAGAACAACGTGACCGCCTTCTTGTCGAAGGACACAAAGGTCTCTCCGCCCAGCCACTTGCCTTCATACGCCAGGATGCCTTCAGCGAAGTCTCCCCCAGCTTCCAGCAGCGCCAGCCCAGCCTCGACGGCGGGCCGGTTCATGACTACATTCTCAACATCGAGCAGCGCCCGAATGGCCGTCGAAACATCTTCCTTTGGCAGCTTGGCGCCCTGGCGCAGGATCCAAGCCAGCTCACAGAGCGATGGCAGCGATACGGCGATCAGCGACGCTCCCGTGAGGATCTCCCGCGCCGTGCGGCACTGCGCAGCATCGTCTTGCAGAATCGCGCGCGCCAGCACGTTGGTGTCTGCGGTGATCTTCATCTGTCTTTCAGTTGGCCTGCCCAACCGTCCGCCGCTATGCGGTTCATCTCTTCAATCGTCAGTGGCTTTTCCGGCTTCACCTTGCCGTCAAGAGCATGGAGAAAACCGTCAATCGTTCCTGCAGGCCGAGCAACCCGCATCCGCAGCTCGCCACCCGGCAGCTTTTCAAACTCGATTCGCTCTCCCGGTCTGATGCCAAGGTGCTGCAGCAGCTCCTGCTTGAGCGTGATCTGCCCCTTCCCTGTAATCGCAAGCGACCTCATCGCACCTTCCTTGAGCACCATCTCTAATGTAAGGTTAATTTTGATTACCGTGGAGACGGAGGTGGCCCACCGGTGATGCGGAAGAACGATGCGGGAGAACGGCGCGCAGTGTTCGCGCCTGGCGTTGGGGCGTAGACGGGAAGGGACCAAATCACTCCCACTCGATCGTCCCTGGCGGTTTGGAGGTGATGTCGTAGACCACGCGATTGATGCCCCGCACCTCGCTGACGATCCGGCTGGAGATGGCGCGCAGCACCTCGTTGGGCAGCGCCGCCCAGTCTGCGGTCATGCCGTCCTCGCTCTCGACGGCGCGGATCGCGCAGGTGTACGCATAGGTTCTCTGGTCGCCCATTACGCCGACAGTTTTGACGGGAAGTAGCACGGCAAAGCTCTGCCACAGCTTGCGGTAAAGCCCGGCCCGCTTGATCTCGGCGGTGCATATGGCGTCCGCCTCCTGCAGAATCGCCACCCGCTCCGGCGTGACCTCGCCGAGGATGCGAACCGCCAGGCCGGGACCAGGGAAGGGCTGCCGCTCCAGAATCTCCTCCGGCATCTGCAGATCGCGGCCGATCCTGCGCACCTCATCCTTGAAGAGATCGCGCAACGGCTCGATCAGCTTCAACTTCATATCCGCAGGCAGGCCGCCGACGTTGTGGTGACTCTTGATGACATGGGACGGGCCATGCACGCTGGCCGATTCGATCACGTCCGGATAGAGCGTGCCCTGCACCAGCCAGGCGACCTCTTCGTTGGCGGAGCGCCCAGCGGCAACGATCTTCCGCGCCTCATCCTCGAAGACGGCGATGAACTCACCGCCGATCGCCTTACGCTTCTGCTCCGGGTCGGTGACGCCGGCCAGTCTGGATAGAAACCGCTCGCCGGCGTCCACGGCGACGACGTTCAGGTGAAGCTCTTCCCGCATGGTGCGCTGCACCTTCTCAAACTCGTCCTTGCGCAGCACGCCGTTGTTCACAAAAATGCAGGTAAGCCGGCTACCAATGGCGCGCGCCACCAGCACCGCAGCCACGCTGGAGTCTACGCCTCCGCTGAGCCCGCAGATAGCGTGGCCGGTGGGGCCGACCTGTTCGCGAATCCGGGCCACGGTGGAGGCAATGAAATGCTCGGGCGTCCAGTCCTGCCGCGCCCAGCAGATCTCCACCACAAAGTTTCGCAGCAACTCGGTTCCCTGCCGGGTATGCGCCACCTCGGGATGAAACTGCACCGCCCAGATGCGGCGTGCCTCATCGGCGATGCCGGCCACGGCGTTGGACGTCCGCGCTACGACTCGGAATCCCGGCGCCAGCACCTCAGCGTGATCTCCGTGGGACATCCATACCGGCATGGTGGCCGGCAGCCCGCCAAACAGGGGCGTCTGCTCCACAACGGTTACCTCGGCGTAGCCGTACTCGCGCGCCGCCGCCGGAGCCACGCGCCCCCCCAGATGATGGGTGATGTACTGGAGGCCGTAGCAGATGCCGAGCACCGGCACTCCAAGATCAAGGATCGTGCGGTCTGCCTTGGGCGCATCGGCGTCGTAGACGCTGGAGGGTCCACCCGAGAGGATGATCCCGGCGGGATGCAAGGCTTGAATCTTCTCCAGCGGCGTGGTGCAGGGCAGCACTACGGAAAAGACGTTGAACTCGCGGATGCGCCGCGCAATCAACTGCGTGTACTGCGAACCGAAGTCCAGAATGAGAATCACAGAGGAGGATGGGCTGGACGTAGCCGAAGGATAGGGAGTGGTCACACTACAAGTGTAAATTGAGGCGTCCTCAGCCTTTGGGCTCTCCCTGCATCGCGCGCCACAGCCGCAGGTGCGCCACGGTCTGCACCACGTGGAAGTAGTCCAGAGAGGCCATGTACAGCAGGATCACGCCCAGCCACCAGAGGCGCAGAAACGCCGGGCTCTCCAGGTTGGCGAAGGGGAGCGGGCAGGCGGAGAAGACCATCGCCAGCACCAACAGGGCGATCTTTACGATGGACATCACCAGATTTACCTCCAGCAGCTTGCCGCCGGCGCGGCGGCTACCCAGGGCTGCCTTGAGGCTCGCGCCCATGCTGAGCTTCAGTTGCATGGCCAACAGCGGCGCCAGTTGCAACGGCCAGTTGACCACTGCCCACAACACATACACCAGCAAGCTCCCGCAGATGAGCAGTGCGCTGTAGAGCACAAGATCCGGGTCTGCGCCCTTGGCTGCCGGAGCGGTTATGGCGATGACGCCGGCTTGCCGCACCAGGCCGGCCCACAGCATCCAGGCGCCGGCGAGCAGCGCGCTGCGTAGAGCGTAGAGCCCCAACAGCGTCCAGCGCCGCGCGGCCAGGGTCTTGTCCAGTCGGCGAAGGACCGCGGTTCGTCCCAGCGTGGCCATGCCCTGCCACAGGAGGGTCGCCAAAGGCAGCAGCCAGATCGCCAAAGCTTCCGCGGCAGGCAGAACCGCGGCCCAGGCTGCTTGCATGGCGGAGAGCGCGGCCACAGGCTGAAAGGCGGTCATCGCCTGCAGCGCCGAGGTATCCAGGTTGACGGCGGGCGGGCCGCCCTGCATGATCCTCCAGACCCTCCAGGCAACCAGCGCCAGCACCGGGGCGCCGGCAGACCATCTCCACAGAATCTCCAGCGCGGAGAGCGAAGGGCGATGCCAGACCTCGGTCATGACCCCGACGAAGAATTGAGTCCCGCGAACACGCGCAGCCGGCCCCTCCGGCTCCGTTTCCCTCGCTACTTGATCCTTCATCGCCGCGCCTGCGCCGAGGCCATGGCCAGCGGCCGGACCCAGCGCCGGGCCATCCCCCGCCTGCGCCTTAGCCGGCGACCCTGCCACTACTTCACCACCAGATTCACGAGCTTGCCGGAGGTCTTATCAATCACCAGATGCTTCACAATGGTCTTGTCCGCGAGCCGCGCCTTCACCCGCTCATCGGCCAGCGATGCCGCCTTGATCGCGGCTTCATCCGCTTGCGCCGGCAGCTTGATCACATTCACCAGCTTGCCATTCACCTGCACGGGTATCTCGATCTCATGCTCCTTGGCCAGCTCGGCGTCAGCCGTCGGCCAGGCTTGGGCAAACACTTGCCGGGAGCCGCCCATCTGCTGCCAGAGCTCCGCCGCCAGAAAGGGGGCGAACGGAGCCAAAAGAAGCGTGAGGGTGCGCAGCATCTCTGCGAGGGTGGCGCTTGAGACCTCGCCCCGGTCGAGCGACGGCTCCGCGGCGGTGATCTCATTCACCAAGATCATGATGGCGGCGATACAGGTGTTAAAGTGCCAGCGCGCCTGGAAGTCCTCAGTGATCTTGGCGATGGTCTGATGCAACGACCGGAGCAACCTTTGCGCGGTTTCAGACCCAGCCTCCGGTCGGCCGGTAGCTTTGCGGACGGTCTCAGCGTACTTTGTCCCCAACCGGTAGACCCTGGCCAGGAACCGGCTGATTCCCGCAACGCCTTCTTCCTGCCACTCCAGGTCGCGATCCGGAGGAGCGGCAAAGAGCGCATACATTCGGGTAGCGTCGGCTCCGTAGCGCGCAATCATGTCATCGGGCGAGACCACATTGCCCTTCGACTTGGACATCTTGGCGCCGTCCTTGATCACCATCCCCTGAGTAAACAGCCGCTCGGCAGGCTCCGAGTTGCGGATCATGCCCATATCGCGCATCACCTTGGTCCAGAAGCGCGAGTAGATCAGATGCAGGATGGCGTGTTCCACTCCGCCGATGTACTGGTCGATGGGAAACCAGTAGTTGGCCGTCTGGGGATCAAACGGCTGGAACGGGTTCTTCGCGTCGGCGTAGCGGTAGAAATACCAACTGGAGTCGACAAAGGTGTCCATGGTGTCAGTTTCACGTCGCGCTGGTCCTCCGCATACCGGGCAGGTGGTGTGCAGAAACTCCGGTACCCAGGCCAGCGGCGAGCCGCCCGCCTGGGTGATCTCCACCTGCTCCGGCAAGAGCACGGGCAGGGCGCTCTCCGGCAGGGGCACAACGCCGCCCGGCTCAACACCCTCATGGCCGCGTTCGCAGTAGACCATGGGGATCGGCGTCCCCCAATAGCGCTGACGACTGACGCCCCAGTCCTTCAACCGATAGGTGGTGGTCTTCTTGCCGAAGCCGCGCTGCTGGGCGAAGAGCGCCATCTTTTCCTGGGCTGCGGCGCAGCTCTGGCCGGTCCATTCACCGGAATCTACAAGGACGGCATCTTCTCCGATGTACGGCAAGGGCGCATCTTCCTCGCCCGCACCGGCGACCACCCGCTTTTCCGGCAACCCATATTTAGAGGCGAAGTCGAAGTCGCGTTCATCGTGGGCCGGCACGCTCATGATCGCGCCCGTGCCATAGTCGGCCAGGATGTAGTTGGCCACCCAGATGGGCAGCCGCTCGCCAGTGAAGGGGTTGATGGCCATCCTTCCGGTAGCGACGCCATGTTTCTCGATGTTGCCGATGTCGCCGGTCTCGCGCGCAGCCTTCTGCTCAGCGATCATGCTTGCTACGGCTCTGGACAGCGCCGGGTCGATCTTGGCCCATTCCTTGACCAGAACGTGCTCTGGAGCCAGTTGGATAGAGGTGGCCCCAAAGATGGTATCGATCCGGGTGGTGAATACCTTGATGGCGACCTTACCCGCCTGCTCGCCTAAGGCCGGAGCCACGACGAAGTCTACCTCCGCGCCCTCGCTGCGGCCGATCCAGTTGCGCTGCATGGTGCGCACCTTCTCCGGCCAGCCGGGCATCTCGTTCAGGCCATCCAGCAGCTCATCGGCATAGCGGGTGATGCGCAGAAACCACTGTTCCAGCTCTCGCTGCTCGACGATCTGCTCCTCATGGCGCCAGCAGCAGCCAGCCACAACCTGCTCATTGGCCAGCACGGTGGCGCACTGCGGGCACCAGTTCACCTTGCTGGACTTGCGGTAAGCCAGGCCCCGCTCCACCATCTTCAGGAAGAACCACTGGTTCCAGCGGTAGTACTCCGGCAGACAGGTGGTGGTCTCGGTTCCTGCCCAGTCATAGCTGTAGCCGATGCGGCTCATCTGCGCCTTCATCTGCGCAATGTTCTTCAGGGTCCACTCGCGGGGCGGAGTATTGTTCTTCAGCGCCGCATTCTCGGCCGGCAGGCCAAAGGCGTCCCATCCCATGGGATGCAGCACGTTGTAGCCGCGCATGCGCATGAAGCGCGCCAGGGCATCGCCGATGGCGTAGTTGCGCACATGCCCCATATGCAACTGTCCGCTGGGGTAGGGCAGCATCTCCAGGCAGTAGAACTTGGGCTTGCCGCAGGTAGCCGGCTCGGCGGCATAGAGATCCGGCTGCGCGTCCCACCGGGCCTGCCAGCGCGGCTCGATCTCGTCCGGGTTATAGCGTTGCGGTTCGTTCCGTTCTGCGCCGCTCTTGGCGGCGTCCCATGTCCTTGCCTGGTCCATACCTCATTGTAAAGAACTCTCCTCCGCTCCTGGCGAGCTCCAAGCTCCAGCGGGGACAGGGCTTGAACCTTTAGCAGCTTAGTTGCGCTGCTGCACCCGGATCTGGCCGCCAGCCGGATTCTGCAGACCTCGATCGCCCGGAAGCGGCATGCCGATAAACCCTCGATTCGGTTTCATTGGATCTTTTGCCGCATCCACAACAGGACGTTTCCATGGGGACCACAGCCCTCCGTCCATCTTTTCATCTCACGCCGAACCAACCCGGCTTCTACAATGAAAGCATGCATGATGTTGTGGTGTATTCGCGCAAAGGATGCCATCTCTGCGACGTGGTCAAGGAGACCTTGAGGCAACTCGAGGGCGTTGCGGATTTTCACTGGAGCGAGTTGGACATCGATACGGATGCGGCGATTCGTGAACGCTACAACGATGAGATTCCCGTCGTCTTCATCGACGGCCGCAAGGCATTCAAGTACCACATGGACAAGGATCGGTTTCTGCGCGCCCTGGCAGGCAAGGCCTGAAGCATCTTCAAGGCGGATCTACCCAGAGCCTGAACTTCCCTGACCGCGGCGTCGGTCTGCACGGCAACGAAAGATGCTTCAGGGGAGCGGGCGAATCATGATGTTCCGAAACCAGAGCTTGTCCCCCGGATCTCCCTTCGGCTCCGTGCCCTGCAGCGAGATATGGCCCACGTGATACTTGCTGTAGCCCGGCATCTGCTTAAATTTGCTTGAATCGATGAGTTGCTGCCAGTGAGCATCCCACAAGTGGGTATCGATGACTTTGTGACCATTCTGGAACAGCTGCAGATGCCCGTGGTCGGCAATGATCTCAAAGGAGTTCCATTCGCCGGCCGGCTTTACCCACTCGACGTTGTCCGAGATCATATCAAAGATGTCCCCGGAACGTTCCTTCAGAACGCGGCTGTCGGGAACCGTACAAGCCAAATCGGCGATCTGCATCTCAACCCCGGTGTCATAGGTGTCCGGGTACTGGGGAGATTCGTGTACGTAAAACATCACGCCGCTATCAATGCAGGGGCGCGCCTTCCACTCCAGCTTCAGGTCGAAGTTCGAGTACTCCTTGTCCGTCACCAGGTCAGCATAATCTGCCGGCGGGTCTTGATTGGTCTTGCGAAGCTGGATCGCACCGTCGACCACCGACCAGTCTTTGCCCGTCTTTTCTTCGTGGTAGGAGTGCCATCCTTTCAGATCATGGCCATCAAAGAGAAGCTGCCATCCTTGCTGCTTCTCCTGCGGCGTAAGAGTGTTGGGTGGTTGCATCTGGGCTTGGGCCACACCCAGAAAGAAGATATTGGCTGCCAAAACCATCCCCATCGACCTGCTCATCGTCATCCCCAACCCTCCTGCGTTCAACCTTCGCGGTCTCCTATGATGGTTTAGCACGTTCCAGCATTCTCTGCACTGTCTGACGATGCCGGAGGGAAAGAGGCTGGAGACGCCTCTCGTCTGTCCCGCAAGAAATTGCCTGCAACCATGAGACGGATCTCCCGTTCGTCAAAAGCTCACTCCCAACCCACTCGCCAATTCGTGTCCAGCAGGTCCCTTTCTGTTCTTCTGGGCCGTTACGCGATCTCCCGGTCTTTGCCCTTCGCCGGGGATCGAATTGGCTGCCGGCCGGTATCTGCGGAGATCCGGGCGTCTGAGCCGGAGACGAAGGCCGTGTCCTATGATAAGAAAGCTTCCTCATCGCTGACGCAAGAGGAACGTGGAGGATGTATGCGCCTTCGTTGGCCGTTTCTCTGCCCGCTTCGCTTTGCCTTGGCTGCCGCCATGGCCGTTGCCTGCTTTTCTTCCGCAAACGCACAGGCCTCCGGCCACTACCGGATGCTCAATCACGCGGCATGGGCCCGAACGGACAAAGGGAAGGTCAAGGGCTTCTACGAACTGAATCGGACGGTACGCGCCTTTCTGGGCATTCCCTATGCTGCTCCGCCCGTGGGCAAGTTGCGCTGGAGACCGCCGCAGCCGCATCGCAAGTGGTACGTCCGTCCCGCCAATGCCTTCGGACCGCACTGCATTCAGTTCGGCGCCTACCCGGACATGATCTTCCACGACCCCGGCGCCAGTGAGGACTGCCTGACGCTGAACGTCTGGACCCCGAGCGGCGCCAAACCCGGGAGCCTGCCGGTGATGGTGTGGATCTACGGCGGCGGCTTTACCGCCGGCGGCACATCAGAGGCTCGCCAGGATGGGGAGTATCTCGCTCGCCGCAACGTTGTGGTGGTCTCGATGAACTACCGGCTGGGAATGCTGGGCTTCCTCGCCCTTCGCTCCCTGGCTGAAGAGTCACCGCATCACGCAGCGGGCGACTATGGTCTGCTGGATCAGGCGGCGGCTCTGGCCTGGGTCAAACGCAACATCAGCGCCTTCGGGGGCGACCCGAATAACATCACGCTGTTCGGTGAGTCGGCCGGATCCTTCTCAGTGAGCGCCCAGATGGCCTCGCCCATCTCCAAAGACCTGCTGGCCCAGGCCATTGGCGAGAGCGGCGCGGCCTTCTTCAGCTCCGGACTTCCCTGGGGGCCTCTGAAAAGCCGCGAAATCAGCGACGCTGCCCTGGTGAAGAAAGTTCTGGGCACGGATGACCTGGCCGCGCTGCGCAAGATCCCCGCCGCAACCCTGGCCAACACCGCCGCCTTCCGCAGCGTCGGCGCCTTCCCTCCCGACATCGACGGCTACTTTCTCCCGGCAAGCCTGCCCAGCCTCTATGCGGCCGGGGAAGAGGCTCACATACCTCTGCTGGCCGGATGGAACGCGGATGAGGTTCGAGGAATGGTTCTGTTTGCTCCCGTGGCCACCACCGCGGCCAGCTTCACCAATACGGCGCGCCAGCAGTTTGGCGCCAATGCCGACAAGTTCCTCAGCCTCTACCCCGCCGGCAGCGACGCGCAGGCCGTGCAGTCCGCCGGGGACTTCGCCAGCGACCGCTTTATCGCCTACTCCACCTGGCGCTGGCTGGAGGCCCACGTGGCCACCGGCGAAGCCCCCACCTACCGTTACCACTTTGACCTGCCTTCGCCCACGGACCAATTCCATCATCCCGGCTCGGGAGCCTTCCACTCCGACGACATCGAGTACGTCTTCGGCACGCTGGACTCCCGCCGGGGAGCCCACTGGCGGCCTGAGGATCGCGCACTTTCTGACCTGATGCAGCAGTACTGGACCAACTTTGCCCGTAACGGCAATCCCAACGCCCCTGATCTTCCCGACTGGCCCACCTACCAGGCCAGCACCGATTGGCAGGTGATGCACCTCAATTCTGACTCCGAGGCCCAGCCGGATGCCCAGCGCCAGCGCTACCTCTTCCTGGATAGCTTATGGGGCAAGAGCCCTTCGGGCAGCGACGCAGCCGTGCAGCCAAGCCGAGCGCGTTAACCAACCGGCAAGGTGATCAAACGGTGCAGCCAAGCGCGGAGGCTGGCGCAAGAACGCGATCCGCGCCGCTTCAGCCTCTGCTCCAGTTCCCAGAAGTTGGTTCGAAGATCCGGCTTCGCCGCAAAGATCCCCTCGGACCTGTGCGTCCCTAGGCTGTTGCTCCGCTGTATGCGGCGCCTCGTCGCCGCTGCAGTGCGTCCCTCCGCAAACTCCTATCCCGCAGAGAGCGAGCGCAACGCCATCACATTGCGCAATTCATCGCCCGGCTCGTCGACCGGGGTCTCGGCGATAAACGCCGCGTGCTCAAAACGAACGTCGTGCAACAGCCGCTGGAAGGCCGCTGGCCCGATGGTTCCTTCGCCGATATGTTCGTGGCGGTCCAGCTTTGAGCCCATAGCCGCCTTGGCGTCGTTGCAGTGCCAGACCTTGACGGACTCAAAGCCCACCGTCTGGCTCACCTGACGCATGGTCTCCTCGTACCCCTCGGAAGAGACGATGTCATAGCCCGCCACATGGATGTGGCAGGTATCCAGACAGACCGCTACCGGCGCATGTGGCTGCAGCGCGGCGACCAGCTCCGCCACCTGATCGAGACTTCCGCCCAGGGAGAACTCGGCCCCGGCGGTATTCTCGATGAGGATGCGGAAGTTGTGGTCCTGCCAGCGCCATCCCCCGCCCAGCGTGCCGATGGCCCGTTCGATTCCCTCCTTCACCAGCAGCAGCCCTTGCTCGCGGCTGAGTCCCTTCCAACTGCCCGGATGCAGGATGAGGAACTCGGCGCCGATCGCCAACGCTCGCTCCACCTCAGCGCGAAAGGCCGCCACCGAGTTCTCCCGCACGCTCTCGGTCTGAGAGCAGAGATTGATGAGATAGCTGGCGTGAACCGCCGCCGGGTTCACGTCCAGCTCGGCGCGCAACTGGCGCATCTTCGCCGCGTCTTCTGGCTTGACCGTGGACGGTTTCCACTGGCGAGGGCTGGAAGTAAAAATCTGGAAGGTGTTGGCCCCGGCATCCACCGCCCGCTGCACGGCGGTGAAGATGCCGCCGCTGGTACCCACATGCACGCCGATTCTCCGCTTTGCCATGGGTCAAGAGTATCGCAGCAGCCGCTGGATGACCTGCATGGTTCCGGCTGGCCACGCCCGGCCGAGGGGTTTATCATGAACTCTGAGTTGGCGCAGGATGAAGAGAAGCGGAAAGATCGCCGCATGGATGCTGCTGGTTGCGCTGCTGTGGAGCGCGATACCGGCCTCTGCCTGCAGTCTGCTGCTGGCGCGTGCGCCCGGGCTGCCCGCGTGCTGCCGCCACATGGCCGCCAACTGTTCCATGCAGGGAATGCCCATGAGCGGCGCCATGGGTCCATGCTGCCAGATGCACGGGGACAGCGCCATCGTCCCTCCTAAGGCATCCTTTCTCTCTGAGCACCCGCAGGCTTCCCTTCTGCTTCATGCCACCAACATGGAGTCTCCCAGAGATTCCACAAATCTCCGCATGGGGATCCGGGCACAAGCGCCGCCCGGCAGATCGCCCGGCGGAGGCTTCATTCTTCGCATCTAGAACTTCTTCGCTTGCAGATTGAGCCTGGGCTCGCGCCCAGGCCTATGCGTGCCTGACTGTGCCTGAGCGCACCGCCGTGCGCGCGTCCGGCGCTTGCGCCGCGTATCCGCTGGAGGAAGCGATGAAGTATCTATTGGCTGCATGGTTGCTTGCAGCTTTCCTGACATGCTCCGCATTTGCGCAACCACCCGGGAACAACGATCCCCTGGCAGGCTTTGCAGCCTTATTCAACGCGCCGGCGACTTCGGCCCCGCAGATCTCGGCTATGGCGTTTTCACTCGACCAGGCCGAACAGATGGCGCTGGCCGAAAACCCTGAGATCCGGGTGGCCGAGCGGCGCGTAGCTGTGGTCCAGGCGCATCTGCCCGCCGCCGGCGCGTTGGATGATCCGACCGCCATGTTCAGCGGATGGAGCGTGCCGCTCGCTCAGCCCTGGAACTATAACGACGCGCAAAACATGTTCACCATCAGCCAAACCTTTCCTGGGATCGGCAAACGCGCTCTCCGCAACAGCGTGGCGCAGACGAATGTGGACCTGGCCAAGGCGCAACTGGATCAGGTCCGCCTGACAGTGCGTGTGCAGGTGCAAAAGGCGTTCGACGATCTGCTGCTGGCCGAAGAGGAGCTGCGGATCCACGATGAACACATGCGGATTGCGCGGCAGTCGATCGAAGCAGCTCGCATCCGCTACGCCGCCGGCAAGGTCTCCCAGCAGGACATTTTGAAGGCCGAGGTGGCGCTTACCGAGCTGAGCGAGCACATGATCCGCTTCGATCGCGACGCAGAGACCGCGCAGGCCCGCCTGAACACGCTGCTCGGACGCGATCCGGAGACGCCGCTGGCCGTTCGCGGACAGTATGCAGTCCTGGCTGCGCTGCCCTCGGCCGAGATGCTGGAGCAACTGGCGCTCACTTCGCGGCCGGATCTGATGGCGGCGCAGGAGGCCGCGGAGAGCAGCCACCAGGAGCAGTTGCTGGCCAAGAGAACCTACGCACCGGACTTTGCCGTAACCGCCGGGTACATGCTGATGCCGCAAGGCTACAACATGCGCAACGACTACCTGGTGGAAGGCTCGATCAATCTGCCCTGGCTGAATCACCGCAAGCACGACGCGGAGATCGCCGAAGCCACTGCGCAGATGACGGAGCAGGATGCCGAACTGGCCGATCTGCGCAACGCCGCCCGAGGCCAGATCGTCGAGGCGCTGGCAGAGGCCCGGGCGGAGCAGCAATTCGCCAGCCTGTATCACGACCGGCTGCTGCCCCAGGCAGAGGCAACACTCCAGTCCAGCGTGATCGCTTACGAGAACGACAAGACAGATTTTCTTGACCTGCTGGACAGCCAGATGACGGTGATCAACGCCGATCTCGCCTGGGTGCAGGCCGTCGAGGCATTCGACGCGCGTCTGGCCGACCTGGAAATGGCTACAGGCGCAACCATCGACCAGCTTCAGCAGTTCATGCCCAACCAGCCCCAGCAGCTCACCCCGGAGATGAAGCCATGAAGACTCGCACCTATCAGGTTGCCCTGGCCGCAGCCGTTTCCGTCTGCGTGCTGCTGAGCGGCGCACTTGCCTTTGTACTCAGCCAGCATCCTGGAAGGCCCGATCGCCGGCCCTCTGTCTGGGCCCAGCGCTGGAACCGGCTTTGGGGCTCGCCTTCATCCTCTGGCGAAGACCCAGTCGTCGCGCGCGGACCGCAGCCTGCGGCTACGTCCAGGCCGAGCGGTTCCGCATCCTCTACAGTGGAATCACCCCTGGCGCCGATTCAGCTTTCACCGCAGCGCATGCAGGAGATCGGCGTGACCACAGCCACCGTCACCCGCGCCGACCTGAACGATGAGGTGGATGTCCCCGGCAACGTGGACATCGATGAAGAGAAGCTGGCCTACGTGCAGACGCGCGTCTCCGGCTGGATTCAGGATGTCTATGCCAACGCGGCCTACCAGTATGTTCGCCAGGGGCAGCCGTTGTTCACCCTTTACAGCCCTGACCTGGTGAGCAGCGAGCAGGAGCTTTTGCTGGCGCAGAGGAGCGAGAGTGCATTTGCTCCGGAGAACCATATGGCAACCAGCAAACCAGCCGGGACCGTTGGCATGGCAGCGCGGGAGGGAGGCTGGCTGCTCCAGGCTGCCGCGGAACGGCTGCGGCAGTTCGGCGTCTCTGCCCGGCAGATTGCGGATCTGGAACAGAGCGGCAAGGTGCAACACAACCTGGTGATTGATTCGCCCGCCTCCGGCTACATCACCGAGCGCGAAGCTCTGCCGAACGCATACGTGCAGCCCCAGACCAGGCTCTATACCATCGCCGATCTCTCCACGGTGTGGGTTTACGCCAATGTCTTTCAGGATGACGTTGGACGTCTGCGGCCCGGCGATCTCGGCCAGGTCACGGTGGATGCGTATCCCGGGCGGATCTTCCGGGGCCGCATCGACCAGATCCTTCCCCAGGTGGACCCGACCACGCGCACAGTGCGCGTGCGCATGGTCTTCGCCAACCCCGGCGTTGTGCTGAAGCCGGGCATGTATGTCAACGTCCGCATCGACGTGCCGCTCGGACGGCAGACGGTGGTTCCGGCCTCAGCCATCTTGCAGACGGGCGAGCGCTCAATCGCCTTTGTCACACTTGGCCGGGGCTACTTTGACCCGCGCATCGTGCAGACCGGCCCGCAGGTGAACGGCTCGGTGGTGGTCCTCAGCGGTCTCAAGGCTGGCGAACAGGTGGTCAGCTCGGCCAACTTTCTGGTGGACTCGGAGGCGCAGCTAGAGGCCATGGGAGGATTTGCGCCGCCTCCGCCACAAGCTGCGGCAAAAGTCGGGGAAAAGTCGGGTGCGCAGATGCGGATTGACCTGAGCACCCAGCCGTCCCCGCTACGCAAGGGCATCGGCACGCTCCGCGTCAAACTCACCGGACCGGATGGAAGCCCGTTAAGCGCCTCGCAGACGGCGGGGTTGCAGGTGAACGCCAGCTTATTCCTGCCTGCCATGCCCGCGATGGGGATGGCTGCGCAACACGCCGCGGCGACGCTCCATGCCGCGGGAGACGGCCTGTATGAGGGACCGGTGCAGTTGCCCTCGGGCGGTACATGGCAGGCGGAGGTGGAGGTCCGGCGCGACGGGCGCAGCCTCGCCACCCGGCAACTGAGCCTGAACGTCGCGGGAGGCATGGAATGATTGCGAAGATCATCGCCTGGTGCGCGCGCAATCCCTTTCTGGTCTTCTCCGGCTGCATCTTTCTGCTGATCGCCGGCGCCTGGTGCTTTCAGCACGTTCCGCTGGATGCTCTGCCGGACATCAGCGACGTGCAGGTGATCGTTCATACCTCGTGGCCGGGCGAACCACCCAACGTCATTGAGGATCAGGTCACCTACCCCATCGTCACCGCGCTACTCTCGGCTCCGAGCGTACACAGCGTACGGGCGCAGACCATGTTCGGAGACTCCTACGTCTTTGTAGTTTTCAACGATGGAACTGATCTTTACTGGGCGCGCTCGCGCGTCCTGGAGTACCTGCAAGAGATTGCCGGCAAGCTCCCGTCAGGCGTGCATCCGGAGATTGGCCCGGACGCCACCGGCGCGGGATGGGTCTACGAGTACGCCATCGTCGATCGCTCCCACACGCGCAGCCTGGCGGATCTGCGCACCCTGCAGGATTGGTATCTGCGCTACCAACTGGAGACCGTGCCCGGGGTGGCGGAGGTGGCCAGCATCGGCGGATTCGTGCGTCAGTATCAGGTAAACCTGGACCCCGGCAAACTCTTCTCCTACGGCATCTCGGCCGCCACCGTCGTCGACCGCGTGCGGCAGAGCAGCGGCGAGGTTGGCGGAGACGTACTGGAGGCGAACGGAGCCGAGTACATGATTCGAGGTCTTGGCTACCTTAGGTCGCTCTCCGATTTGGAAGACGTTCCAGTAGCCACCAGGAACGGCACGCCAGTCCTGGTGAAGGACCTGGGCACGGTCACCTTTGGTCCCGATGTGCGCCGCGGCGCCGCAGACTGGCAGGGCGAAGGAGAAACCGTGGGCGGCATTGTCGTGATGCGTTACGGCAAGAACGCGCTTCACGTCATCGATGCGGTAAAGGCCAGACTGCGTGCAATCGCAGCTTCCCTGCCTCCCGGCGTCGAGATCGTGACCGCCTACGATCGCTCCGGCCTGATCAATCGGTCCATCCGCACGCTAGAACGCGATCTGCTGCTGGAAGGCCTGATCGTCAGCTTCGTGAGCCTGGTCTTTCTCTTTCACTTCCGCTCCGCGCTGGTGCCTATCCTTACGGCGCCCATCGCCGTGCTGGCAGCGTTCATCCCCATGTACTTTCTGCATGTGAGTTCCAACATCATGTCGCTGGGTGGGCTGGCGCTGGCCATTGGCGTGCTGATTGACGCTGGTATCGTTATCGTCGAAAACGGGTATCGCCATCTCTCGGAGCTGCCGGAGCAGCCAAGCGAGCTGGAGCGGCGGAGCATTCTGGTAAAGGCAGCGCAGCAGGTGGGCCCCGCGCTGTTCTTCTCGCTGATGATCATCGTCGTCTCATTCCTGCCTGTCTTTCTCCTGGAGGCGCAGGAAGGCCGCATGTTCCGCCCACTGGCCTGGACCAAAACGATGGCGCTCATCTGTTCCTCGCTGCTCTCCATCACGCTGGTGCCGGCGCTCATGCCCTTCTTCCTGCGCGGCAAGCTGCGGCCTGAAGCGAACAACCCGATCTCCCGTCTCACCCAGGCCATCTATCTTCCGGTGCTGCGTTGGTGCCTGCGCCGTTGGAAGCTGGTGATCGCGCTGAACCTCGCCTTTTTAGGCGCAACACTTCCCCTGTACGTTCGCCTGGGCAGCCAGTTCATGCCTGCCTTCTATGAGGGCTCTTTGCTCTATATGCCCAGCGCGCTGCCCGGCATCTCCATCACCCAGGCGGCTGCACTGATGCAGGAGCAGGATCGCATCATCCGATCGTTTCCGGAGGTGTCCACAGTCTTCGGCACCGTAGGCCGCTCCAACTCCGCCACTGATAACGCCCCCCTGGATATGTTCGACACCACCATCATGCTCAAGCCACGCAGCCTGTGGCGACCAGGCATGACCTACACCAGACTGATCCAGAGGATGGATGCGAAACTCCAGTTCCCAGGGCTGACCAACACCTGGACCATGCCGGTCCAGAACCGCCTGGATATGGAGATGACCGGCATCAAAACGCCTTTGGGAATCAAGATCCAGGGGCCGGATCTCCCCAATATCGAGGAGATTGGAGCGCGGATGCAGCAGATCCTCTCTGCGCTTCCTGAGACCCGCACTGTCTTTGCGGAGCGCGTCTCCCAGGGCTTTTACCTGAACGTCGACGTGAACCGCCTGCAGGCTGCCCGTTACGGCCTCTCCGTGGCCGATGTGCAGCGATTGATCACCCATGAGATTGGTGGCGCGGACATCGCCGAAAACGTCGAGGGCCGACAGCGCTTTCCCATCGCCGTGCGCTACCTGCGGGACTTTCGCGATAACCCACAGAGCATCGAGCAGGCACTGATTCCCACCCCGGAGGGCGAGCAGATCCCTGTCAGCGAGGTCGCCCGCGTCTTCTTTTCGCGCGGTCCCTCCATGATCCGCGACGAGGACGGCCTGCTGACCGGCTACGTCTATCTGAATCTCACGACCAGTGACTACGGCGGCTACGTAGAGCGCGCGAACAAGCTCCTGCAGCAGAAGCTCGCGCTGCCCACGGGATACACCTGGCGCTGGGCCGGGGAGTACCAGTTCGAACAGCGCGCCCGGCGGCGGCTCACCATCATTCTGCCCGTCGTCCTCTTTGTGATCTTCGTCCTCCTTTACCTGGTCTTTCGCTCGGCCACGGAGGCCGCCGTGCTTCTCTTTCCCACGCTTTACGCCATGTCTGGCGGACTGCTTCTACAATGGATGCTCGGCTATAACTTCAGCGTGGCGGTGTGGGTGGGCTACATCGCTCTGTTCGGCATCGCGGTGGAGACCGGCGTGGTGATGGTGCTGTATCTGAACGAAGCTTTTGAACGCCGGCTTCAGGAGAAGACGCCGTTAACCGAAGCCGACCTGCACCAGGCAATCGTGGAGGGCGCCGTACAGCGTCTGCGGCCCAAGTTGATGACCGTCACCGCGGTCATCCTGAGCCTTGCGCCGATCCTCTGGGAGTCCGGGATTGGCTCGGACGTCATGAAGCCCATCGCCACGCCGATCGTCGGCGGCATGATCACCTCCACCATTCACGTGCTGATCCTGGTTCCGGTGTTCTTCCTGCTACTCCGGCGAAGATCTTTGCAACGTACGCCGGAGGAGACGAATCCAGCCAAGCTCAACGCCTAAAACGGGAGCTAGGCATGCCTCACGGGCTCAGGCCCGCAAGAAGAACACACAGTCTGCGCCCGCAGCGGACTCAAGCCGCTGCGTATCGCCCCAGTTCCTTGACCAGTGTGCAGTGCGGCTGGAGCACCCGGACCGCGTGGTCGGCCATGGCTTCGCCTTCATAGCGAAGCTCCACATAGAACACATACTCCCAAGGCCGACCCAGAACCGGGCGGGATTCGATCCTGGTCAGGTCTATACCCAGATCGCGCAATCGTTCTAGAGCAGCCACCAGAGTTCCCGGACGGTGCTCCACCGCAAAGGCCAGGGTGAGCTTATTGGCTGAGGCCAAGCCCTTTGGCTGAGCGTCCGCGCCGCGCCGCAGCAGGTGAAAGCGAGTGAAGTTCTGCGCATGGTCCTCAATGCCCGGCAGAAGCACCTGGGCTCGATACTCTTCGGCCGCCAGCTCGGGAGCGATCCCCGCCACATCGCGGAGATTCTTCTCCATCAGGTGCTTCACGCTGCCGGCAGTGTCATAAAACGGCACCGGTGTAGCCTGCTGAAAGCTTTCCAGAAACCGACGGCACTGGGAGAGCGCCACCGGATGCGACAGCACGCTGCGAATCTCCTCCAGCTTCACTCCGGGAGCTGCGATCAGGTTATGCCGTATTCGCAACAGGCTCTCCGCGTCGATGCGCACCGGATGCGTCAAAAACAGGTCGTAGTGCTCGGCGACTGAACCGTGCAAGCTGTTTTCGATAGGTAGCACAGCGGCGTCCACGCGCTCCATCAGGACCGCGTCAATCACCTCCGCGGAGACGCTGCATGGGATCACCTCCACATCTCCCAGCATCTCCAGGGCGGCCATGTGGCTGTTGGATCCGCGCTCTCCCTGAATCGCAATACGATGCAGACCATTGGTTGCAGCGTCTTCCCGGCCGTCAAAGATGCTTCCCGCTCGCGGCATGCGCCTCCTGCGCTCTGTTACGATTTTCCCACACGTCCACCCTTGCAGCACGGATCCGAGCCGATGAGGACTTCGCCCTGGATGCTCAGTCCAAGGCCTTCAGGGCGCTCTATGGCCGTGCAGAATATCTGCGGCCACCGCGACAAAAAACACCACCGAGATGATTCCATTCAGAGTGAAGAAGGCCGCATTCATCCGGCTCAGATCGCGTGGGCTCACGATCATGTGCTCATAGGCAAGCAGCAAGACCACCAGACACATCCCGGCCAGAGCGATCTCGCCCAGCCCGAAGAGGCGCAGCAGAAGAAAGAGCAAAACGGCCATGATCAGGTGCATCGATCGCGCAATCCAGAACGCTCCCCTCAACCCATATCTGGCCGGCACGCTGTAGAGCCCCACCTTGCGGTCATAGTCCAGGTCCTGGCACGCATACAGCACATCAAAGCCACCCACCCACAGAATCACGATCGCGGTGAGCAGCAGGATGCTCGGCGCCAGGTTGCCGCGCACGGCGATCCATGCGGCCGCCGGAGCGATGCCCAGCGCCAGACCAAGCACCAGATGCGACCACCGCGTGAACCGCTTCATGTAGCTATAGGCCAGCACCACCGCCAAGGCCAGGGGAGCGCACTCCAGAGTCAACCGGTTCAGCAGCGCCGCTCCCAGCACAAACACGCCGGAGGCCACCAGGGTGAACGCCGCCACGAAGCCAGGTGAGAGCTGGCCCGCCGGGATCGCCCGCATCGCCGTGCGCGGGTTGCCGGCATCCAGCCTGGCGTCCACCAGCCGATTGAACGCCATGGCTGCGGAGCGCGCCGCCACCATGCAAACCAGGATCAGGGCAAGCACTTTGAGCGATGGCCAGCCATGGGCAGCCAACATCGCTCCGGTAAGGGCAAACGGCAGGGCGAAGATCGAGTGCTCCCACTTGATCATCTCCAGCGTGATGCGCGTGCTGCGAAGGACATTCTCCATCAGGTTCTTCCGTAACTCTTTTGCTCTTCAGGACGAGGCCAATCGTCTCAGCCCCGCCGTGTGCGACCTCTCTATCTTAAACGCCCCGGCCCAACCATCCCAATCTTTTGACGGCATGCTGCCTGAGAGGAATTTGGCAAACGGGCGAACTCGCCCACGCCACGCCTGTGACCTTGATGATCCAATCTGCTGCGCTTGGCTCGCGCCTGGCTGGATACAAAGGCGGGGCTTTCCCAAACTCTCAGCGGTAGCGCTTGCGAAGCTTGAGCACCAGCGAGAATACATCGTTCTCATCGCGGGTGGCGACGATCGCATACTCGTCGTTCAACTGGTATTGCACCTGAATCAACTGCTGAGCAGTCTCATTGATATTGGTGGCAAAGACCACGGTCACCTGGGGGGAGAGTGGCTCGGTAACGGTGATCCGTGCGGAGGAGTTGCCCAGGGTGCCGATAAAGGCCGGATCAATCTTTACCGAACCTGCGCCAAAGAGCTTGCCTACACGGCTCTGCACAGTCGCATTCAAGGCCCCTCCCAGCAGCGCATTGGAGGTTGCGTTGGTTACGGTTCCCACCTGCTCCTGGTTAAGTTGCGCCTCCTCCTGGGTTCGTCCCAGCGCGAGCAGGTTGAAGATATCGGCTTCGGTCAGCGGCGGCTCAGAGCGATAGGTCGGCTTCAGGTTATTCACTGTTCCGTGCACGCCCACCGTAATGTCATAGTTCTCAATACGCGCAGTCGCGTCCAGGTCAATGGTGGGATCGATCCGTACCGGATTGGTAAAGTCGATCAGCCCCCGCTCCAGCTCATATTTGGTCCCGAGATAATTGGCGCTGCCCTGCGTAATTTGGATGCTCCCCAACAGGCTGGGAGATTCGAGCGATCCGCGCAAGGTAAGATTCACGCTTCCAGCCAGTTCGGCAAAGGAGTTCTGGAACTCAAGCTGCTGCGAACTGGTGATGTGGATATCAAGCCGAATCTTGTTTGCCGGGGAGTTCGGGTCCGGCGGCGCTTGCACGCCTCCCATGGAAGAGAATGCGGAGACGTCTATGTCCTGCCCCACCCCGAACCGGGTCATCGTCACGTCACCAGAGAGCAGCATGGACTTCGGCGTCCCTTGCAGCCGGAAGTTGGCATTGGCCGTGGCGCTCAATCCGTCGTAACGCACACGCACCACCTCCCCGGTTGCGCTCAGATTGACAAAGACGCCGTTCTGGTAGGTAAGGCCTCCGCCAATCTTCAACAGGCCGCCGCCAGTCATCGCGGTAAGGTTCTTCACGTCCAGACGGTCCTGGTTGAAAACGACGGTTCCATTCAGGCTGCTCAGTCCGTTGGCGACTCCCTCCAGCGAGAGGTTCACATTGCGGAAGGCTACATCGCCGGCCAGGGTCGGCTTCTTCAACCTTCCCCCGGCCACTGCCTGGAAGGTGACTCTTCCGGAACTGGTCAGATCCGGATCGAAGGTCTCCGCCAGGGCCATGCTGACGCTGCCGCCGGCAGCCAGGTTCAACCTGCCGCCCTGCGGGTTCGGATCACCAAAGACGACCGCCGTGCCGGAGGCGTTCAAGTCCGTATCCTGCCCCGTAATATGAACCTGGTCCAACCGCACCATGCCGTCGCTCAGGCTGGCTCGCAGGGGCTGCGCCGCTCGCAGTTCCACCCCTTGCAACTTGAAGTCGACGTGATCGAACTCCGCACTGCCACGCAAGGATCTGGGATTCCCCGCCGGCCCTGCGAGAGTTATCGTTCCGTCGATCGCGGAGCTACCCTTGACGGATCCAGGCGCCAGCAGCGCAATCACATTCGCAAGATCCAGGCCACTCATGGTGAGCCTGGCCTGTGTCTGGTAGTCCGCCAGAAGGGAGGTCTGCCCGGTGGCATGAAACTGGGCTCCCACCAGAGCCGCCTGCATCTCATAGCGCAAATCCGAACCGGCACTGTCGGCCTTTACCTCCAGCGAACCCAGACGCCTTCCCTGCATGGAAATTCCGGCCAGCGAGACTCGGGCATGCAAATCCGGGCGCTGGAAGGTTCCATTCGCGATCGCTGTGAAGGAGAGCTTGCCATCAAGACCCGGCTCAAGTCTGCGAAACGTATCCAACCGGGAGAGCGTCAGGTTGCTGCCACTCACCTCACCACGAAGCAGCCTGCTCCCCAGGTTGTACCCGGCGCTGCCTTGGATCGAAAGCCCGTGCGCCTGCAGCAATACCTGGGTCAGCGTCACTTGTTGCCCTTCCGCGGCGATACGCACCGCGATCTTCTGGTACCTCTCCCCATAGGCCACGCCATGGGTGAGCGTGACAGATCCTCCGCCAATGATGTCCTTCATTGTCCCGGTAGCGTTCAAGTCCAGGTTCACCGCGCCGGTCACCGGAATCTTGTTCTGCCGGCCAACAATCTGCAGCAGGTCGGCAGCCTGTCCGTTGGCCAGCTTCACCGTGGTATCCACCGCCATATTCTGGTTCCACACATAAGTTGGCTCACCGTGCAGGAGTACGCGTTGCGGCTTGAAGGAGCCTGACACGTTCAGCACCGAGTTTCCCCTCCGAATCGTCGAAGAAGCCAGCGTCAGCCCGCCGTTCGGCGAGAACTCTCCATTGCCGGCTACGGAGTCAATGAGAACGTCCGCCATCCCTCCGCTGATGTCTCCCAGCCGCAACACCAGATTCTTGGCCGTGGCATGGCCGCGGACATCCAGGTCACTCGCCTTGCCGCTGGCGGTTCCGGTAAAGTTTGCGTCTCCACGCAGGATCAAAGGAATGGCCTGCGCTCCGCTTTTGCCATTGGCCTCAAAACTCAGCGTGCGCAGCAACTGATCGAACTCACCCAGATCATGGGTATGGAAGTTGGTCTGCAGATTCGTCAAGGGATCGCCAACGTTGACGCCCAGCACACCGCTGGCCTGCAGCGAACTGGAACGAGTCTGCACCGCCAGACGCTTCAGCCTGACCACCTCCGACTGCCCATCGTAATGCCCAATCACCTCACCGCTGACAGGAACGTTGGATGCGATGCCGCTGCGCCTGAGCCCCACCGGGGCAAACTTCAGGTCTGCCTCCACCTGCACGGTATCGGAGATGTTGGCTAAACGTGGACCACCCCATTCGACCGTCGCCGGCCCGGTAATCGAAGTATCGAATCCAAGGTCTCCGTAGCCCTCCGGGGCAACGATGTCCATCACGGTGCGCAGCGGAATATGATCCACCGTCGCCGTGAGCAGGGCGTGAGAGCGACCGGCCAGTGTATTGCCCCCTAGCCAGTGATCGATCGTCAGGTCGCCCCTGGCCACTCCGCCGCCAGGCAGAAAGGCGCTCGCCTGAGTAAATTGCAACGCTTGCGGGGTGACGCGGATCTGCGCCCCGCCGTCGATGCCGTGCAGGCGCACATACTCGTCCCGGTATCCCACCTGATGCATCGCCACGGAACCGGCCAAAGCGAAGCTCTGCGTACATGCGCCGGTTCCCCCGGCCGGCGTTGCAGGCTTGGCGCCACGCTTGCCGCGCAGAGACCAAAGATGCGGAAGGTGCGTCTTGCTCTGCGTGGTCTGGGCAGTGACACAGTTTTGCCCATGCAGATTCACATCCAGCGTCCCGCCGCCGAGCCCGTCCACGTCGGCCAGGTCGCGCAACTGCTGAACGCCAACGTTACCCCAGACGGCCCCCTTCCACAGAGGTTGTGCAAAGTGGCGCAGTTCCAGCCGAGCCTCCAAATGCGTGGCCGTATCTCCGCCCGCATCCACCTTCGCGCCTGTCTCCACTGCGCTGCCATGCTCCGAACCGCTCCAGAACTCGAGGTCGGAGATCATCGCGATGTCACGCCCCATCTCCACCGAGAGATGCAACCTTGACGGAACCTCCGGCCGAGACGCCATCCGGGTGTGCAGATCATTCAGATCGATGACGGCTCCATACCGATCCGTACGGCGCAGGTAAGTTATCTGGGCGTTCACGTCCCTGGCCGCCAGGTTGAATGGGAGAGCACGATCATTGAGCATGGCCACGCCATGCACCAGTTCCACCTGGCGGGCCTGGAGGTTCAGAAGCGTATCGCTGAGCGGCTGCTTGAGCAGGTGCGGATGCTTTGGCGCCGGTGCATTGGTGTGCCCATCCGGGTATACGATCAGATGAAAACGCGGCTGCTCGATGCGCAGATAGCGGAGGCTGATCCGCGACTGCGGTCCCAACCCGCGAATGTGGGTCAGCACCATGTTGAGGTGCGCACGCAGGATGATCTTTGACGCCGAAAGGTAGGGTATCTGCCCCGGCCCTTCGGTTCCATGGATCACCAGGCCGTCGGCCTCAGTGGCCAGACCCCAAAGACTGAAATGGATCTGCCCAACTTCGACGCGTCCTCCTGTGGCCTTCTGGAGCGTACGGACGAGTTCATTGCGCAGGCGGCGTTGAAAGTCTGCCGTTCCGGTGTACCATGTTGCAGCTATCAGCAGCACCGTCACAAAGGCCGCCAGCGAGGCTGCGCTTCCTCCTAAGGCGCGCAGCAGGGCACGCTTCTTCCGGGTGGGCTGCTTGGCTCCTGAAACAGGCTCCGAGGGCCCGGCTGGCGGAGGCGTGCTGCGATCTTCTTCGCTCATGGCGCCTCCTCTCCGGGCCGGTTCGCCGGGCCTTGCCCGCCGTGATCGAGCACAACCACGTTGCCCTGGGCGCGCAGACTCTTTAGCCAGTCATCCAGCAGCTTGGAGACCTGCTGCTCCAGCAGCACCTGCTGGATGCGGTTGGCGATCTCCTTCAGCGGCGGTGGTGTAACGCGCAGCGCGGCGTACTGGGGCAGCAGCGTCTTCTGGTAGTACTGCTCAATCTGGGCGGGCGAGATCGTAATTCCCATGCGGAAGCGCAACTCGATGAAGGCCAGAACCTCCATCCGCTGACGCCAGAGACTGAGCAGGCTCTTCGGGGTGAAACCCTCCGTGGCCAGGAATCTCTCCCAACCATCTTTGGTCTCGCAGTGAAATTCCTTGCAGACAGGAATGGAGTTGCGCAGATCGTCCAGATCCTGGGCTGCCGCCTCCTGGGTAATCTCATCTCCCTGTTGCAAACGCATCTGCTGAAGAATGAGATCCCGATTGATCAGACGCTCGATAGCGGCATCGCGGTCATAGGGGCCGCTCGTCTGCCCGTAGGGCAGCAGGGCTGCAAACCTGCGCTCCAGATCCACGTCACTATCCAGAATCAGGTCGCCATTCACAATGGCCACCACTCGATCCACCTCTACCCCCTCCACCGGCGGCATCTGCGGCAGCCGGGGAAGGAGAA
The DNA here is from genome assembly GCA_027335345.1 of Granulicella sp. Classification (GTDB taxonomy): domain Bacteria; phylum Acidobacteriota; class Terriglobia; order Terriglobales; family Acidobacteriaceae; genus Granulicella. The sequence continues at coordinate 16,165 of DAHWOF010000098.1, read as the reverse complement.
TCTGCGTAGGCGGCGACTGCGACTGGGCCACGGAGGGCTTCGAGGCCGCCGGCGGCAGCGGTGCAGACGAGCTCTGAGCGAGCGCTCTACCCGCCACCAGAGTGGACCCCACGACGGCGGCCAGTACAGCGGCCAACAAAGTGGCGAGCAGAAGGGCCGGCGCCGGCTGAGCGCTGCCTGGGCTCTTCCCTTTGTCTCCGGGTTGGCGTAAAGTTCGCATCATCGTTTAGAAGGCCTGCCCGATGCTGAAAAAGAAGTTGAAGTGGCTCGCCTCGCCCACGTACGGCGGGACGCCGGTGAAGTCGTCGAAGACAGGATAGATCGGCGGATCCAGGTTATAACTGAAGTCCAGCCGGATAGGTCCTACGGGGGTTCCATAGCGCACGCCCACCCCGACCGCATGCGAGTAGTAGTTGAAGTTACAACTCCCAACAGCATTGGACGCAACGCCGCCGGCTGCCGCCAGCGGCCCAGCCAGATTTCTGCACGCCGTCTTGTCCGGCTGGTGAAAATGCTCAATGCTCTTGAACATCTCTCCAGGGTACTCAAACGCATTGCCCATATCGTGGAAGAGCACAAAGGAGATGCTGTCACCCACCAGCGGAAGGGTGGAAGGCGGCATGCGCAGTTCAAAGTTGTTCACCACCGCCCCCGATCCACCCACCGGATAGCCAGTTGTAAAGTCGCGTGGCCCGCCGTCATTCAGACCAAATCCGCGGTGGGAGTCTGTTCCGCCCACATACAATCGCTCCGGCAGGGGTACCGCGTTACAGGTCGGGTTGGTCTCCAACAGCGCTCCGGTGCATGCGGTTGATACCACGCCAATCTGCTGGCCCGCGTTGGATGCATTCGGGTTCGGTCCCCAGGACTTCTCAAATGCAATGCGCGTATTGCGCGCAAATACATAGCCTTTGCCCAACCTGTAATAGGAAGACTCGGTGCCATCCAGCGAGTTGAAGTTGGTCTGTGACCCGAACTTCGAGGTTGCCAAAATCTCCTGCAAGGAGAAAAAGTGTCCTTTGGTTGCATTCAGCGGGCCTGGATCGCGCGTGTCATGGATCCAGGTTATCTGGGGTCCTCCCACAATCACGGGCTCAGAGAGCAATGGAATCAGGTTCGGAGTGATCTCCAGTGAATCTGGATTCACGGACACCCTACGGTATTCAAAGTCATAGATCAACGTGTCGGCACGATTCACCCTCTGAGTGAGACGCAGATCACCCTGCAACGTGGAAGAGGCAAAGGTCGTAATGTCCTGAATATTGGAGTAACCCCCGGAGATGGAGCCGGTCAGACTCGGTTTGCCAAAGAACTCGGGCACGTTGAAGGTCAGCGAGGCGATCTCTTCCAGAAGGCCATAGTCCGAGTGCAAGGTGAGCGAGTCCTCCGTTCCACGCAGGTTGATCCTCGCCACATCCAGCGACACCCGCGGACTGACCCCGGCCTTGCCGTTCTGGGCCGCCGTGGTGGAGCCCTTGGGCAGGCCGGTTACCACCCCCGGCGTACCTGTCTGCGCCTCAAAGCCAAAGCCATAGGTGACGTCCCAGCGTTTGGCCTCCGTGACCTGCACTAGCACATCTTTCTCCGGCGAATCCCCCTTGGGATTCTGCACCACCGCATTGACCTCGCTGAACAAGGCCATGTTGTAGAGGTTGCGCTGAGTCTGGAGCAAAGCCGCCTGATCCAGAGGGTCGCCCGCATGCACCTGGATCTGGCTCTGCACGTCCCTGAGACGGGTATGCACAACGCCGGAGAGCAAAACATTCTGCACCCTCACCTGCTGCCCCTGGGTAACCATGAGCGCCACATCGGTGCGCAACGGATTGGACCTTTCCACACTTTCCGTAATCTTGACTCGCGCGTGATCGAAGCCGTGCGCCAGATAATAACTCAGGATGGCGTCGCGGTCGTTCGACAGCGCGGTCAGCGAGAAAGGCTGGCCAGTCCTGGCGCTCAACATGCCCAGAATAGCCAATCGAAACCGACCTTTCGCTCCGGTCAACTCCACGTGGCCAAACTTCTGTTGTGGTCCCTCGTCGACGGTGTACAGCACCTGAAGTTGGGACACTTTCAACGGCTTGCCGCCCGCTCCGACATCAATTGTCCTGAGCGTCGGCGTGACTTTCACCTGGCTGAATCCGTTGGCTTGGTAGACAGCTTCAATGGAGCTGACATCCTCAGCGACAAGTTGCGCGCTGTACAGCCCGCTGCGCTGGTAGGCATTGGCTTTTTTGACTCGCAGCAGCGCTTTCAAGGTGCTGTTGTCGAAGTATTTGTTGCCGCGAATGTTGACTGCGGTCACCTTGTGCTTGCGACCAGTGTGCACGGTATAGAGCACCTTTACATCTCCGCTTCCGCCACCCAGCAACTGCACCTTGGCCGTCACATTGAAGTATCCCTTCTGTTGCAGGTAGTCCTTGATGTTGTACATGCCTTCATTGAGCAGATCACGATCCACGGCTCCCTCTTCGTAGACGGGAACCAGCAGCTTGATATGCGAACGGGAGAGCTTGACGCCATTTACGGTGACCTCGACCTTGGGTCCCTGATTGGCATAAAAGTCGTAGTTCACCTGACGGGTGGACGATCCATAGACAGAGCGCCGCAGGCTGATGGTTCCTTCCAGGCGGTTTTCGTTCTGATAGAAGGAGCGAACTCCGGAGAGCGCGTTGCTCACCGTCTCCCGGGTCACGCTCAATATGCACTTGCGGTGTAAGGCATCATCCCACATGGTTGCAAACCGGCCGCAGTTCATGCGTCCCTTGCGGCGGAAGGTCGCTATATCCAGTCCGGGGTCCGGACCGTCGACGGTCACCGATCCGATATGCGCCTGCGGTCCCGTGATCACCGTGAAGGTAACGTTCACCTGATTTGCAACGGGATCCACACTGGTTCGCATGGTCACCGAGGGAACGAAGAATCCATTTTCAGCCAAGGCCTCTTTCACCGCCTCCACCGAGGTCGCCAAGGCTCCATCAGAAAACGGCGCGCCCGGATCCAGACGCGTGGAAAACTCCAGCAGCGACGCCAGCCGGCTGTTATTCACCCCCGCAATGGTCACTCGCCCCACAAAGTAACGTGGCTGACCTGCATACACGAGGATCACTCTGCTTCCAGACACCACCAGGTCAACGCTGAGATCCACATACATCCCCGTAGCAAAGAGCCGGCGTTCGTCGGCGCGCACCTTGCCGGGGTCTAGCGGCTGGCCAGCCTTCTGCTCGAGTTGAGAGAAGATTGGATCGCCGGCGGGAAAGGTGACTCCAGTAAACTTGACCGCTGTCACCGTGGCGCCGGCCTTGGACCAGAGGCTGACGTGCAGTGCCGGGAGGGCGTTTCGCACGCTTTGAGCAGGGAGAGCCGCGTTCGATGCGGTCGAGGCGCCGGCCACTCTCGCCACCGATGCCAGCGCCAGCGCCATGGCCCAGAACCTCACCCTCCGGCGACCGGCTGAGCGCACAGATTCCCGCAGGCCCCCAACCTCCAGCAGGCGCGTGGGGCGTCGCTTCCTCTCGCGCTCGCTCAACCACTCGCTCCGCGCCAACGCCGCCTTCCTCTCAACCCTCAAAATCGAATGCCGCCGTCCAATCCTCTGCGATGCTCCATCCTGAGGCGGCCAGCACCCCAAAACGACGAAAGCACTCCTCTTCCACAGTCCCGTATCCTTTTCATTTTACCGTTGCCATCTTGCAGAAATGGGGCCGTGAAGGCGTTTCCAGGAGCCCTTGAAGATCCCCTCGCAACCGTATACTCCAGATATATGTCCGCCTCCTCCTCCGCCCTAGGCATGCTCGGGGTAAACCCGAATTTAGACTCGGATCCCAGCGCAAATGCGGCAATCAAACCGGAGACGGCTGGGGACAAAGCGCGTTCCGCGTTGGATGCCGCCATTTGGGATCGCGAACGTTACTCCCGCCAGGTTCTCTTCCCCGGCGTTGGAGAAGCCGGCCAGCAACTCCTTGGCCACGCTCATGTGGCGATCGTAGGCGTCGGAGCCACGGGAGCCGCCACCGCGGGTCTGCTCGCCCGGGCGGGTGTGGGACATCTCACTCTCATCGATCGGGACTTTGTGGAACCATCCAACCTGCAGCGTCAGACGCTCTTCGACGAGGAGGACGCCCTGGCGGCGCTGCCCAAGGCCGAAGCCGCCCGCCGCCATCTGGCCCGCATCAATTCCAGCATCCATGTGACAGCTCACATCGCGGACCTGGCGCCCCAGAACGCCCCACAACTCCTCGCAGCGGATCTGGTTCTGGACTGCACCGACAACTTCGAGACCCGTTACCTGATCAACGACCTCTGCGTCCGAGATGGCCGTCCCTGGATCTACGCCGCCGCCGTCGGCGCCTATGCGGCCACCATGAACATCCTGCCCAAACCAGCCGGCGAGGCTCAGCCGGGTGAGGCGGAAGCGGACACCGCACGGCGCCAATATGAATATCGAGGGCCGACTGCCGATCCCACGGCGTGCCTGGCCTGCATCTTCCCTTCGGCGCCCTCAGGCAATCTGGAGACCTGCGATACGGCCGGCATCTTGTCGACCGCCGTCAACCTCGCCGCCTCCATCCAGGCGACCGAGGCCCTGAAGTATCTCACCCATCAGCCGCACCTGATGCGCCGCTCCCTGGTCTCCTTCGATCTTTGGACTCCCAACGCGCAGGGGACCCTGGCTCGCTCCGAGATCTCCACTGGCAACCCCCGCACTGGTTGCGAGGTATGTGACCAGCGCAACTTTCGCGCCCTCTCCGGCGAACAGCGCCCTCATATCACCCTGTGTGGACGCAACTCCGTGCAGATCCATCAGCATCAGCACCCGATCGACCTGGCCGCTCTGAAGAGCCGCTTGGAGCGCCTGGAAGAGGTTCGAAACGCTCGGGCCAACGGCCTGCTTCTGCGCTTTACGTACAGCATCTACACCCTGACCGTCTTCCCTGACGGACGGGCACTGGTGCAGGGCACCACCGACGTCGGGCTGGCTCGCTCTCTTTATGCCCGCTTCCTGGGAAGCTAAAGCTTTTTCCATGTAGATGTATCCCAACGCCTCGATGTTTATGGGCGTTTTCCCCAATGAAAACGCCACAGTAAGCCCTCTTCAGAAGACCCATCAGCACCGAAAAAGCTATAAGCTTCTCCCGCGCAGGCGCCGAAGACAACCCTGGGGATGATTCGATTCGTCCAAGCATCTGAATCGTAAAGCTCGCGCGGAGAGTTACAGTTAAGGAAGCACTTCTGTGCCGTTCCATCTGTAGGCCGTATCTGGCCAGGAACGGACAGACTCTATCTATGGAACTTCAAGGCCAACTCAGAATGCAGACGGAACCGAACCCCGGCTTGTTCAAGCGGAATGCTCCTATCGCCGGCGAAGCCGACGCTATTGAGCGCGCCAAAAAGGGCGACCCCGATGCCTTTGCGCGACTCTACGCTCTCCACAAACGGCGTGTCTACACCCTTTGCCTGCGCATGCTGGGCAACGTGTCCGAGGCAGAGGACATGACCCAGGAGGCATTCCTTCATCTCTTCCGGAAGCTGGACAGCTTCCGTGGCGAGAGCGCCTTTTCCACCTGGTTGCACCGTCTCACCGTCAACCTGGTCCTGATGCACCTGCGCAAGAAGGGATTGCAATTGGTCTCGCTGGAAGAGACCATCAACCCCTCCGAAGAGGATGCGCCCAAGCGCGACTTCGGCGCCCGTGATACCCAACTCTCCGGTTCCGTGGACCGGGTGACGCTGGAACGAGCCGTCGCCATGCTCCCTCCCGGGTATCGGATGGTCTTTGTGCTCCACGATGTAGAAGGCTTTGAGCACAACGAGATCGCCACCATGCTGGAGTGCTCCACGGGCAACAGCAAATCGCAACTCCACAAAGCCCGTCTGCGGTTGCGCGAATTGTTGCGTGACCCTCAAAACCTGCAGCCTGAAAACCGACTGATGGAGGCATCGCGATGAAGGACCTCGCCTCAATCAATCTCGATACGATGACCCCTGCCGAATTTGAAGAGTACCTTCCAGAACTTTTTGAAGCCAGCGGCGGCTCCATCAGCTCCGACCCCCGCTTCGCTAACTTCTTCCGGCAACACGCCAACTGCGCCGCCTTGGTGCGCGACCTGGAGACCATCGCCGAGCAAGCCAAGAGCCTTTTCGAGCCCATGGGTGACCCTAGCGACGCCGTCTGGTCCAACATCGCCAGCAAGCTGAAGGATGAGAACGCAGGCAACGACGAAGACCGGTAAAGCGGTTCCAGGATGGCTGTTCTCCGACCACCATCACCTTCAAGTCGCCGCGATCAACAGCAAGCAGCTATCCGGAACACACTGAAAGCTGGTGGATCTCGATCATTTCTCCTGTTGTTGGGTATCCCGCAGCGGGCGCGCGGTGGCGTTTTCTTTGGTGGAAAACGCCCATCGGTGTCGAAACCCCAGCTACACCTACAGGAGAAATGCTCTATCCCGAAACCGTTCTCTCCGCATGATTTCGGAGATGTTCGCCAGAGCGCCGGCGCCGTGAGCGTCTCCCCATGGCGCTGCGGTGTCCTCGCACAGCTGCTCCCATGCAGGGGGCCATCCGCAGAGACAACGCTGAACGTCAGATCTTGATCGACCAGCCGAGTTGTTCCAACTCACGCTCGATCGTGGCCAGAGCCAACTCCAGAGCGCTGCGGCGGTGAGGATTTGAGGTGCGCTCCGACAAAACCCGCTCGCGCTGGAGTTCCAGAGATTGCACGCGGCGTCGACGTTCCGCCTCAGCGCGCGCCAACTCGGCGCGCTTGGCCTCCAACTCCGATATCGAGCCGGAAGAAGCGGGGCTCGATGAACCAGCCGAACTCGATTCTGCCCTACGCTCCGCCTCCGCCTGCTGCTCCTCGGTTCCCTTGGATTCCCAGCCTTTGGACATAAGGTTATTTTACCTCCAGTCCCGCTTCAGGCAGTGATCGGTGGGTCGGCCCATCGCAGAGCCCTTCATCATGGCTCGTCGGCGGCCACCCAGGCCTTGGGCGACTGGGGAGTTGCGAGGAGATCAGAAGCATCGCCCGGACGGCGAGTCTCGGCAAGCCGCATCGTCTCAACCGCGCCAGGTTTCAGGGTCCATCGCCACCAGAGAAGCTTCAGCGATGACCAAAACGATACAGAACACCAATATTGAAACCAAGGTTGCTCTGGATGCCGGCGCCTGTGGGGCCAATAAAGTTGGTTCCAACCCAGGTAGGAGTAAACCGCGCTGCCCAATTTGGAGTCAGGTTATAGTCCAGGCTGACGCCGCCGGAGAACACCGGACGCTGGTCGCTGCGCCAGAGGCCGATCAGCGTGGAAGGAATTCCTTTGCTGCCGCCGCTAAAGACACCCCAGACGTCGCCACCGAGCGCCTGAACGCTCACCGCGTACTTCTCTTTGGCGTAAAAGCGGTAGCTGACTCCGCCCATGAACATGTACTCGTTGATCTGGGGCCGGTAGACGCCATAGGGGTTGGTGATGCCAGTATAGGCGCGAGCGTTGCCGAACGAGCCTCGCGCGTCGCCCACCAGAGCGAGCCTGCGGTTCAGATAGTAGTTGAAGGCCGAAGCCCAGGTAATCTCATTGTTTCGCTGCAGAAACTCGCCACTGCGGAAGCGTAGCAAACCACCCCCGCCGATGATTTCATAGCGATAAGAGTAGGTCTGCTCCGTATCGTGGCGAATACGCGCAAGCCGAGTCGCGTTCGTCTCGCGAAGGGCTTGGCTCTCCTGGCTCTCGTGTTTCTTCTTTTTCTTCTCGTTTTCAGTCTGGGCTGTCGCCGGCACAAGCGCCCCAGCCAGCAGACAAGTTGCCAAACTTGAGAGAACCAACTTTACTTTCCATCTCCGCACATCAAACATCGACTCTGAACTCCTGAAGATCTCTTGCTGGGTCCCGGCTCCCGTCACGGCGCCCAACAGGCGCTATCTGCCAATCGGGACAGGGAGGGCGAACTCCGCCAACCGGGATGGCAGGCATGCATCCTTCCATTAGAACATCGCAGGCTGTTTGCACCTAAATGCCATTAGAACATCCCGGGCCGCTGGAAGGGGAAAGGGAGGCTCCTCCGGCGTCATATCCGGGAGGCCTTCCACCTGGGAATCCACTTTCTCCCTTCAGGCTCCCTGCCCTCCGGCCCCAGAGCCTACGGTAGGACGTAGGTTACCCCGCTGATGAACTGGAAGGAGTTCTTTTTGTAATATTGCGCCGGATCGTTAAGAAAGGCGTCATCCACGGAAACCGTTGCGCTCAGATGCTTGTAGACCGGTATGGTCAGCGCCGCAGTCAGGTTTGCCGAGTAATCACTCAAGATATTCCATCCGGGTAGAACGCTGGCGGACTCCGTAAACAGAACCTTATGCGCCATGTGGCGGGTGTAACCCTCAAACAACGTGGATCCGATGAGGTTCACCGGAGGCGTGGTCGTGGTGACTCCGTCGCTGGTGGAGGAAAAGTACTGTTGCTTCTCATACTGCATGTCTAGCTTGAGATCGAGCTCCTGCTTGGCGTTTTTGAAAGCCGTATAGCCAAAACCGCCGCCGTACACCTGCTGAAGCTCCAGGCCTTGGCCGAAGTTGTGATCAAAGGAGGTATGCCCCAGAACAAAGAGTCGGGGAGAACGGTACTCATCCCGCTCCAGCCCTGCATGAAAGATGCTGGTGACCACCACGCTGAGCGGTGAAGGTGGGACTGTGGGCGGAATGACCGGGGTAGACAGACTGCCGTAACTCTCACTGATATTGAAAATGGTGCGGTTTCTGGGGTCCATCCAGGAGACCGTAGGAACAGCGCGGACCAGGGCCGCGCTGGCGTTCAGAGTGGTTCCGCTAGTCGTGGAGCGCTCTACGCTGGCCCCGCCCGTGAGAGTGCCTGTCCATCCGCCGAAGAAGCCGGGCGGCTGGCTGATCGTCTTGTCAAAGGAGGCGCGGTCGATCAGATAGTTCACCTGACTGGCCGGGACAATGGCCGGAGGCTGGCCCTGCGCGGGGGTTAGCTTCAGCTTCCCCCCCGCTACCTCGACAGACCCCTCCGGAACGGTCTGCTTTTTAACGATCACACCTTTGCGGAGAAGAGCGAACTGGGCTCCTGAGCGCAGTTCCTTGATCTTATCGATGGAGATGGTGACTTTGCCGGCCATGTCGCTATCAAAGATGACTTTACCGGCAGTAACACTCTCCAGCTTGCCGGTAAGGCGGTCCCCGTTGGCAAAGATCAGAACATCAGAGGGAGTTGCGGCTTTGGGTTTCGCCGCAGTCTTGGCCGCAGTCAGGGCCGCAGTCTGGGCCGAAGCAGATGGAGTCAGGAGCAATGGAGAGAGCAAGAGAAATGGGAGCAGAGGTCTGCGCAAGGGAGATTCCTTCGGGAAATCAGGGCGAAATATAGGCTGAAGATCAAGCCGCCAGACGGATCTATCGACTGATGAGAAGGGAAAGCGAACAGTCGGAACTCCTTGGAAAGCGTTCTGGATGAAGGATACCGAACGGGGCGAGGATGATTATAAATCAAAAGAAGAGGCCGATTTGATGGCGTTTCGGCGCCGGCGCCTGGCGCAAACCGGCGAACTCCTGGCCTGTGGCTTGCCTAGCGCAAGACCCAGCGTCTACCCTGAAAGAGCCATGTATGAAGACTTCGTAGTCACCGACCGTTGGACCGCAGAGAAGCTGCACTGTGTCTGGAAGGGCACCGTGGTGGCCATTGCGACCCGCCATGCAGACGCCACCGACGTCCGCTTCGCGGTAAATGGAAAGCCTGTATGGATCGCCATGCCCAACCAGGCCTGGGTCGAGCAGAAGCGCCGCAACGGAAAGGTGATCACTGACTACCTGGCCGCGCAGGCCGCAGGCCGGTACCTGAAGCAGGCCATCGAGAGCGGCTATGACAACGGTCGCGAGATGTACACCATGAGCGTCGATGAGGTACTGCAACACGTTGCCGCCGTAGTGGAGGAGGCTGGCCATACCGCCAATCTTCCCTCTCTGCCGGTCATCGGTCCGGGAACCCATTCCGAAGAGTTCCACTACAAGCTGCCTGGCGAGCCACAGATGCCGGCCAAGACCCTGTAGACCAAGCTCCACCGCGGCTTCAAACTCCGCCCGAATCTCCCTGGAGGCGCAGACCAAATGCAATCCCGGCCCACGCGACGGCAGATTCTCCGGTCCTTCCCGCCACTTCCCTTTGCTCTGCGAGCGGTGGCCGGCGCCCTTGAGGGCCCCGGCCCGGCAACTCCTCGATGGCTGCTTCTGGGTACGGACACGACCAAGGGAATCTTTCGCGCAAGATGGGATGCCGAACGCGGTGAACTGAGCGAGATTCAGCCGGCAGCGGCTACGGATCATCCTACCTATCTGGCCATGCATCCCCGATACCCGATTTTGTACGCGGTGAATGAAGTGCCGGTGGGAAACGGCGCGTTGTCCAGCTTCCATTTGGACCGCGAGACCGCGGCGCTGACCCCCATGTCCCGGGTGAGCAGCGATGGAAATGGACCATGCTTTGTCTCCGTGGATGCGACCGGGCAGACCGCCTTCGTGGCCAACTACGGCGGAGGCAGCTTTGCCGCTTTCAACCTTGCCCCTGACGGCGCCATGCGCAATGCCGCCTTCTTTGCCTGCGACAAGAATCCGGCCTGCGGAGTCGCCGGACCAAAGCCAGACCGCCAGGACGCCCCGCATCTGCACTCCGCGACCCTCTCGCCGGACAACCACTTCGTGCTGGTCTGCAACCTGGGCGAAGACGCCATCGAGATCTTCCCCATCCATCCGGGCGCGGCACAGCCCGTCGAGGCTCCGGTGCGCGTAGCCACCCGCGCAGGTTCGGGCCCACGGCACGTTGTCTTTCACCCCAATGGCTTGTGGCTTTACTGCATCCATGAGCTGGATTGCACCATCGACCTGTACGACTGGAATGTAAGCAACGGTCTACCGGCTCCGGTGCTGCGGCAAGGGAGCGTCATCTCCACCCTGGCTTCGCAAGCTGCACTGCCGGAGAGTATCGCCTGCGAGATCTCGGTCAGCCCGGATGGCCGATTTGTCTACGCCAATACACGTGGCGAGAATTCGTTGGTGGTGTACCACGTGAATGCAGCTACCGGCCTGTTGACTGAAGCGCAGCGCATTTTTACCGGCGGCGGCCTTACCCGGCACTTCGCGTTCGACCCATCGCGGCGATGGCTGCTCTGCGCCAATCAGGGCACATCCACGGTGACCGTCTTCACCCATGATCCGGCCACGGGCCGCCTGTCAGACGCGTCCCGAGCCTTCGTCGTCGATCATCCCATGTTTCTTGAGTTCGTCTAGATCGCGAAAGGGCCAGATGTTCGAGCGCCGCGTGCGGGTGGAGTATGGGGGACTGGATGGCAACCTTGCGCCGTGCCCCATCCAATGGCTGGACAACTTCGCCATGCGCAACTTCACCAACGACGCCGTCTTCGACGACACCCTGCCGGTTGCCGATGGCGTGCTGGAGATCGGCAACCGCGTGCCCATGGATAAGCTTGGCGCGGCCATGGAGGAGTGGTTCCGGAAGAAGGGATATCTCCAGCCAGAACAGGCTCTGCGTATCCGGTTGCAGTAACCGGATACGCGGGCCTTATCTCTTCAGAGTCTTGCCGTCCAGCACAAAGCGGTACTTGACATCTCCTTTGACCACCCGGTCATAGGCCTCTTCCAGGCGGTCGTAACCGATCAGCTCAATGTCTGCGACGATCTTCTGCTCGGCGCAATAATCCAGCATCTCCTGCGTCTCTTTCATGCCGCCGATCATTGACCCGGAGAGAGAATGGCGGTTGGTCACCAGCGAGAACGGCGCGACGGCCTGCGGATGATCGGGCAAACCTACCAGACAGAGCGTTCCGTCCAGCCGCAGAAGGTTCAGATAGGCGTTCAGGTCATGCGTTGCGGAAACACAGTCCAGGATGAAGTCAAAGCTGCCGGCATGCCGGGCCATCGCCGACTCGTCTTTGCTCAGAATCACTTCATCCGCCCCGAGCCGGCGCGCATCCGCCGCCTTGCTCTCCGAGGTGGTGAACTGTACCACGTGAGCGCCCATCGCGTGGGCGAACTTGAGGCCCATGTGACCCAAGCCTCCGAGCCCGACCACTCCAACCTTTTTGTTGGGGCCCACCTTCCAGTGGCGCAGAGGAGAGTAGGTCGTGATGCCGGCGCAGAGCAGCGGAGCGACTGCGGCCAGATCCAGCTCCGGCGATATGGTGTAAACGTAGTGCTGGGGCGCAACGATGACGTCCGAGTAGCCTCCATAAGTCACCTCGCCGGCATAGGTCTTCGCGTTGTACGTTCCCACCATTCCCTTGGTGCAGTAGGGTTCAGCGCCGGCTTTGCAGTTTTCACAAGCCATGCAGGTCTGGACGGTAACGCCCACGCCGGCCAGATCGCCCGGCTTGAAACCCGTCACCTGGGATCCGACTGCAGAGACCCGGCCGACGATCTCATGGCCCGGAACCATGGGATACATCGATCCACCCCACTCGTCGCGGACCTGATGGATGTCCGAGTGGCAGATGCCACAGTAGTCGATGGCCACCACCACGTCATCGGGCCCCGGCTCGCGGCGATCGAAATGAAAGGGAGTCAGAGGCGCGGTTTTGCTCTGTGCGGCGAAGCCAAAGGATTTCATATGCAATCATTCTCCTGTTGGATGGTCTGTCCAGATCAGACTAAACCCTGAAGGATGAAGTTACCAAAAGCAGCGCAAGCAGGAGTAGACCCACTAGGCAAACTTCTCTGGACAAGTCAATTGGAGCGATCGCTCCGGAAAAGATCGAGCGCCGATGATGAAACTGCCGAGCCGCCGAAGCGCCTATGGGCTGATCCTGCTGATGACCATCCCTGTGGGGCTAGCCGTACGCATGGCCCCCCTGGGGCTCTCCGCCTTCTTCTTCAAATACGGAGGATCCGTGCTGTGGGCAATGGCTTTGTACTGGTTCATCGCAGCATGGATGCCGCAGCGAAGCAGCGCGGCCCTGGGAGTCACCGCGGCCGCCGCAGCAGCCATTCTGGAGTTCAGCCGCCTCTGGCACACAGCGGCAACGGACGCCTTTCGCAGCACGCCGGCCGGCCGCATCTTGCTGGGAAAATACTTCTCATTCAAAAACATTGCAGCGTATTGGCTGGCGATTGGTTTGGCCGCGCTGTTGGACCAGTGGATTGTGGGAAGAGCCATGCCGGATGCTCCGGCCTGGGACAGGCGGCCGGAATGAGGGCTGGAGAGCTAAGAGGCGATGCCAGGCTCAGCCACAAATGCGGCAGGTGATGAAGAGCCGGTGATAATACCGATTTGATCCTCCCGCGCAGGTCCGCTTCGCTCTTTAACTCCAGGTTGAGCCGAGCCGTCGTGTCCGCAGAATCGCCCTGGGCGATCAGCTCTTGTTCCTCACTCCGCATCTTTTTTCGAGAAATTCTTTGAGCGCCACCGCGCTGTTCCGCTCGCTGTCGCGCGCGCTGTAGACAAGGGTCACCCGGCTGCTGCGCACCCGCGCGAGCAGAGGTTCCCAAGCCTCCGGATGATCCTCCAACTCACGGAAGTATCTCTTGCGAAACTCACCCCATTTCGCAGGATCGTGCTGAAACCACTGTCGGAGGGCGGTGCTGGGCGCAACCTCTTTGAGCCAGGCATCCACATTCAAGCTCTCTTTCCTGATGCCGCGCGGCCAAAGCCGTTCGACCAGGAAGCGCTCTCCATCGTCTTTGCCCGGCGGCTCGTAAGCTCGCTTGACCTGAATCATCTCCCTGCTCCTTCTTCGCTCCGCATGCCAGATCGGAGCTCGATTCCCTCCGTCGGCGGGCAACCTGAAGCAGCACCGGCAACTGCGGACAACACGAAACTAAAGGCCGAAGACGCCCGACAACCACTCCGCAAACATCGTCCGCGCCGCTCGGCGCAGAGAGTCTGCGCAACGCGCCGCTTGCCGACGCAACTCGCGTGGGTCGACTCCTGCCCCAGCCAGCTCGACGGCGTGGCCCAGCAGCCAGCGCTCGAACCCGCTCCCTCCATCCACTTCCGCATGAAACTGCAATGCCAGCGCCCAGGTTTCCAGGGCAAAGGCCTGGTCGCGGCACAAACCCGTAGCCGCCAAGCGCTCGGCCCCCGCCGGAGTTGCGAAGCTGTCTCCGTGCCAATGCAGCACGGAGATCCCCTCCAGATGCCGCAGCGGACCACGCTTGCCGGCCTCGGTAAGTTCCAACGGCGCAAAGCCGATCTCCTTTCGCGCCATAGGTTCGACGGCGGAGCCCAGGGCTGCGGCCATCAACTGCGCCCCCAGACAGATGCCCACGATGGGCCTGCGCGCCTCCATCCGGGTCTCCACCCATCTGCGCTCGGCGGCCATCTCGGGATACGCTTCCGTCTCATAAACCCCCACCGGACCACCCAGCACCACCGCCAAATCTGCTCCGTCGACTGGGTCCGGCAGCTCATCCGTTCCCGACTCGCAGTAACGGACCTGATAGCCCATCTCTTGCAACACGGCCTCGAACGTACCAAGGTCCTCAAAGGGCACATGCCGAATCGCAACTGCGGTCCGTCTCATGACATCATGCTCCATGGCTGTGTCTTGCGCCAGGTCCGCGATTCGCGCTATTGGGATCTGTCTTTCACCTGAACCAGCAACATACGAAGGGCGGTTTTCGCCGAGATCCCGTGAGGCAGCATCGGGGGCATGTAAATTAAGGAACTTTGCCGGGCCTCAATCCTGTCGTCTCCGAGCTGGACTTCAGCTTCTCCCTCTAGGAGATAAAGGGTGGCCGACGCTGGACTCGAATGTGTCGAGAGCGCCTCCCCTGCCGAGAAGCCAAAGAGCGTGATGTTGACCCGGTCGTCCTTACGGAGGACGCGGCTGATGATTCCCTTTTCAGGCAGTGTGAACTCGTGTAGCAGATCGGCAAAGAACAAGTATTCCATAATCCTCTTCCTCTCTCGCATCGGCGGAACGGCCGCCCACGGCGGTCGGGCGGAGATCTTTCTTCTAGGGTCGCGGATCTTGCTGGAGGGATCCGCGGCCGGAAGATTCTGAAAGGCTCTGTCGGCCCATCAGCCGCGCAGGGCGGAGTTGCGAGCGCCTCCGTGCCAACACATGGTGAGCAGGAAGGCACTCTCCTCCGCTGCATGAACGTCATGCTCAATACCGCGATCGATCGTCAGCAGATGGCCAGCCGGAAGTTCAACCAACCGATCCGGCAGTTTTAACCTCAATCGACCGGCCAAGACCTGAACCGTGATCCTCCCGTCTACGCAGTGCTTCTTCGTCTCCGAGTTCTGTTTCATGGCAATGAGCAGGATGCCGCAGGCTGGAGAGTTCAGCAGCGTCTTGGAGCTCCTCCCCATTTTTCGCTGCCAAGTCTCTGCAAGCCGCAGATTCTCGATCTCCGCAGAAAGATCGGATTGCAACACTGGCTGATCCAGCTCCGGGAGCACAGTGAGGGATTCTTCTTCGCTGTAGTAACGTTTCATTTGATTCTCCTTCTCGATCCAGACCTGGGCGGCGCATGAGACCTGCAATCACCATTATCGAAAGCGCCGCATGGTTTGCAATGAGTCAGCGGCCTGCCAGCGCCGCTTCGCTCTCTTCCCCCTCCCCTTGGAGAGGGATCTTCCGGCCAGTGGGAGGCTGATCGGCATAGGAGTGCCCGGTCAAAAGCCCAAGCACGAACCACGCAAACATCGCTGCGCCAACGGAAAAGACAACGTCTCCCGGCACACGCATCCAGCGCAAAGTCTGCATTGTTCCAGACTGCATGAACCCGGCCGAACGCGCGTACCACGTGCCATACTGGATGGACGCCCAGGCTTGCAGCAGACCGACCGGCAACAAGCTGAGAAGGGACATGAGGCTCAAGCCAACATTGAGGCACCAAAAGGAGATTTTCAACGCTCCCTGTTTCCACGGACGGCTGGGGCTCAGCACACGCAGGCAAAAGAGCGTTAGGCCAAGGCCCAGCATTCCGTAGACGCCGAACAGCGCGGTATGGCCGTGGAGCGGCGTGAGGTTGAGACCCTGCACGTAATAGAGGGAGATAGGGGGATTGATGAGAAAACCGAACAGCCCAGCGCCCACCAGATTCCAGAAAGCTACAGCCACAAAGAAATAGATCGGCCAACGATAGCCGGCAATCCATGGCGCCCTCTCTTCAGGCCTTGCAATGCGCAGGTTGTCCCATGCCTCG
>DAHWOF010000055.1 GCA_027335345.1 Granulicella sp. | reverse complement strand
TCTTTTCTGGATGACGGCTGCGCCGCGCTGGCCACAAACTCCACCATCTATCACGCCGACCTGGGCATTCAGGGCCTGCCGCTGCTCTGACGCTGCTGCTGAAACCCTAAATCCCGGAAGTCGCCGCGACCAGCAATCATCGGCTGCTTCGAGCCGGCCATCCAAAACCGGCAAGACTCAGGAGCGGCCGTACTCAGGAGCTGCCGTCGCTGCTCCCGGCCGCCACCAGATGGAAGAGTGCAAGACGTTCTCCCACCGAAAAATTCACCCCTAACGCACAATGCAAAAGGGCGAGCTCCCTTTCGAGAACCCGCCCTTCTGCGATCCGAATCTCTCGAAGATCTGGCTTCGGTCCCAGGTCATTCCCTGACGGCTTCGTCGTCCCTTTGGACCTCCGGGCTAGCCCATCTGTCCATCGTTCCTTCTCGGCGTCAAAGTCTGCGAGCCTTGTCTTTGCCAGTTTGCCTTTGGTTGCCCAAAGTGAGCCTCGCGTCCGAGCCTCGCTGCCTCTGACTCTTCTCTCTTCTCTGGAAGATCTCTCCTCCGTTGCAATGAATCCTCGCACAAAAGCGGAGCTTTGCAACACAAAAATTTCTGTGCAAATCTCCGCCTTTTTGTGCTTAATTTTTGCCGGAGGATCGGCCACACTTCACCCGGAGAGACCCTACCTTCCCGTCCATGGGTTCCCCGCCCTTGGGACGGGACTCATCCATCAAAAAGCCGAAAAGACTAGCGGTTTGTTGCCCAGCAACAGCGCTTCGAAAATTCCTCCGCCTGCCAGAGCTTCGCCGACGCACCTGCTGAACACTTACTCCAGCCGACGAGGCAGGAAAACCGTCAGGCGCTTGAGCCTTCTCTCCGTGGCGCCCGATTCACCCCTTTTTCATCCTCCGCAGAGCTGAGAGAGCCGGTCACGATACGATGGAAACAAATGCTTGCCGAGATCATCGCCGTTGGCTCCGAGTTGCTTACGCCGTACCGGCAGGACACCAACTCCCTATATCTCACCGCCGGCCTTAATGAGCTGGGTGTGACAGTGGCTTTCAAAACCATCGTTGGAGATCAACGCGAGCAGCTTACCTTCAGCGTCGAGATCGCCCTTAACCGCGCCGACATCGTGCTTCTCTCCGGCGGTCTTGGTCCTACAGAAGACGACCTCACCCGGGAGTGCGTGGCGCAGGCCCTGCATCTTCCTCTCGAACGTGACCAACTCCTTCTGGACGAACTGCAGCAGCGCTTCGCTGCCCGCAACATGCAGATGACGGAGAACAACCGCCGCCAGGCGGACCATATCCATGGTTCTACCATTCTCCCTAACCGCAACGGCAGCGCTCCCGGCCAGTGGCTGGAGGTTATCTTCAACGGCCGCCGCAGACTCGTCGCTCTTCTTCCCGGCCCCCCGGCTGAACTTCAGCCAATCTTCGACTCCGAGTGCAAGCCGCGCTTGACCGCCGCGCTTCCCCCGAACCACCTTGCCCGCCGTCAACTGCGCATGACGCTGATCCCGGAGAGCCACGTGGACGCCCGGAGCGCGCCCATCTACAAGAAGTTCTCTGATGTCCAGACCACGATCCTTGCCGGCAATGCGGAGATTCAGCTTCACTTCTCCTGCGTCAAGCCCACTTTGGCGGAAGCTGAAGCGCGCGTGGAGGCCGTTGCCGACGCGGTCTCCCGGGAGATGGGCGACGACGTCTTTTCCGCCAACGGGGAATCGCTCGAGGAAGTCGTTCTCTTGATGCTCGGCGTCCGCCGTCATACCCTGGCCATCGCCGAGAGTTGTACCGGGGGTCTCATCGGTCAACGCCTCACCTCCGTTCCCAATAGCTCAAGGGTCTTTCTGGGCGGCGCCGTCGCATACTCCAACCGTAGCAAGACAGCACTGGCGGACGTTCCCGCCTATCTCATCGACGAGCACGGCGCGGTCTCTGAAGCCGTGGCCCGCGCCTTGGCGGAAGGAATCCGCCGCCGCATCGGCAGCTCCCTGGCCCTCAGCGTCACCGGCATCGCAGGCCCCACCCCTCCACGCGGCAAAGACGCTCAACGGCCCGTCGGCCTGGTGTACATTGCTCTTACGGACGGCAAAGAAACTCAAGTCAAGGAACTCAACATCCATGGGAGCCGCGAGCGCATTCGTCTCTGGGCCGCCCAACACGCTCTGGAGATGCTTCGCCGGCGCCTTCTGTAGATCCCCGTGGCCAAGCATCGCTAGTGTGTGCTTTGCCGCTGCGTTTGCGCATGAAGCCGGTATTCCGGGCTGCTACACTCATCTTCGAAGACCATGATCCTCTGGCTCCTGACCCTCGCAACGGCCTATCTGCTCGGCTCCATCCCCTTCGGCTATCTTCTGGTCCGGGTTCTGCGTAAAGAGGATGTTCGCGCCGTTGGCAGTGGCAACATCGGCGCTACGAACGTGGCCCGCGCTGGGGGAACCTCCCTGGGCCTGCTAACTCTGCTTTGTGACGCTCTCAAGGGCTATTTCAGCGTCTTTCTCGCCACCCATCTTGCACCGCCGACGGCTCACGGCCCCTCCACGCTGGCCGTAGCTGCTGCTGTAACCGCTGTAGCCGGTCACATCTTCCCTGTATGGCTGCGATTCCGCGGCGGCAAGGGAATCGCCACGGCGCTCGGAGTCTTCCTGGCGCTTACGCCGATGGTGGCCCTGGCAGCCACCGGAGTCTTTGCCTTCGTCGTCGCCATCACCCGCTACGTCTCTCTCGGTTCCGTCCTCGCAGCGTTCTCCATCCCTTTATTCGCGCTGCTGCTCCAGCATCAACGTTCTACTGTCCTGCTCGTTGGGCTCAGCGTCATCGCGTTGCTCACCGTCATCAAGCATCAGGCCAACATCACCCGTCTGCTACGCGGCACGGAAAACCGCTTGGGCATCAAAAAGAGCGCTGCCGCGGCGGATACAGACGATACTGACTCCCCGACCAAAAGGGCCAACCCATGAGCCGCATCGCCGTCATCGGGGCAGGCGCCTGGGGAACCGCGCTTACCATCTCTCTGGCTCGCCATGGCGGTCACCAACTCAGCCTCTGGGCGCACTCCCCCGACCACGCCCTGCAACTGGCAGAGAGCTTCGTCAATGATCGCTATCTGCCTGGTTTTGCTCTTCCCCCCGGCCTGCACATCACCCACGACATGGAACAAGCCGTTGCCGGTACGGATCTGGTGCTGTGCGTAACACCCTCGCAGGCACTACGCTCCATCATGATGCAATTGGCTCCCCTGCTCCGCCCTCACCAGGTGCTGCTATCGGCCAGCAAGGGAATTGAGGAGCGAACCTTCCTGCGCATGTCGCAGATCATCTTCGAGTACGCCCCCGCCAACCCCATCGGCGCCCTGGGGGGGCCCTCCTTCGCCTATGAAGTTGCCGCAGGCATGCCCACCGCCATTGCCGTGGCGATCGAAGATCCGGCTTTGGGCAAGCGTTTGCAGGACGACTTCAGCTCCGCTTCCCTGCGCGCCTACCGCAACCAGGATGTGGTTGGCACAGAACTTGGCGGGGCGCTCAAGAACGTCATCGCCGTGGCCGCCGGGGTGGTGACGGGCCTGGAGCTCGGGCATAACGCTACCGCAGCGCTCATCACCCGCGGCAACGCTGAGATTGCCCGTCTTACCATGGCCTGCGGAGGCTGCCGAGAGACCATGTCCGGCCTCTCCGGCATCGGTGACCTGGTGCTGACCTGCACCGGTGGCCTGTCCCGCAACCGTGCTGTGGGTATGGAACTCGGCCGAGGCAAAAAGCTCCATGAAGTGATCGCGGAACTCAATGGCAAGGTGGCTGAAGGCATCCTGACCACGGCTGCCGCGCTTGGTCTGGCTCGCCGCCACGGCGTGGAGATGCCGATCACCGAACAAGTGGAGGCCATCCTCCACCACGGCAAATCCCCCCTGGTCGCCATCGGAGAACTCATGGCCCGGCCGGGGCGCATCGAGTAGCACCCGCTCCGCTAAACTGGAAACAATGGCCTTTTCAATCTTCGGCAAGCGCGATAACCCACCCTCCGGCACCCAGACTCAGGAACCCACAACACCACAATCTCCGGCGCCGGATGCCGCCATGCCCGGTGGTCTGTTCGCGCGCATGAAGAGGGCCGTCGCCCGTACCCGCGAGTCGCTATCCAACTCCCTGGCCTCCGTCATCGCCCTGACGCGCGAGGTGGACGAAGCCTCGCTCGACAACCTGGAAGTGGCCCTGTTGTCCTGTGATATCGGGTCCACCACCACCAATCAGATTCTCCAGGTGCTGCGTGACCGCGCCCTCCAGCACGGCATCGCGGACGGCGCTGCGCTCAAGCTTCTCCTCAAGGAGGAGATCCTCCGCATCCTTCGCTCCGTGGAGACGCCTGTGGCGCACCCCTCATCTCCACCCGAAGTCATCATGATGGTAGGCGTCAACGGCACGGGAAAGACCACGACGAGCGGCAAGCTGGCCGCGCTATACCGCCGCGAGGGCAACACAGTGCTCCTCTGCGCTGCCGATACCTTTCGTGCCGCCGCCATCGAGCAGTTGGAAGTCTGGGCGCAACGTTCCTCTGTCGATCTGATTCGCACCCGCCAGGGCGGCGATCCCTCCGCGGCCCTGTTTGACGCACTGACTGCGGCCAAAGCCCGCTCCATCGGAAAGCTGATCGTGGATACCGCCGGACGCCTGCACACCAAGTCCGACCTCATGAAAGAGTTGGACAAAATGCGCCGCACCGCTGAGCGCTTGCTGCCCGGAGCACCGCATCAGACCCTGCTGGTCATCGATGCCACCACGGGCCAGAACGGCCTCCAGCAGGCTCGTCTCTTCACGGAGGCCGCGCATGTCACCGGCATTGTCCTCACCAAGCTGGACGGCAGCGCCAAAGGCGGTATCGTCGTCGCCATCGCGCAGGATCTGGGCCTTCCCGTCCGCTATGCCGGCATTGGCGAGAAGCTCGAAGACATCATCCCCTTCGACCCCGAAGTCTTCGTCGACTCCCTTCTGAATTAGTCCAATGCGCCCACCGAGCGCCGCTGATTCTGCATCGGAAAGCCGTATGGATCACCCGAGCACGATCAAGCCCAGTCGAATCGTGCGTTTCGATGGTCACGTCGCTTCCGCCGGCGCCGAACCGAGCGATGATTGCAGCTACGGTGAATGCAGCTATGCTGATCTCAGATGCCTTTCACGCCCCAGGACGAGATCCACCTCGCGCAAGCCCTCAACCTCGCGCAGCAGGCCGCGGCCTTCGCCAGCCCCAATCCCACCGTTGGCTGCGTCCTCACCCGTGACAACTTCCTCCTCGGCGAAGGCGCGCACCATTTTGACGAGCGCGATCACGCCGAGATCGTCGCGCTCAAGCGGGCCTCCGCCGCGGGCCGCAGCGTTCGCGGAGCCACCGCCTACGTCACGCTCGAACCCTGCTGCCACCAGGGCCGCACAGGTCCCTGTGCCAACGCCCTCATCGCCTCCGGCATCCAGCGCTGCGTGGTTGCGACGGTGGACCCCAACCCTCTAGTTCGCGGCCAGGGACTCGCCCTTCTCCATGCCGCCAGCGTTGAGGTCACCCTCCTTGACCCGTGCCATCCGCTAGCCCAGCAGGCCCGTCGACTCAACGATGCCTTCGCCCGTTTCATCCAGAAACGGCGCCCCTTCGTCACGCTCAAAGCCGCTCTCTCTGCCGATGGCAAGCTCGCTCCTGCTCCATCCACCCGTACCGCCAAAGCTCCCCACTGGATCACCGGCACAGCCGCGCGCGCTGATGCTCAACTCCTGCGCCACGCCTCCGACGCCCTTCTCACGGGCATTGGCACTATCCTGGCTGACAACCCCGCCCTCACTGACCGCACCGGGCTCCCGCGCCGCCGCCCCCTGCTGCGCGTCGTTCTGGACAGCGAACTGCGCACGCCCCCAGATTCCCATCTCGTCACGGCTGACGCCGACAGCCTGCTAATTCTCCACGCCCAAGACCCTACCCGGTTCAGAAATGCCAGCGCCACGCTCTCCGCCCGCTCCGCTGCCCTCACCGGTCACGGCGCAGATGTTCTCTCCATCCCTACCCTCCATCAGCATCTGAATCTCGATGCTGTGCTCAGCGAGCTTGCTAAACGCCAGATCCTCAGTGTCCTGGTCGAGGCGGGCTCCGAGGTCAACGCAAGTTTTCTCTCCGCCGACCTGGTCGATCGCGTCGTTCTCTACTACAGCATGATCGAGTTGGGTTGCGACGCGGTTTCCTTCGCCTCCGGTTTCGGCTCCTCCCACACTTTGCAGCAACGCCTGACACATGCGGATCGCGTCAGCTTCTCGACGGATCTCATCCCAAACGGCGAGGACGTCCGTATCTCCGGCTACCTCCACGATCCATGGGCTGGCGTCGCTTGACCCGGCCTTAAAGCCGAGGTCACCCATTCTCTATACTCTTCTTATGTTCACCGGACTCATCGAAACTACGGGCACGGTCGTCTCCATCACCCCTGGCGAGGGTGCCACCCGGCTGGTCATCGCCGCGCCGGCGCTCAGCGGCCGCTGGCGCACTGGCGACAGCATCGCGGTCAACGGCGTCTGCCTCACCGCGATCCCGCTCCCGGAGGACGACCACTTTGCCGCTGACCTGGCCGGGGAAACCCTGGCCCGAACCAACCTCGGCGACAGCACCTTCGGAGCCACGGTCAATCTTGAACTACCCACTCCTGCGGGCTCTCCGCTGGGTGGACACGTTGTACAGGGCCATGTGGATGCCACTGGATCGCTGGTCTCCCTGCTTCCGCTCCACAAGGATCTGGCCACAACCGACTGGCGCCTCATCGTGGAGATCCCGGACCATCTCTCCTCGCAGGTCATCTCGCAAGGCTCCATCACCGTCGATGGCATCAGTCTTACCGTCGCCCGTCTGGATCTTCCGCGCGTTGAGATTGCCATTATCCCGCACACCTACAGAGCTACCAACCTGCACACCCTGAAACCCGGAGCGCGGGTCAACATTGAAACCGACGCTCTGGCCAAATACGCCGCTGCGCAGCGCTCCGCCTCCCAGAAAAACTGGCTGACGCCCGCATACCTGATCGCGAATGGTTATTAGAGTCCACTTCCGATTCGGATTCGTCCTTACCGCAGGAACGCTCAATTTGCCTTCCGCGATCCCCTGCCAACGCGATCGCAGCCTGCCATCACGCCCGTTGCGGGTGCGCGCCACGGGATAAAGGAACCGCGGCTCTCCGGGAGAAATTATTCACGCCTCGCTTCCATTCGTGATGCTCGTCGTATTCCTGGCGACCTTGGTGAGATCGTCGTTTGGATTTGGCGAAGCGCTGATCGTCGTGCCGCTGCTGGCGCTTTCTATGCCGGTGAACATCGCAGCCCCGCTAGCGGTTCTGCTCTCCATCTCCATCGCA
Organism: Granulicella sp.; assembly: GCA_027335345.1. GTDB lineage: Bacteria > Acidobacteriota > Terriglobia > Terriglobales > Acidobacteriaceae > Granulicella. The sequence continues at coordinate 953 of DAHWOF010000055.1, read as the reverse complement.
GCCATTGTCGTGGCCCAGGACTGGCGTCATATTCACCTGCGCAGCGCAGCAGGGCTGCTAGCGGCCACGGTATTTGGCGTGCCCCTGGGACTGTTGCTGCTGACCCATGCGCCGCAAGAGTGGGTAAAAGGCTTCCTGGGAGTCTTCCTTCTCCTGTTCGCAGGCTATTCGCTGCTGGCAAAAGATGAGTTCACGTTGGAGGAGCATCACCATGGTACGGCGCTGCTCCTGGCTGGCTTTCTGGCCGGCGTCTTCGGTGGAGCGTATGGCATGAACGGGCCTCCGCTGGTGATCTATGGCAGTCTGCGCCGATGGTCTCCGCAGCAGTTTCGGGCAACGCTGCACGCCTACTTTCTGCCTGCCAGCCTCCTGGGGATGGTCGGCTTTTGGAGTGCCGGCCTATGGACGCGCGTGGTGACGCGAGAGTATCTCTACTCCCTGCCTGCGATGCTGCCGACTGTCCTACTAGGGCGCGTGATCAACCAGCGCATCCCGGGAACGGTCTTTTTAAAGTATGTATATGGTGGCTTGCTGCTGATTGGCTTGATCCTGCTGGCGCAAACAGCCCCTCGCTGAGCGCGAGCCATCCAATCGGCTCTCCTGCCTGTCACGGTTGTCTTCAGCCATGAGTTCATGCGGGTAAGCGGCCAGGCTCACACCCAACTAGAAAGATTGAGGATTGTCTCAGGGTACGGGCAGTCACTCCGCGAGGTTGAGAGAATTCTGAAAGTAGTGATTCTGGCGCGCACCATAAACTTGAGCGCCCTACATCTCGACTGGCTAGTGTAGTGCGTCCAACGTTTCTTTACATTTGGCGATCTTGGCGAGGATAGGTTCTACCGATGCAGTCCAGGTAAAGACGCAGGGGTTCTGATTGTTGGTGTCGATATAGGCCCGGATGGCGGTGATCAGTTCCGGCACGCTGTGGAAGGCTCCGCGGCGGATGCGTTTTT
>DAHWOF010000089.1 GCA_027335345.1 Granulicella sp. | reverse complement strand
GCTTGCGGTTCTTCTCTTTGGCCAACGGTTTGGCAGGAGTCAAGTCCGAAGTTTTCTGTAGAATCCCAGCTCGCGGGGTTGTTGGTTTCTGTTCTTGTTGGTTGGGCGGTGCCGGCTTGCGGAGGGCGTAGCCCGGAGCGGGCTTGCCGGGGCGTTTTCATTCCAATCCGGCAGGCGAGCCTGATGGGATCCAGGCCTCTGGGGAGACCGTCTGGAAATCCCGGTGCATTGGTTTACAGCGGCAGAAAAAAGCTTGAGCCTTCTGTGCTGCCGCGGTGTTTCTCCGTCAGCAGAGATAGACAGTCAAGAGCACCCTTGCCGATCGCAGGGAGGAGTTCGAGCGGCAGGACCAGCACGGACGACATGGTTCAATCACCCTTGACAGCGATGGGAACGGTTAGCTGCGAGTGGTCGCCGCTGATGGTGGTAGCGGTGATGGTCAGTTTGTAGCGGCCCGGGGGCGCAACCAGGCGGCCTTTCTCCGAAAAGAGATCTGTGGAGAGGGTTACGCTGTCGGTTTGGGAGAGCGTGCTGGAAAGATCGACAACGGAGGAGGCGAGCAGACGCGGACTGCGGCTGGCGCCCTGCGCAGGATCCAGAAGCAGTTTGAGCGAATCGAAAGACACTCCTGGCGGAACACTCTCGCCCATGAGGCTGGTGCGCATTCCTGCCGTGCCGGCTCAATCAGGCGCTCGCATTGGGAGAGCGGCAGGGCAATCGCATCTGGAGTTTCAGCGCTGGCGTCACTTCGGAATTGAGTGTGCCTCGCCACCCCCGGCTTTGGCATAGGCTGGATCCGAATCTCGCCGGCGTTCATGGCGGGGGAGGTGTCGGGCAGCACCGTCGACAAGCCTTTGCACTCACGGCCTGGTGCGAGCTTGGTCCAGGAGTGGATTCACAATCCAGATCGACCCGTAGTGTTGTCCCGTTGCCAGGTCTTCGGAGTAAACGATCGATGCGCCGGCGCTCTCGGCTGCTTGAAGAATCAACGCATCCCAAAAGGAAGCCCTGTAACGCATTTCGAGGTCCAGGGCTTCGAGGACCGATTCCGGAGTGTTTGTGACGACCTCCCAGGCCGCATAGTCGCGCAGGAGCGACCGGACTTCTTCGACTGGCAGGGGAGCGCGCACCTTGCGGCGAAGGTTGATGGTCAACTCCTGGAGAACCTGCGTGCTCAGCACGCCTTTGCCCGAGTCCCAGAGTTGCTCCACCAGCATCTGCGCTCTCTCGTGCTTGATTCCGGCCGACCGGTCATGGGCGTACACCAGGATATTTGTATCTACAAAGTATTTATCGCTCATGCAACTCATCTCGTGAGCGAGGTGGCGTCCAGCGCAGGTCGAAGCCTGTTCGGAGACGCGCTACAGCGCGCCGTCGCGCCTGCTGGTATCCTTTGCGCTCGCGCACGGCCTGCTCCAACCGGGTTGAGAGCAGGGCACTGATGGATGTGCCCTGCTCAGCCGCGAGGACCCGAGCTTCCCGCAGGAGATCTTTGTCAATTTTCAATGTGACGTTCGTCTTCATAGGCGTGCATTTTCGCGTGCAGCACAAGTTTACGTGCGAAGTTCGGAGGATTCAAGCTTTATTCCTTGTGGGTGTCGTAGCGCATTAGAAATGTCCCCATCTTCTCCTCGATAGAAATGTCTTCTTCTCGCCGGCGGTGCAGGTGAATTCGTTCCGGCAATCATTGGTCGCTTTCTCTTCCCCATCTTCGACAGACGCTTGCCCTGCGGTTCTGCTCTTTGGCCAACAGTGTGGTAGGCAGTCTCTTCATGCTGGGTCTCATGATTGTGCCGCATCAGACATGGACATTTGCAGTAGCGCTGTTTGGCGAGTTCCTGTTCCAGGCGGTGGCATTCTCCCTCCATGAGATTGGGATTGTATTTGACGCCGAAGCAGGGCGGGAGACCTGCTGCCGGCTGCTCCGGACTGTCCGAAATCGAACAGCGTTTGTTGAAAGTGGACGCTTTGGGGCAAAGACGGGGCGGGGCGTTTGCGGTAAAGCATTGATTTTCGTCGCCTATCGGATTATCCGGTTTGGCGCCTCCGGTGCAGCTTCCCTGGCGATGGATATAGCACGGCCTGACATCAAGCAAAGGAAGAGACGCCAGACGCTGCTTTGGGGTGGCGTTGTGGCGGTTGCGGTCGCGGCCCTGACCGTCATGGTTCTGAGACTGAAGCCCGCTGCTCCCGAGGTGGATCGCTCGACGATTTGGACCGACACCGTGAAGCGAGGATCGCTGGTGCGCCAGGTGCGTTCGTTGACCGGGGTGCTGGCTCAGCGCGAAGATTCGATCGAGCTGATTCCGGCCCAGACGGATGCGACTGTGGTGCGTATCCACATCCTTCCGGGCGCCCGGGTGACGCCGGACACCGTGATTATGAATCTCTCCGATCCGCAGGTTGAGCAGCAACTGCTCAACGCGCGGTTGGCGCTGCAGGCGGCCCGAGCCGACTACGAGAGCCTGCGGGCACGGTTGGAGAGTACGCTGATGGACAAAAGGGCAGCCGCGGCACAGGTGAATGCCGACTACACGCAGGACAAGCTGCAGGCACAGACCGACAAGGCGCTCTACGATCTGGGTGTGATCTCCGGCCTGGCCTACGAGAAGTCGAAGAGCACGGCCGACCAGTTGACCGCGCAGCACCAGATCAGCCAGCAGCAGATCGAGGTGAATCGGAGGGCGATCGCCGTGCAGCTTGCTTCGCAGCAGATAAAGATCGATCAGGAGCAGGCGCTGGTGGCGCTCTACGAGAAGCAGGAGCAGGCGCTCGATGTGCGCGCGACGATCTCCGGCACGCTGGCGCCGCTGGCCCGGCCGGTGCAGGTGGGCCAGTACGTGACGGCGGGAACCAGCGTGGCGGAGGTGATTCAGAGTGGGAAGCTCAAGGCCGCCCTGCAGATTGCCGAGACCCAGGCGCGCGACATCCAGATTGGCCAGCTAGCCTCGATCGACACGCACAACGGCGTGATTCCCGGTCACGTGACGCGCATCGACCCCGCCGTGGTGAACGGAACGCGCACCGTGGATGTACAACTGGATGGGCCGTTGCCGCCGGGTGCAGTGCCGGAGTTGAGCGTTGATGGAACCATCGACCTGGAGAAGATGAAGGACGTGCTGTACGTGGGCCGGCCGGCGTTGGGTAACGAGAACTCCACGCTGAGTTTGTTCAAAGTGGATCCCGACGGCAAGGGCGCGACGCGCGTCCTGGTCAAGGTGGGCAGCGCCTCGGTCAATGAGATTCAGGTGATCTCCGGCTTGAAGGAGGGGGATAGGGTGATTCTTTCCGACATGTCGCGCTGGGACAACGTGGACCATATCCGGCTGGAGTGACGCAGGAGCGGCGAGGGTGCGAAGACGAATGGCTTGCCGACAAGGGAGCACCGAGCAAAGGAGAACAGAATGGCGACGAACGGAACGCTGATCGAGGTTGAGGACCTGACCAAAGTCTTCTACACGGATGAGGTGGAGACGCACGCGCTCTCCGGCGTTCATCTTGCCATTGCGCGCGGCGAGAACGTGGCCATGAGCGGCCCTTCGGGCTGTGGCAAGTCCACGCTGCTGTCGATTCTGGGCCTGCTGGACACCCCGAGCAGCGGCCGCTATCTGCTCAACGGCAGGCCGGTGGAGAGCCTGAGCTTTAGTGAACGATCCCGCATTCGCAACCAGGAGATCGGCTTCATCTTTCAGAGCTTCAATCTGATCGGCGATCTGACGGCGGAGGAGAACGTCGAGCTGCCGCTGACCTATCGCGCCGGGATGCCTTCGGCGGAGCGGAAAAAGCGCGTGAAAGAGGCGCTCGAACGCGTAAACATGGCGCATCGCATGAGGCACTATCCGGCCCAGCTCTCCGGAGGCCAGCAGCAGCGCGTGGCCGTCGCTCGCGCTCTCGCCGGCTCACCCTCGATCCTGCTTGCCGACGAGCCTACGGGCAATCTGGACTCAAAGAACGGCGAGGCGGTGATGCGCCTGCTGGGCGATCTGCATCGCGACGGCGCAACCATCTGCATGGTGACGCACGATCCGCGCTTCGCCCGCCACGCCCAGCGCGAGTTGCACTTGTTTGACGGCAAGATCGTCAGCGAAAGCGAGATGAAGAGGCTGGAGCAGGAAGCCGAGGCGGAGGCCGAAGCGGGGGCCGAAGCATGACGCTGCTCAGCGATCTGCGCTATGCGTCGCGGCAACTGCGCCGCGCGCCGGGGTTTGCCTTGACCGCGGTGCTCACGCTGGCGTTAGGCATTGGGGCGACGACGGCCATCTTTACGCTGGTCTATGACGTGTTGCTCAAGCCGCTGCCGTATCCGCACCCGAGGCGGCTCGTGGTGGCTGAAGAGCAGGTTGCAGAGTTCCGGGACATCTATCCCACGTTGCCGATAAATGCCAACCACTTTGCCGTGTGGAAGCGAAATGCGCACAGCTTTCAGTCATTCGCGGTGATGGAGGAGGATTCGGAGCCGTTGGGTCTGGGTAGCCATCCGATGAAGGTGGAGGTGGTCAGCGCCACGCCAGGGATCTTCCCAGTCCTTGGCGTGCTGCCGCAGCTCGGCCGCGCATTTACTGAACAGGAGGCGAAACCTGGACACGACCGTGAGATCGTCCTGCTGAACGATCTCTGGCGGACGCAGTTCGGGAGCGATCCACATGTTGTGGGGAAAATGGTCACACTGAACGGCTTTCCATACACAATCATCGGTGTGATGCCTGCTTCGTTCCATCTGCCGCGTGTGACCACCATCGCGGTTCCGAACGCTGATGCCGCCCATCCAGCGGAGGCGCTGATCCCGCTTGCATTCACCGACAAACAACTCGCGGAAGCAATGGACGACTTCAACTACTTCGGGCTGGCGCGGCTCAAGCCTGGCGTCTCCCTGGCACAGGCCAGCGCAGAGATCAACGCCCTGCAGCACAGGATTTCAGTGGCGCTTCCTGCTGACGAAGGTAGCGCGCTCTCCGCGACGTTGACGCCACTTCAGCAAGCGCTGGTCGGCAACAATCGCAGGTCCCTGCTCCTCTTGCTGGCTGCCGTAGCAGGCTTGCTCCTGGTTGGGTGCATCAACATCGCCAATCTGCTGCTGTCGAGGTCGATCGCCCGGCAGCGTCGGATGTCTATCGCCGCCGCTCTAGGCGCAAGCTTCGCCGAGATGCTGCGCTCGTCCCTGTGCGAGTCAGCGGCGCTGGCCAGCCTGGGCGGAGTGGCCGGAGTATTGCTGGCATCCACGCTCGTGCCATGGATGCAGCGCTATCTACCGCCCGCGCTTGACTTTCGGGGAGCGCTGCATCTGGACTGGGCCGGAGCCGCCTGCGCAGTCTCGCTTGCTGTTGCGGCGACGCTTCTGGCTGGCGGCATCCCCGCATGGATCGGCGCGCGAGCAAATCCGGCCGACGTATTGCGCAAGGACTCGCGGCAGACAGGGGAATCGCGCCGCAGCAAGCACCTACGCCGCTCGCTCGTCGCGGCGGAAGCGGCCATCAGCGTGGCGCTGGTGCTGTTCACCGGACTGCTCGTCACGAGCCTGACGCGGCTGATGAGCAACGATCGCGGCTTCGTCGCCGATCACGTAATTACCGCCGAGATCGATCTGCCCGGCAAGCCGTACGCCAGTACGCAAGCCGTCGAGGGGTTTTACCGGCGGGTTCTGGGGCGCTTGCGCCGGCTTCCGGGTGTGTCTCAAGCGGGCCTGGTCAGCGTACCGCCGCTTGGCGGCGACATCTGGATCGACATGGTTCGCGTCGCAGGTGACGCGCGGCCATGGTCTCAGCTCCGCAAGGAACACTTCCGCTGGGTAAGCCCCGGCTATCTCGATGTCGTTCATCTGCCGGTTGTCGCCGGACGCGATCTGACCTTGTCAGACGAGGGCAAGAACTACGCGCTGGTCTCGGAGCTGACGGCGCGCACGCTCTGGCCTGGAGTCGACCCCGTCGGCAGGCAGTTTCATCTTGGCGCCTTTGAGCAAGACTTTACGGTGATCGGCGTTGTCCGCAATGCTCGCACGATCTCTCTGGCACATCCAGATCCCATGATGGTGTACGTACCTTACTGGGTGCGATGCGATGGCATGAGCAGCATCGCTTTGCGTACTCGCCAGGATCCTGATGCGATGGCCGAAGAGCTGCGAAGCGCGATTTGGAGCGTAGACGCGGAGGTCTCTGTGCCCGTGGTGCGGACGCTGGGCGGGATCGCCGCCGATTCGGTGGCCACCCGCCGCTTCGAGATGGACCTGCTCCTGCTGTTTGCGACGAGCGCGTTGCTGTTGGCCGGTCTGGGTATCTATGGCGTGGTCGCTTATTCGGTCGCCCAGCGCCAGCAGGAGATCGGTTTGCGGCTGGCGCTGGGTGCGCAGCGCTCAGGGATCTACCGTCTGGTGATCGGCGAGGGACTTCAGCCAGTTCTGGCAGGGGCGGCTGTAGGCGTGGCCGTGGCCTTTGTGTCCGTGCGTCTGATTAGCAGCCAACTCTTCGCGGTGAGTCCGTACAACCCGGGGATAGCGATCGGCGCGGTCGCCGTGCTTTTGCTTGTGGGAACTTTGGGTTGCGTGCTACCTGCCCGACATGGAGCTTCCATCGATCCCATGCAGGCTCTGCGCAATGAGTAGTGTTTGAAGGAAACAGAGCATGATTGAACTGAAGAACGTGGAACGAAGCTACAAGAGCGGGCACACCGAGGAGTGGGTGCTACGCCGCATCGATCTTACGATTCATGAGGGCGAGTTCGTCACCGTGATGGGGCCGTCGGGCGCGGGAAGGTCGTCGCTGTTCAACATTCCGGCTATGCTCGACGACGGATGGCTAGGAGAGTACTGGTCGGGCGAGACGGCAGTGCATGCGCTGAACCGAAGGCAACGCGCCGACCTGGCCCGGCAGCGCATCGGCATGGTCTTCCAGAGCTATCACCTGCTCGACAACCTGACCGTCGCTGAGAATATCGAGCTACCGCTCTCGCACAAGAACCTAGCGGCGAGAGATCGAGCCGGCATGGTGGCCGAAGTCCCGGACCGCTCTCAGATCGTGGCCAAGAAAGACATCTTCCCTTCGCCGCTCTCCGGCGGACAGCAGCAGTTGGTCGGCATTGCGCGAGCGGTGGTCCATGCGCCGGCGCTGCTCCTGGCCGACGAACCCACCGGCAACCTGCACTCAGAGCAAGGCCGGGAGATCATGCAACTCTTCCGTAAGACCAACCGCCAGAGGACCACCATCGCGCAGGTCACGCACTGCGACGACAACGCGCGCTACGGCAAGCGCCTCGTGGAGCTGCGCGACGGCTGGATGGAGCGCGATGAAACCCTGCACACCGCGACAAAGGAGACCCGGTGATCGGCATCCCTTCCCAATCTCCAGTGAGACCACGCGTGATTCTTCGTCTTTCCAAAGCAAATCGTTTCTGTCGTCAAGCATGGGCGGCGCTTCTGCTCTTGCCCGTAACCTTGGCCCTTGCCGCCGGACAGGCGCAGATGCAATCTGCGGCTGCAAACTCGCCAACCGCACCATCCACCCCTGAGGCTCCAGCGCCAGCCCCCAACGAAGCCGCTGCGCCGCCACCCACGCTGGCGCAGCAGATGCAGCAGGCACTGCAGGGCGCGCTGGAGCCCCAGCAGCCCTTTCATGTAGAACTGCCACATTCGCGGAATCCGCTTTCACCCTACATGCCCAGCACCGCTCCTCCGCTCAATCTTACAAACTCGCCGCGCCTCGATCGCCTCATAATCAACGGAAAGCTCTATATCTCGCTGCACGACGCCATCGCTCTGGCAATCGAGAACAATCTCGATCTGGCGTACTTCCGCTACAACTTTCCCATCGCCAAGACCGATATCCTGCGCACCAGGGCGGGCGGGGCGGCCAATGGCGTCGATACCGCCATCGTGCAGTCCTCCACGCAGGGCGGCTTTGCGACTTCCTCGGGGGGTGGAGGGTCAGCCGGATTCTCTGCCGGCAACGGCGGCATCGTAACCTCAACCCTGGGCGCCGGAACCGCCGTTTCCTCCTTTGATCCCTACCTCACCTTCCGAGGTTACGATGACCACACCGTCGTCCAAGAGAGCAACGAGGCTCTGGTGGGTACGCCAATCCTCAAGAACAACACCATTCAAGGCTTGGCGAACTTCAGCCAGTCCTTCCCGCTGGGAACCAACGTCTCCGCGCAATACCTCGGGCAGCGTATCGCCAGCAACTCGCCGTACAACGCCATCAACCCTGAGCTGTACTCCAACTTCGAAATCGTGATCACCCAACACCTGCTGGCTGGCTTTGGCCTCTCCACCAACGAGCGCTTCATCCGCATCGCCAAGCGCAACAACCAGATCACGAACCTCGCCTTTAGGGCGCAGGTCACCGCCACCGTCACCCAAATCGAAAATATCTACTGGGATCTGGTAAGCGCCTATCAGGATGAGCAGATCAAGCAGCACGCGCTGGCCTTCGCCCAGCGGACTCTCGCCATAGACCAGAAGCAGCTCCAACTGCGGGCCATTCCGGCCCTGCAGATCCTGACCGATGAGTCGGATGTCGCCAACAGCGAAGGCGACCTTACCGTCTCGCGCGCCAATCTCCGCCGCAACGAACTCCTGCTCAAAAACGCCATCACCAGAAGCGACGATCCGTTGATCGATGAGATGCCGGTAGTTCCAATAGATCGTGTCGGAGCCCCTGACCCCAACGCCTCGAAGCCGATCGACGATCTCATCGCCGAGGCGGAAAAGAACCGGCCTGAGGTCGGCATCTACAAGATGCAGGCTGAGGTACAGCGGCAAGCATTGAAAGACATCAACAGCGAGCTCCTGCCCAAGCTCAACGTATACGGCTTGTACGCCGGCGCCGGCACGGCGGGCCCTGTCAACAAATATTGCAACCTTGGCGCCGACCTGTGCAGCACCGTGCTCCCCACCGGCTTTCCCGGCATGTTCGAGGACATCTTCAACTACTCCTCGCCGGAATATCAGGCCGGGCTCACCTTGCAGATCAATCTCCGTAACCGCGTCGCCAAAGCCGACCAGTTCCGCGCTGTTCTACAGTACCGCCAGAGCCAGATCACCTCGGAGGAGCAGCAGAAGAGCATCCGTTTTGACGTGCGCAATGCGCTGTTCGCGCTGCAGCAGGCGCAGGCGCGTGTGGACGCATCGCAAAAGGCGCGCGACCTGTTGCAGCGCACTTTTGACATCACGGAGGAGGAGCGGAAACTTGGCGCCAAATCCGCCTATGACACCCTGGTGGCGCAACACAACCTCGCCGTAGCCCAGTCCGCGTTCGTCGACGCACAGACCGCCTATGAAAAGGCCAAAGTAGATATCGACCGGGCTACCGGAGAGACGTTGCAGCAGACCGGAGTCTCAATTGACGATGCAAAATCCGGCGTAGTGTCGCACGCTCCGTAATCGGCGCCCACACATCGTCTTGCACAGCGACTGCCGAAGTTGCGGTGGCATCGGCTAGGATAAAGGGGAATGCCGTCCGAGCAGAGCCAGGCACAGCCCAGAGCGGCGCCTGCGCACAAGGCGGTGCAGCCGGATAAAGCGATGCAGCCGGAAGCTCGGCCCTGCAACTGAGAAGGAGGCGCGTCTTTTTGAACAGGCAGGACAGGATCCGGGTTCTGGCCGGCGACGATCAGCCGTCCATTCTGGAGGCTCTGGATCTTTTGCTGATGCCGCAAGGGATCGACGTTGACGGCGCGCGTTCGCCAAGGTTGTTCATGGAGATGGTGAGCGAGAGCGACTATGACGTTGTGCTGATCGACCTGAACTACACCCGCGATACCACTTCCGGCACGGAGGGGCTGGATCTGCTGGCGCGAATCCGAGAGTTTGACGCGCGGCTCCCTGTGATCGTGATGACGGCCTGGGGCAACGTCGAGCTGGCGGTGGAGTGCATCAAGCGCGGCGCGCGCGACTTTCTTCAAAAGCCGTGGGAGAACGAGCGGCTGGTCTCGATGATCCGGGTTCATGCTGAACTACGGAGGGCGCTGCGCCGCACTCGGCAGCTCGAGATGGAGAATCGCATCCTGCGCGGTGAAGGCGTACCGGAGTTTATCGCCTCCGCCGCGTCGATGCAGCCGGTGCTTGACCTGATTGCGCGGATTGGACCCTCTGAAGCCAACGTGCTGATCACCGGAGAGCACGGCACGGGTAAGGAGATTGTGGCGCGCCTGCTCCACGCCGCCTCGCCGCGAGCCAGCATGCCGCTGGTGACGGTGAATGCAGGCGGGTTGCCCGAAGGCACCTTTGAAAGCGAGATCTTTGGCCATGTGAAGGGCGCCTTTACCGACGCACGCTCGGACCGCGTAGGCCGGTTTGAGATGGCTGGCGGCGGCACGCTGTTCCTGGACGAGATTGCCAATGTGCCGCTGCGCCAGCAGGCGAAGCTGCTGCGCGTGCTGGAGACGGGCGAGTTGGAACGCGTCGGGTCATCGCAGACGCGGCGCGTGGATGTGCGTCTGCTGAGCGCCACCAATGCTCAACTGCCGGAAGAGGTGAAAGCCGGCAACTTCCGCGAGGATCTGCTGTTTCGCATCAACACGGTGGAGATTCGTCTGCCTGCGCTACGCGACCGCCGCGAAGACGTCCCGCTGCTCTCGGGACATTTTCTCTCCCGGTTCCGCGCCCGCTATCGCAAGGAGGTAACCGGCTTCTCTGCGGATGCGATGCAGTGGATGATGCAGTATGCGTGGCCGGGCAATGTGAGGGAGCTGGAACACGCCGTCGAGCGAGCGTTGCTTCTTGCAACGGGAGCGGAGATTCAGCAGGAGAATCTCTCCATCGGCGCTGCGGCCCGGGATACGCTCTCGTTCGATAGCATGAGCATCGAGGAGATGGAGGCTGGGCTGATCCGCAAGACGCTGCGGCGCTGCGACAACAACATCAGTCAGGCAGCGGAGTCTCTGGGATTGAGCCGCGCAGCGCTCTACAGGCGCATGGAAAAGTATGGCTTATGAGGCCAAATCTGGCCCGCGCGCGCGGCGAGTAATTCGCCGGGCATGGCTTCTCTGTGCGCTTCTCTCACTACCGGCGGTTCTCTTGCTCGGGGTTCTCGCCTTCGCTCTCCGCCTGGACGCGGGTTTGGCATCGCTTGCCGGCATCTGCCTGTTGTTCTACCTCATCCTTGTCGCCTCTACGCTAGTCCAGAGCTTCGTTCGCCCACTGCAGACCCTCTCGAATGTGGTGCTGTCGCTGCGGGAGGGGGACTACTCTTTTCGGGCGCGCGGGGCTACGGCCGGCGATGCGCTGGGTGAACTCGCTGCCGAGATCAATGGACTTTCCGATCTGTTCCAAAGACAGCGCATTCAATCGCTCGAGGCCGCCGCGCTGCTGGCGCGAGTTCTGGAGGTGATGCGCACGCCGCTCTTCGCCTTCGATCGCGAGAATCGGCTGCAACTGCTGAACGACGCCGGTATAAAGCTGGTTGGCCGTCCCAGCGCACAGTGCCTTGGCTGTGCTGCGGCTGAACTTCATCTCGACAGCCTGCTGGCCGCACCGGACCAGGCGATCCTCTCCTACGGCTCTGCACCGGCGCGCTGGCTGGTACACAAGCGGGTGTTCCGGCAGGAAGGATCGCCGCATACGCTGCTAGTGCTGGCTGATGTTAGCGGACCGCTTCAGGAAGAGGAGCGTACGGCCTGGAAGCGGCTGATTCGCGTGCTTGGCCACGAGCTGGCGAACTCCCTTGCGCCGATCAAGTCCATTGCGGGCAGCCTGCGGGCGAGGGTTGGCGAGGGGAGTGGTGAGAATGAGGTTCGCGACGACCTGCGCCGGGGCCTTGGCGTCATCGAGAGCCGCGCCGACGCCCTGCATCGCTTTGTCGAGTCTTACCGGCGATTGGCGCAGTTGCCGGCGCCGCGCCTTCAGCACGTGGCGCTTGCGTCCTTGATCGAACGGGTGGCGTTGCTGGAACAGCGGCTTTCGATTCAAGTCGAGGCCGGCTCCGCCGTCGTTCTGGAGGCCGATCCCGACCAACTTGAGCAGATGCTCATCAATCTGCTGACCAACGCTGTGGACGCCTCGCTTGCCCATCGGCGTGAACCCGTGCGCGTCGCCTGGGCTCTGGAAGGAACGGCGGTGCAAGTTGTGATCGAGGACTGCGGCTTGGGCATTGCCAACCCGGAGAACCTGTTCGTGCCCTTTTACACGACCAAACCGGTCGGTAGCGGCATTGGCCTTGTTCTGGCCCAGCAGATTGCCCGCGCTCACGGCGGAGAGGTCTCTCTGGTCAACCGAGAGGATGCGGACGGCGCTCGAGCGACCGTCCGGCTACCGGCTCTCTCGCGAAGAGCATGAGCGCGATGGGGATTCACGCCGCAGCGACCGCTGAGGAAAGCCAGAGAGTAGAGCCCTGATGCTGTGGAAAGGGGGTTAACAAGGATTGTCCGAAGATCAAAGCCGCGATCGGCTCCGAAGATGGCCGCAGGCTGAGCAAGGAGGTTGGAAAGATCGTCTCCCAGGGGCTTGACCTCTTCCAGAAAGATCACGGAGCGAAGGCTGCGGCCGGGAGAACCTGGAACGAGCGCAGGCTGAGCAGAAGATTGTTCGCTCTTTGGGGATCGCATGATGCGGGTGGTGCGCGGGTTTCGATCGACGCTCTGTTCCCGTAAGGTCTGCCCGCCGCGTTTGCCGGGAAGGGCGTCTGACATCGGCGGCAGCGGTGGAATAGATCCAGAGATGACGAGGCAGACTCGGGTAAGCCGACCCAGCGAGCGAGTTGCAACAGATGAGTGAAAGCTGCCAGTGAGTGGCGGTTTTGCGTTCAACCTGAGATTAGGAGTTGCGACTCGTTTGAGGCTCGGCGATAGCTCATCCAGTAAAACGAACAGGCCGCGTTGGAGGAAAGTTCGGCGTGTCAAGGAAAACTCGTCTACCATCATCACCAATGGCTTCAACCGACCGCGGGTAGCACTGGCGAAAGGCGAGCTGATATCGGAACGCTCGGGGCAGCCAGACGAAGTGATCCAAGGAGAGGGGGAGCGATGAAGAAGGAAGGTTATTCGCGGCGGAGTTTTCTGAAGACCGCAGCGGCTGGGATTGCGGCCGGAGCCGGAGCCGGAACTGGAGCCGGAGAGGCATGGGCGAGCGCAAGCCAAGCCACCGCACCGAGCCAGGAGTGTGGATCCGTGTACGTTCCGCCTCCCCAGCAGCAAGGCAACAACCTGAACCTGATCGTGATTGTGAGCGACACATTTCGCCACGACAATCTGGCCTGCTACGGGCCCAAGTGGCTGGAGAAGCTGGAGACGCCCAATCTGGACCGCTTCGCGCAGAACGCGGTGGTCTTCAACGATGCGTATCCGGAGGGAATGCCTACCATCGTCATCCGGCGTACGCTCTACACGGGGCGGCGCGTGATTCCCTTTTACTATTTTCCCCAGCACGCCAACGTTCAACTGCCGGGGTGGCACGCGCTTTACAACGAGGATGTGACGCTGAGCGAGACGCTGCGGGCATCCGGCTACATCAACACGATCATCAGTAGCCTCTATCACGAATTCAAGCCCAGCCAGAACTTTCAGCGCGGGTTTGATAGCTGGAGGTGGGTGCGAGGTCTGGAGTGGGATTCCTACGGCACCTCGCCGCACAAACTTCTGGATGTGAGCGACCTGGTTTCGGCGGAGTACCTGGCGCGGTTTCCCGGGCTGCACGCGCAACTGAGCCAATACAAGGCCAACCGCAGCAAATGGAAGCGGCACGGAGAATCGGTCACGCAGATTGTCATGCAAGAGGGCATCCGCTGGCTGAACGAAAACCACGGCGAGCGGCCGTTCTACCTGCACCTGGAGTCATTCAACTCTCATGAGCCATGGGATCCGCCCCGGCACTTCCTGGAGAAGTACATGCCGAACGCGCAGAACCCCAGCTTCATCGAGCCCCCGTATGATACGGTTCCTCTTTCCAACGAGATCAAGGAGAGATTCCGGGCCAACTACGCAGGCGCTGTGACGGACGTCGACTACTGGGTGGGCAAGGTGCTGGACACGATCGAGCAGTTGGGATTGTTTGAGAACTCGGTGGTGGTGTTCCTGTCCGACCATGGCGCCATGCTGGGCGAGCACGGCCAGTTTCTGAAGGGGCCGGACAAGCTGCGCGGACAGGTTACGCATGTTCCGCTCATGATCCGAGTTCCGGGAAGCGAAGGCTCGGGCAAGAAGGTGGACGGCTTCGTACAGATTCCCGATGTGATGCCCACGCTGCTTCATCTGCTGGGGTTGAAACCGCCGTCGCGCGTGACCGGAGCCAACGTTTGGCCCCTGGTGACGGGCGAGACCCGCTCCATCCGCGACTGCGTGGTGCAAACCTACGGCTGGGTGGGAGCGGTACGCACCAAAGAATGGAGCTACTCCGAGATCTGGAAGCCGGAGGCGCAGCAGGATCAGTATCACGTGTTTCCCGGAGCGCCGCTTAGCACTTACAGGCCGCAGCTTTACAACCTTGCGAAAGATCCGCAGGAGCTGACCAACGTGGTGGAGCATCATCCGGACATTGCACGGCAGATGTCCGCCAGAATGAAGGAATACATTGCTTCCGGCGAGGGCCAGACCTTCGGCAGCTTCAACGCGAAGCCAAGCCTGAACACAAGTGGAGGGCTGTATTCGAAGTAAAGGTCACCGCCTGAGGGCGGTGGCTGTTGTGACGGACTGTCAGGCCTGTTCCGGCCGGAGGCCGGCAGGATGAGCGCGGCGAAGATGGCCAAGCGGATTCGTGAGCCGCTCTACGAGTTGATGGCCGGGCGGGCGCGGGCCTCGCATGTGGCGTCTACCAACAACACGCTCATGCGGATAGGTGCGCTCGATGCGGTCGCCAAGCAGACTCGCGAGGTGGCCATGGCCGGAAGTTTTGGGACTGCTGATTCTGGCTTAGCTTCTGCCGCCTGTTGCCAGGCCGGCGGAATCTTTCAATTGGTGTAAATGTGCACGTAGTCCACCAGCATCTGCGCCGGAAATGCGGTGCTGCTATTGGGCGCTCCTGGCCATTGGCCACCGACGGCCAGATTGAGGAGGATGAAGGCCGGTCCGCTATCGAAGGGCCAGACTGCGCCGCTCAGGCCGCTCAGGCTGGATGGCGTGAAGGTGGCATAGGTGTTCGTAGGGTTGTCAATGTAATAGGAGACAGCGCTCTTGCTCCAGATCATGCCGTAGGTGTGCCACGTAGCCGCAGTCTGACCGGCAGGAAAGTCGTATACCGTGCCGATGCTATTGCCGGTAAATCCTGCGCCATGAATCGAGCCCTTGTTCCAGTCTGGCGAAGTTGCCGCGTTCACGCGCTCCAGCACATCCATCTCACCGCAGGCCGGCCAATTCACCGTGGCGACGCTGTTGCCGAGCAGCCAGGCTGCTGGCCAAAGGCCTTGCCCTTCCGGGACCTCGGCACGAAATTCGATGCGACCGTACTGGAAGCTGAACAGCCCTTGGGTCTTGATCCTGGCCGAGGTATAACTGCCTGCCGATGGTTGCTCGGCGACGATATGCAGATACCCGTCGGCGCCGACGTAGACATTGGGAGCGGAAGATGAGCAGGGCGCTGCGGACGAGTTCCATGCGCAGTAATCTTCCAGCTCGTTGTTACCCCAACCGCCCGCACCCGTGTCATAGGTCCAGACAGACGGATTCGGCTGACCATTGGCGCTGGTTGCGTTGGAAAAGTCGGTGCTCCACACCAGCGTTCCGGAGGGGATGTTCGGCGCAAAGCTCTGGCTGGAGACAGCACTGTTCGAGTAGCCAGGGGCCACAGCCATCGCGTTGACCGTAAGGTTTGAGTCCACCAGAAACGGCGCTTCGTAGACCGGCGAGGCAGTGGTTGGGGACGAGCCGTCAGTGGTGTAGTAGATGGTGGCGCCCGAAGTCTGAGACGAGAGCGTGACCACCTGTGCGCCGTTGAGCGCGGCGCTGGTGGTCAGGGTGGGCGTTGCAGCAGCCTGAGTGTTGGAGCCGCTGGTGGATGTCGCGCTGCCGGTGGAGCTGCAGCCGATCAAAAGACAGATTCCCGCAGCCTTCAGGCACTGACGGAAAACTGCCCGGACCGTCTGCGGCGTGTTCGTTGCTGGAGTCATTCGAGGATGTCCCATCCATCGTTGAAAGTTGAGAGGCAGTTCGGCCCGGTCCTGGAACAATTCGGTTGTCAACCATTTTGCAAGGAGAGCCGCGGTAAAAGTTATGGGGAGAACCGTGGTGAAACGAGCTTACCGTACCACCGCCGGCAAAGGAAAGGCTAGGAAGCAAGAGCTGGCCAGCCCGCTGGTTAACAGCGAACAGGCGCATGTGAGCGGCCGTAGGCCGTTCGCTGGGAGAGTGTTGGCCGGCAAGACCAATTTACACACGCTGAGCTTCAGCCGAGGCTGGGGCAGCCCGCGGTGGAGGCCCCATTCGCCAAAGGGCGCACGGATGCTGCCCTGGCTCTTTCCGAATCCGGCCGACGCCGGAAAGACCTGACAGGCACGAGAGTGTTCTATGCTGGTCTCTGCGGAATATCCGCCAGGAGCGCAGGAAGGCATGGAGCCTGCCAGGCAGGAGTTTCGCCGGAAGATGCGCGGAGGGATGGTTGCGATGGCGGTCGAGTCCAAAGAGGAGCAGAACCGGGAGCAGCAGAAGCTGATCGCCCGCATTCGCAGGATCCGCGGCCAGGTGGACGCCATCGAGCGCTCGCTGACCGAGAAGGAGCACTGTGCTGACACGCTGATGTTGCTGGCCAATGTGCGCGGAGGCATCAACAGCCTGATGGCTGAGGTGCTGGAAGACCATATTCGCCTGCACATGGTGTCGCCGGGGAAGAACCCGGTGGCCTCGACCGAACTGGCCGAGGACCTGATCGATCTGGTGCGAGCCTACCTGAAGTAGCCGGGCGGCGCGTCGGTCCGGTGGCGAGAGAGGAAGGCGCTGCGCAGGGCCACGTCGCGAAAGGCTTCCACGCCGCCGGGGCGCAACGTGGAGAGAGCGCCGGTGAGGTTGCCGAAGGCTGCCGCGCGCAAGGGGTCCAGGCCGTCGAGCCAGGCGCGAAGGAAGCCGGCGTTGAAGCTGTCGCCCGCGCCGAGGGTATCGACGACGTCCCTGGGATTGATGGGGATGGGGGCAACCCATTGGCGCCGCGAGCCGCGCTGGACCAGGGCTCCGCGCGCTCCGCATTTGACCACGATGAGCGGAACGCGCGGAGCGAGGGCGTCCAGCGCTGCTTCCAACGAGGGCTGGCCGGCGATCTTTTGAACCTCGTCTTCATTGGGCAGGAGGAGATCGATCTTGTCCAGCAACGTGGGGAGGACTCCGCTCCAAAGGCCGGTGGGGTCGTCGTTGGTGTCCAGCGAAAGGGTGAGGCCAGCCGCGCGGAGGTGGTCAAAGAGTTGGGGAAGGCCGGCGTGGAGGCCGGT
The DNA here is from genome assembly GCA_027335345.1 of Granulicella sp. Lineage (GTDB taxonomy): Bacteria > Acidobacteriota > Terriglobia > Terriglobales > Acidobacteriaceae > Granulicella. The sequence goes on along the minus strand of DAHWOF010000089.1, from coordinate 22,985 downwards.
CTGAAGGAAGAGCGAGGAGAGATGGAAGTGGCGGGCGGAGACGAGCAGCGCGGGGTCAAGATCGGAGACTGTGATCTGCTCTGTGACGCCGGGGTATGTGAGCATGTGACGCCGCAAGCCGTGCGGCAACACGACGGTGACCCCGGTCCTGGTGTTGGCGCGGCGAACGATGTGAGCGGTATCGAGGCCGGACGCGGCCAGATGCTTGAGGGCGATCTCTCCCATAACGTCGTCGCCCAGCAGAGATGCGAATCCGACGCGGGCGCCCAGAAGCGAGAGGTTATGGGCGAGGATCGAAGAGGATCCGCCCAGGGTCATGTGGAAGTCGGAGGCCAGGAGCTCTACTTCCATCGGGAGTTCTTCCGGAAGGCCCGGAAGGATGAGATCAAGATTGGTTTCACCGGCGATGACAACGTCGAGCGGTTTAGCGGCGGAGGTGGTCATGCAAATCCTTCGGGTGATTGATGCCGATGAAGCTTCAGCCGGTGTATGAGGAGGCTGCTCCGCTCCAGTCAAGGAGACGAGCAGGGATCCTCGGTTCCGTGCAAAGCCTCACGATGCGTGGGCGGTCAGGGAAGGATGGCCAAGCACGTGGAAGCGCAGGCTCCGCCGGCGCTGGTTTGGGGAGTTCTGTCAACTCGGGACGCCCTGCAACGATGCGGATGAGGCGAAAACAAGTACTCAGCGCGATTTTAGCCTCTCTCCGGGCGGTGGTGAAAGCGAGGCGCTGCTTCCGCGGCGGCGGCGAGGACGGATTCAGGGCACAGATGCCGTTCTCCGCGCTGGTAACATAGGATTCTTGGCGCGGCTGCACGGACGTGGACTGCGGGCGAACGCGGACGGGAGTGGGGCGGAAGATGGCGTTCGGCGGCACGGAGAGAGTGATGCGGGAAGCTGGCGGGAAGGTGAAAGAGGTAGAGGACAAGTTCGTGGCCATGGTGCAGGCCAAAGCGCAGGTGACGTTGCCCCTGAGCGAGTTTCATCCGCGCAGCATGTTGAAGACAGCGCAGCATGAGGTAAGGCTGCCGCGGTTTCCGGTGATCGACTATCACAATCATCTGGATGCGCAGGATCCGGCGCAGGTGCTGCAGGTGATGGATGCATGTGGGATCGAGCACATGGTGAACATCACGATGAAGGTGGGCGAGGAGGCGCTGGCGATGATGGAGCGCTATCGCAAGGCGGATGCGCGCCGCTTTTCAACGATTGGATGGATGGACTGGGACGGAGTGGAGGGAGACTTCAAGGCCTTTGTGGCTCGCAGCCTGGAGCGGCTGGAGCGGCTGGTGGAGGCTGGAGCGGTGGGCTTCAAGATATGGAAGGATCTGGGCCTGACGGTCCGCGACGCCAGTGGCGAGCTGGTGCGCGTGGACGACGAGCGGCTGGCGCCGATCTTTGACCGGGCCGGCGAGCTAGGCGTTCCGGTGATGGTGCATATCGGGGATCCGGAGGCCTTTTTTCTGCCTATCGATGGCGACAATGAGCGCTATGAGGAGCTGGCGGCGCATCCGGATTGGAGCTTTTATGGTAGCCAGTACGGCAAAAACGATCTTCTGGAGCAGAGGGATCGAGTGTTCCGGCGGCATCCGCGAACCACCTTTGTGGGAGCGCACATCGCGGAGAACAGCGAGGATCTGGAGCGAGTGTCCAGGATGCTGGAGGCCTGCCCGAATGTCCTGGTGGACATCAGCGCCCGGGCCTCCGAGTTGGGCCGGCAGCCTTACTCGGCGCGAAGGTTCTTTTTGCGTTTTGCGGATCGGATTCTGTTTGGTACGGATTTGACGCCGGAAGAGCGGATGTACCGGCTCTATTACAGGTTTCTGGAGACGGCCGATGAGTACTTTGCGTATCCTACACATGCTTCCGGACAGGGACGTTGGTGCATCTACGGGCTGGATCTGCCGGAGGATGTGCTGCGCAAGGTATACAGGGAGAACGCGCTGCGGCTTTTGCCGCATCCGCGGCGCTGACTCGGGATAGCCATAGCCTGGGACAATAATGGCTGGGGATAGTAGCGACTGGGGATGCGTTTGACGGTAGAAAGACCACTCAACTTTTCAGGAGAAACCATAGACGATGAGCCATGGATCTTGCGCTGTACCGACGGGGCCAAGGGGTAGTGAGGAGCAGGACAGCAGCCGGAGGGCCTATAACCTGCTGTTGCTCTCCGTGGCGGGGCTGGGCGGACTGCTGTACGGCGTGGATGTAGGCATCATCGGTGGGGCGCTACCGTATCTGGAGGCGACCTCTGGGCTGAGTGCGGCGCAACTCTCGGTGATTGTGGCGGCGGTGCTGCTGGGCAGCGTGCTCTCCACGATCTTTGCGGGTCTGCTGGCGGACTGGATGGGGCGCAAGCCGCTGATGGCGCTGAGCGGCCTGGTGTTCGTAATCAGCATTCCGATGATTGCGCTCTCGCACGGCTACGGGCCGTTGTTTCTGGGGCGTCTGCTGCAGGGCTCCAGCGCGGGGTTTGTGGGCGTGGTGGTGCCGCTTTACCTTGCCGAGTGCCTGACCTCTTCCTCGCGCGGCAAAGGGACGGGGATCTTCCAGTGGCTGTGCACCTTTGGCATTGTGGCGGCGGCGCTGATCGGCATCTACTACAGCTATCACGTGCAGGCGGTAGCGGCGCATGCCAGCGCGGCCACGCTGTTCCATGTGGAGGATCAGGCCTGGCGGCGGATCTTCTGGATCTCATTGCCACCTGGGGTGCTGTTTGTGCTGGGCAGCCTGTTTGTGGGCGAGAGCCCGCGCTGGCTGTTCCGCAAGGGTCGGCTGGAGCGGGCGATGAACTCACTGCTGCGCTCGCGTTCAGCCGCAGGAGCGGAGCTTGAGTTTGCCGAGATGCAGGCCATCGCCAACGAGCGGGACGCGAACAAGCACGCAGAGGGCTCGCTGCTGCGGCGGAAGTATGTGGTTCCATTTCTGCTGGCCTGCGTGATCCTGTTCTGCAACACGGCCACCGGAGTGAACTCGATCATCGGGTTCAACACCAGCATCCTGCTGCAGAGCGGTCTCTCCGACCTGGCCTCGCATTGGGGCTATGTGCTCTTCACGACGGTGAACTTTTTGATGACGGTGGTCGGCATCCTGCTGGTGGACAAGAAAGGCCGCAGGTTTCTGCTGATTCTGGGAACCACGGGCGTGACGCTCTCCATGCTGGTGGTGGCCGGCATGTTCTGGCATACGGAGCGGTCCGAGATGGAGTGCAGAAGCGCGGTGCAGTCCATGGTGGAACCAGGGCAGGAGCTGACGCTGCGCTTTGATCCAGCGATGGCGGCAAAGCTGCTGGCCCAGAGTGGATTCACCAGCAGCGAAGCGCTTGCCCAGCATGCTTCGCTGGCGGTGATTTATTCCTATGGCGGGTTTACCGGCGAGACCACCTATGTGCGTTCGGATGACAAGGGAGCGGCGCCGATCCACATTACGCGCGCGGGGACGGTGCCGGCGAACTCCGTGGATGCGTTCTTCAAGAATCCATTTGCCGATGTGAAGGCCGCGCAGACTGCTCCGCTGAAGATAGAGCGAGCGCGGATCGGCCAGATACCCAGTACGCAATATGGCGAGGCGGTGGCGCTGGCGCTGTTCAGCTTTATCGGGTTCTACGCGCTTGGCCCCGGAGTGTGCGTGTGGCTGGCGCTCTCCGAGCTGATGCCGACCAGAATCCGCTCCATGGGAATGAGCTTTGCCCTGGTGATCAACCAGATGGTTTCAACCACGCTGGCGGTGATCTTTCTGCCCGTGGTGAGCCAGCACGGCTACTCTTCCATGTTCCTGCTCTTTGCCGGCTTTGGAGTGGTCTATTTTGTCACAGCGCTGTTCTTCCTTCCGGAGACCAAAGGAAAGACGCTGGAGGAGATTGAACAGTACTTTGAAGGGGCATCGGCACAGGAGGCAGTGGCCGGCGAGTAAGGGTTTTTGTACGGAACGCGAGGCTGAAGGCAAGAGGCGCGGCGCAGTGGCTGCGCGATCAACCTGAGCCACTTGGGCCGCACCTGCGCTTCTGCGTCACCTGTTCTTCAACCAGGCAGCCGTTCAGCCTTCAGCATAAGGGGTCTCTCTCAAAGCGTTGACGATCGATGGTAGTGGCGGGCAAGCAGTGTGCGGCGATCACCCCAACGATCCGAGCCTGGCGACGGGGCCCTGTGGAAGAAAGAGATGGATGATCAAGCCACTTGTGCCGGCAGCCGGGCCTCGGCCAGTACAGCGACCGGCGCCGCGTCCATCTGACGCGTCTGCGCCATGCTCTCCGACTTCACGAGCGGCTCGTTCTCAGCGTCGCCCTGCACAAGGGAAGCCAGTGCCTCAAAGCAGTTCCTGTCCAGTTTGGCGGGTACATCGCGCTCCATGATCTTGAGTGCCTCATGGGCGCTTAATCCACGGCGGTAGGGACGATCCTCGGTCAGCGCGCCGTACACATCCGCAACGCCTATGAGACGCGCCTCAAGGGAGAGATCTTCGGCGCTCAGACGGTCGGGATACCCCGTGCCATCCAGCTTTTCGTGATGAGCGCCCGCGATATACGCCAATTCTCGAAACTGTTCTACGTGACCGAGAATCACGCGAGTGAGCCTGGGATGCTCCCGCATGACAAACCATTCCGCATCGTCCAGTTTTCCGGGCTTGTCGAGAATGCGATTGGAAACAGAGAGTTTGCCCAAATCATGCAGCAAAGCTGCACGATAGACCAGACGCTTCCGCTCTGGGTTGAATCCGATGGCATTCGCGATGAGGGAAGCCACATCCGTAACGCCAACGGAGTGCCGAAACGTATAAGAAGACTTGGCGTCCACTACCTCGGCAAATGCCTCACAGATTGAGTCGATGTGCGCTGCGGAGATTCGCCGCGCCTCACCGGGAGAAAGATCGATCACAGCGGACCGTGCACATTGTTCCGCCTCTGCGGCGGTTTGTGCTTCCTGGGGTAGACACTGCGGCCACAGGGCGCCCCGCCGGCGCAGGGATTCGGCGGCCTTCACCACCTCGGGATCGAACCAACGCCCGTCGCGCTCTCGCAGAACCAACATGGCCTGTTCAGGGCCGCGCTCGCTCGCGAAGACATCCAGGTGCTGCGCTGCGGCCATGACACGCGCGAGCGGAGATATCGCTGTTCCCCGCAGCCGTTGCGGATAGCCGCTGCCGTCCCAGTGCTCGTCAAGACTGCGCACAGCCAGCGCCGTTTGTTCGCTCATGCCGATTTTGCGAACGATGCTCGCACCACGGTCGCAACGCAACTGAATCATCTCTTCGTTGTTACGGTGCTGCGCGAGTCCAATCTGCACGATGCGCGCCGCCCGGCGCGCCGGGTTCGCATCCGGCAACACGTTGCTCCACAGCAGACGCAGCGCGGAAAGGCGCGGCTGATAAGGCCGCGTCCAGTCTTCGAGCTTTACGCCGGCCTTCACCGCACGATCGTCACCGCCGCCGATGATCTGGCACATGCGCGCAGCGTTGCTGCTGCAGCCGACATCTTTCAGCAGGAGGGCGTGATAGAGGTCGGCCAGTTCGACATCGGATAAGCCGATTTCCAGCCCCAACCGCATACCGAGCAGACAACTGCGCAGAGCATGCCCCGGCACGGCGCCTTCGGTCAGATCCAGAGCAAAGGATAAGGCCGAGATCACCTCAGCCAGCGAAGGCGAGCCGTTTTCAGCAGAAGCCGGCTCGAATACCAGATCTTGACAATATATTCCTGACACTCGCGCGCTCCACGGGACATAGCTGAGTATCGGAAGAATGCATCAGGAGAATAGCGCAGTCTGCTTTTCGCACACTTCGAACTCCACCTGCTGAGCAGAATTTGTGGGCGGGCTCCACTGCTGGCCGCTGCTTAAGTGCTTGATAAAACAATGGCTTGAAGCCTTTGGGCGTTGAAAAACCGCCGGGTCGTCTGGTGACCGCACCGCATTTCTTGCTCAGGCCCTGGACGGCGCTTCCGGCTCGCTCTGGGCTCAATCGCAGGCCCTGGCTCGTCCGCAATATGCGCCATCTTCATGCATCGGCCGCAGACGGCTGCGCATGGCTCGTTCACACCCGCATCCAGGAAGGGGAGAGATTCGCAAGGCGCAGGTGCTACAAAGGGATGGCGGTTGCGATCTCAACTTCGGTCGGCCACGCGGGCTGAAGCTGCTTCAGCGGCCCGGGGGCCGGTTGGGCAGTTCGCCTCTGCCGGCAACCGGCCTCGACGCGGCTGCGCCGGGTTCGATTCGCACGCAAAAATCTCTACAGCACCTCCGCCCAACGGGGTGAGGCGGCGAAGGCGGCGTGAATCAGACCGACGTGAGAGTAGGTCTGGGGGAAGTTGCCCCACATGCGCTTCTCTCTGGGATCGTAGTCCTCGGCCAGAAGGCCGAGGGGCGACAGGGTGGCATAGATTCGCTGGAAGACCGCTCTGGCGTCTGCCTGCCGACCGATGGTGGCCAGCGCCTCAATCAGCCAGAAGGCGCAGATGACAAAGGCGACGGAGGGTTTGCCGAATCCGTCGTTCAAGCTGTAGCGTTGCAGCCAATCGCCGAGCGCCAGGTCTTTATGGATCTTCTCGATGGTGCTGACAATCCTTGGATCGCCGGGAGGAAGAAAGCGCAACTGAACCATCTGCAGCAGCGAAGCATCCAGGTCCTCGCCGCCGTAGTGGCCGACAAAGCTGTTGAGCTTTGCGTTCCATGAGTTGGCCAGTACCTCAGCATGAATGCGATCGGCGGCGGCGTGAAACTCGGCGGCATGCTCCGGCGCATGCAGATCGGCGATCTTGCCCATGCGGTCCGCCGCGGCCCAGCACATCAGATTGGAGAAGGTCTGCGGCTGCCACTCGGTGCGATACTCCCAGATGCCTGCATCGGGCTTGCCGGAGACGGAGATGGCCTTGCGCGCCAATCCTTCCATCAGACGCAGGGCTGCGGGTGAGCGCTCCGCACTCATGCGCTCATCCAGAAAGACCGGCGCCAAGGCCATGACCATCTCTCCAAAGATGTCGTTCTGAGAGTGCAGCGCGGCGCCGTTTCCGATGCGCACCGGCTTGATGCCGTTGTAGCCGGCCCAATGTTCAAGGATGGATTCGTCGAGGTTGCTGGTGCCATCGACTCGATAAAGAGGAGCAAGGTTCAGGTCCGGAGCGCCTCCGGCCACATTCAGCAGGTACTGGACGAACTGCTCGCGTTCCTCAAACTGGCCGAGCAACCCGAAGGCGCTGAGCACATAGTAGGAGTCGCGCAGCCAGCAGTAGCGATAGTCCCAGGTGCGGCCGCCCTCGGGCGACTCCGGGATGGAGGTGGTCATGGCGGCGATGATGGCTCCGGTATCCTCAAAGCAATGCAGCTTCAGCGCCAGGGCTGAGCGGATTACCTCTTTCTGGAACATGGGCGGAATCTCGCACTGTTTTACCCAGCGTTGCCAGTAGCGGGTGGTCTCATTCAGGAACCGTTCGCACAGTGGGGCGACGGGTTCTTCAATGGGCGCTCCCCAGGCCAGGATCATGTGCTGGCGGCCGGTGAGCGTGAAGGGCCTGCCGTTCAAGTAAGAGAGAGAGATGTCTGTGGTCAGCCGCAGTTCGGTGTCGAATCCTTGAAAGCGCAGATGGTGGGAGCCTTCGACGGTCTTCGGCTGAGCCTTGGACCAGCCCAGTTTTGGCGCGCAGACGATCTCGATACGCGGCGCGCCGGAGATCGGCTCCAGGATCCGGTACAACTGCTTGGGCCGGAAGGTGCGATCGTAGTGCAGGAAACGGGGAGCGAAGTCGATGATTTTGAAGGACCCCGTGTCCGTATGGAAGGTGGTTTCCAGAATGTTGGTATTGGGCACATAGGCTTGTGTGCCCATCTCTCCGTTCGCCGGCCCGATGCGAAAGCAGCCGCCCTCTTCCTGATCCAACAGAGTCGAGAAGATCGGTTCGGAGTCGAAGCGAGGGAGACAGCACCAGACAATTTCGCCGCTTTTGTGGATCAACGCAGAGAACTGGCAGTTTCCGATCAGTCCTAGGTCTTCAATTCGCATTTTCCCGGGCAGGCTCATCAGTCCCATTTATATAATAGAAACATGACGCGATTGGCGAGGTTCATCCTCGGCCTGCTGGTAGCCCTTGCGTTGTTGACCTGGACAGTGTCCGGAGTGGTGCAGACCACAACGCGCGAATGGTTTGAGCGAGACGTCAGTGAGCATGCTCGGCTTGCGATGGTGAGCGCGACGCGGTCGCTGGCCGATGCCTGGTACGATCCCGATGGCCTGAAGAATCGGTTGATAGCCATTGATCGCAACCAGCACGTGATTGGAGTTGCGGCCTGCAATGTTGATTTGACAACCCGGTCCATGACGCCGGACCTTCCGGAGGTCTTTCGTTGCCAGGCGTTGGGAGCCTGGGTGCGCGCCGCGGGCACGGCTGCGGGCGACACGAATCCGAAGCTGCAGCAGTGGAGCACCATCGCCACGCTGCCGACCGGGCGGGTGTACGTTGCGGCCATGCCGGTGATCATGCAGGGGCAGATTCTGGGCTTTGTGATCCTTGCCCATGACCTCAGCTACATTCAGCGTCGCGAGGCGAGAGCGCAGACCTTTCTGCTGATTGTCTTTGGTTTTCTTGCGGTGCTGGCCTTCGGCGTTCCGCTGCTGGTTGCCCGGCGGGTCCGCGACGACTGGAGCACGGAGGTACGCAAGCTGCTGCACGGCGGGGCCAAGAAACAGCCGCGTGAGTTTCAGCCCATCCTGAGCGATGTGCGCGAGCTGATTGCGCGCATGGCCGACGAGCGCGAGGACCTGCCCGGACAGTGGACGGCGGACCGGCTGAGGCAGATTCTGAATCGCAATCTGCACGGCGAGAAGATTGTGATTCTTGCCAATCGCGAACCCTATAGCCATATTCGAGGAGAAGATGGCGGGATCGAAGTACAGCATCCGGCCAGCGGTCTGGTGACGGCGCTGGAGCCGATCATGCGCGCCTGCTCCGGCGTATGGGTGGCCCACGGCAGTGGCAACGCCGATCGAGAGACGGTGGATCGCAGCGATCACGTGCGGGTTCCACCGGAGGAGGAGTCTTACCACATACGCCGCATCTGGCTCAGCGAAGAGGAGCAGCAGGGACATTATTACGGCTTCTCCAATGAGGGGCTTTGGCCGCTATGTCACATCGCCCACACGCGTCCCACCTTTCGCGCGGAAGATTGGGAGTACTACAAGCAGGTGAATCAGAAGTTTTCTGACGCGGTGTGCGAGGAAGTGGACTCCGAAGACCCCATCATCATGGTGGAGGACTACCACTTTGCGCTGGCGCCGGCCATGATTCGGAAGCGCATGCCGGCGGCGACCATCATCGCCTTCTGGCACATTCCATGGCCGAACGCGGAGCGAATGGGCATCTGCCCCTGGCACAACGAAATCCTGGAGGGGCTGCTGGGCAGCAGCATCGTTGGCTTCCACACCCAGCTCCACTGCAACAACTTTCTGGACTCGGTGGACCGCTATCTGGAGACCAGACGCGACAGAGAACAGAATGCGGTGATCATGCACGGGCAAAGGACGCTGGTCCGGCCGTATCCCATCTCCCTGGAGTGGCCCGTGCATTGGGTGGAGATGTCGCCGGCGCCTGAAGAGTGCCGAGCAAGAGTGTTCCAGGAGCTTGGCTTGAAGCCGGATGCCCTGCTGGGTCTTGGCGTTGACCGCCTGGACTACACCAAAGGCATTGAAGAGCGGCTGGCGGCGGTGGAGATGCTGCTGGAGCGCTATCCGAAGTTTCGTGGACGCTTTACCTTTGTTCAGCTTGCAGAACCCAGCCGCACCAAGATCACCCGGTACAAGGATCTGAATGAGGCGGTTGAACTGCTGGCCGAGCGCATCAACGATCGATTCGGCGCGGAAGACTATCGCCCCGTCGTCCTGCTGCGTTCTCATCATGAGCCGCCTGAGGTCTTCCGCTACTATCGCGCCGCGGATCTTTGCTATGTAAGCAGCTTGCACGACGGCATGAATCTTGTAGCCAAGGAGTTTGTGGCCGCGCGCACCGATCTGCGCGGCGTTCTGATTCTGAGTGAGTTTACGGGAGCGGCGCAGGAGCTGACCGAAGCGTTGATTGTGAATCCATACGATCTGGTAAAGAGCAGTGACGCCCTGGCCGCTGCGCTTTCCATGCCTGAGGAAGAGCAGCTAGACCGCATGCAGGCGATGCGCTCCATGATTGGCCGTTTCAATGTTTATCGGTGGGCGGGAAAGATGCTTGTGGATGCCGCGCACCTGCGCAGTCAGGAGCGGCTCTCCGGGCGCCTGGCGGAACGTATTCCCGTGGGTACCAACCTTTGACCATGAAGTATCTCCTATCCAAGACATCCATACCTGTTGTGAAGAGTTTGGCCCAGGACCGTACCCTGTGCGCCTTTGATTTCGACGGCACGCTGGCTCCCATTGTGGATAACCCCCGCATGGCCCGGATGCGCGGCTCCACGCGAAGACTGCTCAGGCGCGTGGCGTCGCTCTATCCGTGCATTGTGGTCTCGGGCAGGAAGCGAGAAGATGTTCTTCAGCGGCTGAAGGGCATTCCCCTGGCCGGCATCTTTGGCAACCACGGGGCTCAGGCGGACGGCAGGAAGCATGAAGACCACCGCATAAGGCACTGGAAGAAGATGCTGGAAGCCGAGATTGGAGACCTTCCCGGCGTCTGGGTGGAGGACAAGGGAACGTCCCTGGCGGTCCACTATCGCCAGTCTTCGCGGCCCGCGCAGTCGCTGCGCCGGATTGCCTCCGCCGTGGCCAAGTTGAATCAGGTTCGGGCCTTCGGCGGCAAGAAGGTGGTGAATCTTGTGGCCGATGGCGCTCCCAACAAAGCCGACGCTGTGGCCGCCGAGTGGGACCGCCTGGGCTGCAACCGGGTCTTGTATCTGGGCGACGATGAGAACGACGAAGACGCCTTTGGTCTGGAAGGAGAGGTGGTCGCGGTCCGCATCGGCAAGAAGAAGCAGACCAAGGCCAGCTACTATCTGCGCTCGCAGATGGAGATTGATCAGCTTCTGACCTGGTTGAAGCATCTGCGCGAGATGGAAACGGCGGGATAGGCGCAAACGAGATCGATCTTCGAGCTTCGCCGCAGGGCGCGTGAGGCCAGGGTTCGAGGCTCATCCTTCTGTAGCTGCTCCTCTGGAGGATCTTTTCGCGCCCGGAGGTCTTCTGTTCGGCGCCGCCAGGACAGGAGCGATCTGGCTCCGGCAAGTCATGGGCAGCTTGAGCCCACAAGCTTTGCTCTTCTGCCTATTGACGCAGGATATTCCGTACGAGGAGAGGACCAGAGAAGAACGCTCCGGCCGGTTCAGGCGAGCGAGCGCTCCGGCTGGAGTATTCTTGCAGTGGATCCTCGATCGAGGAGTCCACTCCAGGAGAAGCTACATGATGAAGACGTCTTCCCGTTCCACTGCAAGCCTTTTCACGACCCTCTTGTCTCGCTCCAAAGAATCCATCACTGCGCTCATCGTTCTTGGGGCGCTCATCTCCTTCGCCTGGGCGCAGGATTCTTCGTCAGGAACCGCATCTTCTTCCGGCCCCGCTGCCAGCGTGGATCCGATCCTTGGCACTGGAGCTGGCCCTGGAGGGGGCATCAATCTGTTTCCCGGCGCCACCACGCCCTTTGGCATGGTGCAGCTCAGCCCGGATACCGAAGAACATGGTTATGGTTACCACTATGCTGACCCTTTTATCGGCGGATTCAGCATGACCCACATGAGTGGCGTGGGATGCCCGAATGAGGGCGACGTCTTCTTTACGGCAACCACTGGGCCGATTCACACCACGCAAGACGATGTTTCGTCGCCGTACTCGCACTCGATGGAGAGCGCCAAGCCGGGCTACTACCAGGTGCGCTTGCTGGAGTGGAACATCAATGCCGAGCTGAGCGCCACGGATCACACCGGCATCGCTCGATTCACCTTCCCTGCCAACCAGCCGGCAAACATTCTGTTGCCCATCAGCCACACGGAGAACCACGTGACGGGAGCTTCTGTCCAGATTGTGGGCGACAGGCAGATGGAGGGTTACGTAGAAGACCGAGCGTTTTGCGGCAACCGGCAGAGCTACAAGGTCTACTTCGTCATGACCTTCAGCAAGCCGTTTGCATCCTACGGCACCTGGACTGGGGCGAAGTACGGCCGGCCGGGAAGCATCGCCGCGGGTAGCCGCACGGCGGAGCAGTCTGAGCATCAAGGATGGATCGGGGCTTACACAAGCTGGCCTGCCGCGCCCCACGCGCAGACGGTCACGGTGAAGATTGCCATCTCCTATGTTGACCCCGCCGGCGCGGAGAACAACATGAAGACTGAGGCGGCGGGCAAGGACTTCGCAACGATTCGCAGCGAGGCCAACACGGCGTGGAACCGCGAGCTGGGGACAATTGACGTCTCTGGAGGAACCCCGGCGCAACGCACGGTGTTCTATACGGCGCTCTACCACTCCCTGCTGATGCCCAGTCTGTTCAGCGACGCGGATGGCCGCTACCTGGGCTTCGACGGCAAGATCCACACAGCGCCTCCGGGACATGCTGTCTATGCCAACTACTCGGGCTGGGACATCTACCGCAGCGAGATTCCGCTGCTGGCGATGATCGAGCCGCAGCGCATGGAAGACATGGCGCAGTCCGTGGTGCTGATGTACCAGCAGGGCGGCTGGGTGGGCCGCTGGCCGCAAGCCAACCTGTATACCAACGTGATGGCGGGCAGTCCGTTGAGTGTGGCGCTGGCCACTGCCTGGCTGGATGGCCTGCACGGCTTCGACATGAAGGCGGGCTGGGAAGGCATGTTCAAAGACGCCACCGAGGCTCCGGGACCCGGCCATCCGTACGCCGGCGAGGCGGGCATCGACTGGATCAACAAGATTCACTACGTGCCGGATGACAAGGTGGGTTACGGCTCGGTCTCGCAGCTTCAAGAGGACGCCATCGCCTACGCCTCGCTCTACCATTTGGCTGAAGATCTTGGCAAAACCGCTGACGCCAAAACGCTCTACGATCGCGCGCTGTACTACCGCAACGTCTTCGATAGCGCGGATGGCTTCTTCCGTCCGCGCAAGGCCGATGGCGACTGGGTTGAGCCTTTCGATCCCGCGCAGGATGGTCACGGCTTCATCGAAGGCAGCGGCTGGCACTATCAGTGGCTGGAGCCCGCCGATGTGGCCTGGGTGGTGAAGGCCATGGGCGCCGACCAGTTCAACCAGCGTCTGAAGGAGTTCTTCAACTATCCGGTCCCGAACTGGTACGGCAAGTACTACAACCCTTACAACGAGACGGATCTTGAAGCGCCGTTCCTGTTCAACTTCTCCGGTCGGCCGTGGGAGACGCAGCGGGTTGTCCGCCGTGTGCTCGATGAAAACTACACGGATGACCCCAACGGCATCCCCGGCAATGATGACTGCGGCGAGATGTCCTCCTGGGCGGTTCTTAGCATGATGGGCATCTACAGCGTGGACCCGGCGAGCCTGGCCTATGAGCTGGTGGGTCCGGTGTTTCCAAAGACCGTCATTCACCTGCGCCAGCCGTATACGGGCAAGTCGTTCACCATTGAAGCCAGTGGCGCTGCGCCGAAGGCGGCCTATATTCAGAAGACGGATCTGAACGGCCAGGCGCACGCGCAGAACTGGATCTCGTTCAAGGCGATCTCCGCAGGAGGCAACTTGCGCTTCGACCTGGGAACGACGCCGAACCATGCCTGGGGCTCCGCGCCGGCCGATGCGCCGCCGTCGCTGAGCGACGCCAAGCCGTAGGCAGAGGGCAGCGTGAGGAGGCGTGTGCGTCGATGGCGAGCCAAAAGATCGAGCGTAGCATCGTCGGCGCAGCGCTCAACCACCAGCGCCTTGGGTTGTCGCCGCGCGTGACGAACTCAGGACACCTCTGTCACGGAGGCTCTATCGCTCTTGGCCATCCGCACTTGGCCCATCATTTTGGGCTGCCCATGTCCGCATCAGGCGGGCTCAGGGGTGCATTTTCCACCAGGGCCGTCTTGGGATGGATTGGCAGCACCAGCGGCTTTTGAGGACGCTGTGAAAAATCAAAATCGTTCATCAGATCTCCTATCGAAGGATCGTTCTCTCGAACCTCTGGCCTCAAGTCCGGCCGGCCGTCCGTCTTGGGATCCAGCCTCTGCCCATGCAGAAAGACATCTTCGATGAACTTCAGGTACGCATCCGGGCTCAGCGTCTGATGGTCGATATACCCCGGTTTCGCGTACGGGCTAATCAGAATACCCGGAACGCGAATTCCAAGTCCCATGGAGTCCAGGCGTGGAGGCGTCATGTGATCGTAGAACCCTCCCCAGTCATCCCACGTAAGGAAGATCGCCGTGCTATTCCAATCCGGGCCTGTCATCGCCGCATTGATGATCTTTGTTACGTAAGATTGCGCATCGCTCACCTTTGCCGGAGGATGATCACTGTCAAAACCGTTCGGAGAGATCCAGACGACTGAAGGCAGTTTTCCTTCTTGAGCCGCTACAAAATACTGGCTCAGATCCTGAATGTTGTCGAGCTGGTGATCGTCGTGCACATCCGTAAATCCAGGCAACACATTCCAGATGATAGGCACGCCGGACTGCGCAGTGTGCCCCGTCGGCATGCGGAATTTCCCGTTGTCCGCCCCACGATTCGGCCGTGGCTGCTCCGCTCCGTGGTCAAGGTAATACGTCCAACTTACATTTGCCTTGTGCAGTAGCCATGTGATCTCAGTCCAGGCGAAGGGCGTTGGATTCGCAACTGTCCTGTCTCTCGGCATCAGATTGCTCACACAAGTCTTGGGATCGTTCGAACTCGCGCAATTCGCTGACCATGCGGATACAAGCCACAGATGCGAAGGGAAACTCCACGAGTGGAGCGCTTCGAACATATGATCCTGAAGAACAAAATGCTTTGCATATGCCCAGTAATTGGGAAGATCTGTTCCATTGAAGTAGCCCAACACGGAATCAGCTTCTCTGGGATCTTGTGGGTTTCTGCAATACTGACGCGCCGAGACCAGCGGATAAAGCCCATAGTTCCTGGCCGCTTCGATATCGGCAATAAACCCATTCATTTTTCCATCCGCCACATCCACCATGGAAGCTTCTGCCTCGTGGGGTCCTCCGCAGGTTATGTCTGTATCCGTGTGGTAGGGCCTCACACACTTGCCTGTAGCAGGATCGGGCACACACACCGTCGGAACTCCATTCCGCATCGGAATCCCATCCGCCCCCGGATACGTTCCAAAGTACTCGTCAAAGGTGCGATTCTCCTCAAAAATGATGATGATATGTTTGATCGGGATGTTTGTTTCCGCCGATGCTGGCCGCTTCTTGCCGGCGGCTTGAGCCGATGCGGTCAATACCGTCAAAACGCACGCGACGAGTACAGAGCTTGCTGTGATTCTGAAGCGCCAATCCAACCTGTTAGCTTCCATTTGCATCTTTGTATCCTCCGTGGAGACGGGAACTCGGTTGCATGTCTTATGAATCAGGACAACATCTCGTCAACCAATGTAATAGAGTCTATTCTTCTTTTACTATCGGCTCTTGTCGAGAAAGGAAAAGGGCGCCATTGATGCGGCCTTCTGAGTTTCCGGCCCTTCGCCCCCGGGAGACCAAGGCTCGATGGGAGCGAGAAGCGGATCCCTTCCGCGAGACAGATTCAGGCTCGACTTGAGGTGCAAGAGTCCATCCGCGCGACGGCGTCAAGTTGCGAAGCAAGTCTTGTACTTACAAGCGTATACGCCGCTGCTTCCGCATGGCTGCCTCACCTTCCCTGACGGCAATCGCGGTCCAGCCTTCCATGCTGCCTGGCGATATCCAGCGGACGGATGGGCGGCGCCGCCCGGTCTCTGCGACAGATGGTGGCGCCGCAACGCTCTCCGCGGCTACTTGATGCTCTTCCACCAGTGCGCGAACGCGCCAGAGGCGATGAACTGGCAGACAGGCGCCAGAAGAAGCCAGGCCAGAACCGGCAGGAAGTGGAATGGCCTCTGCGCCTGGGCCGCCCGGTTGATCTGGAAGAAGGCTCCAATCACCAGGCCGCACGCACACCAATACATGATGGCGGTGAGGTCAAACGGACCTGGGCGCGTGGCGAAGACCAGCGCCACCACCGAGCCCACGATGATGGGCGACACAACGGCCCAGGCGCTTCTGTTCATCCAGCCATTGGCTACGCCCTTGAAATCAAAGTGGACCGGAACCTCTTGCGGCAGCTTGCGATAGGCGAGGATGAGGGCGCCGAGATAAAGGACGGCGGCAGCCGCGGGCACGATGCCGGCCGACAGATACCAACTCTGCAGTGAAGCTTTCATTTCATCCCCCGGGCGATGGAGAGTTTTCGCGATCCATTGCGTCTGGCCATCCATCCGGCGAGAGCAGCGCCGGCGGACGCTCACGATACAGGAGATTATAAGTTGCGGGGGCCGGAGGGATCTCCGCGAGCGCGCGAAGGGCGACGGAGCCGCCGGAACAGGCGGTTGCCAGGGGTTCAGGAGAGCCTCACGGCAAAGAAAGAGAGCGAGCCAGGACCACCGCTTCCTTTTCGCTTGACGTTATTTAACTAATTGGTTATTTAATGATCTAGTGAAATATGGATCGACTGAGTTCCACCTTTGCGGCCTTGGCTGACCCGACACGGCGGGCGATTCTGGCCAAGTTGTCCCTGGGAGAGGCGTCCGTGACCGAACTGGCCAAGCCGTTCGCCATCTCGATGCCGGCGGTGACCAAGCACTTGAAGGTGCTGGAGGGCGCGGGACTGATCTCGCGTTCGCGGGAGGCGCAGTTCCGGCCATGCAAGCTGGAAGCCGCTCCAATGAAGGAGGTTTCCAGGTGGATTGAGCAGTATCGGTGGTGCTGGGAAGAGAGTTTTGACCGTCTGGACGCTTATCTGGCCGAGGTTCAGACAGCGGAGAAGCCGGGTAAGAAGAAAAAGAAGAAGGCGCGGAAGAGACACTGAACGTTTGCATAGCGGAACTCCAAGGAGAGAGACAAGATGACGGCGAGACAGGCGCAGAGCCCCATGCAGATTGTGAACTCCAGGATCTACAAGGCTCCTCGGGAGGTTGTCTTTGCTATGTTTACCGACGCGGAGCACATCTCACAGTGGTGGGGGCCGCGCGGGTTCTCCACCAGGACCGAACGGATGGACGTGCGGCCGGGAGGATTGCGGATTCACACCATGATCTCGGAGGACGGCGTGGAGTCTCCGAACGAAGTGCGGTATGTAACGGTGGATGCGTCTCGGCAGATCATCTTTGATCACCTCAACCGGCCGCGGTTTCGAGCGACGGTGAACTTTGTCGAGGTTGCGCCGGACAGAACGGAGATTGAATACTCTCTCCAGTTCCAGGACGACGAGGCTCGTCAGGCAGGCGAGCAGCATGGCGCGGCAAAGGGCGTGCGCGATCTGCTGGAGCGCCTGGAAGAGGCATTGGCCACAAAGGGCAGCGAGGGGTTCGTGATCCAGCGCGAGTTTGCCGCTCCCAAGGAACTGGTGTATCTCGCCTGGACGGAGCCGGAGAAGCTAGTGAAGTGGTTTGCCGGGCCGGGCGGCGCCGCGCTGGGGATCAAGAAGGCGGATATAAGAGTCGGCGGAGAGTTGACCTATGGAGTGCCCGTGCCCGACAGGAGGGTGATATGGGTGCGGTGGATCTTCCGGGAGCTGAAGCCGTTTGATCGCCTGGTAGTGGTGGTGACGTTCGTGGATGACGCGGGAAACGCGATTCCCCAGCCGGGCCCCCTGGCGGATATGCCGGTAGAGGCGCTGTCCACGGTGACCTTTGAGGAGCGCAGCGGCAAGACGCTGATGACCTTCCGCCGCCAGATGATGTATGCCAACGAAGAGCAGAACAGAGCCTATGCGGCTACCTTCCACGGCATGGGGCAGGGATGGCAGGGCAATCTGGAAAGGCTGGCAGCTTACCTGGCAGCGTGAGCCGGCGGCGGTAGCGCTGGGTGGCGGCGCTCAGGTTTGTGGCGGCAGCCGGGATTCTACCCTGTGGTCTGCGACGTAGCGGCGGCTGCCGGACTCCTGGTCCAGGCTTTGAAGGCCCGCGCGCACGCCTCGATGATTCGTAGGCCATCTTGCGGCGAACCGGTGTCGAACTGCCGGCCGTCATGGTCCACTGCGTTGCTGACCATGGCCACAGATGCGACAGAGACGTTCCGGGCGATTCCAAAGGCAAACAGGGATGCCGCCTGCATCTCCACCGCAAGGACGCCTTCGCCAGACCATGTTTCAAGCTGCGTTCTTGTCTCACGATAGGGAGCGTCGGTGGTCCACACGCTCCCGGAGCGAACCGCCCAACCCGTTACCGGCAGCTCGCGCTGCAAGAGCGGCGTGAGTGCCGGCGTAGGGGTGACGACTTCCTTGGCGGCGGGCAGGTAGTGCAACGAGGCGCCTTCATCGCGTATGGCGCTGGTCACGACGACGAGGCATGGCAGAGGCAGCTCCGGCGAGACGCGGCCGGCGGAAGTCAGGCCGACGATCAGTTCCGAACCGGCCTCCGCCAGTTGTTCAGCCACCAACACCGCATAGGGTCCGCCGATGGTGCGCGGGATGATGCCGCAGGTGATGCCTTCCACGTTGATCGCGAACATCGCGGTGTGGAAACAAGGCCAGGAAGGGAACGGCGTGGCCAGACGATGGGCCACAAGCCAGTCGGTCAGGTCGCCGTCAAAGTCCAGAAAACACAGCAAGGGCACAGCGGCTTCCGGAACCCGGCGCGTTCGCCGGACGCTCTCGATCAGGCTCCTGGCTGTAAACGCAGACGGTTCATCCCATGGATGATGCAGGATTGGACTCTGGGGAGTGTCGGGCATGATGCTGGCGACGAGGCCTCGCGGATTCCGGCGGCTACGGCTCAAGCGTGAAGTGACAGTACAGAAATTGCTGCGCTGCGCCGGAGGGCGTCTGGTGCAGTTCTTTCAGAGTTGCAACCAGACGGAAGCGTTCACCCAACTCGGCATGAAGCGACTCTGCATCGTAGCGAACCGCATCCAGCCCGCTGCATCGCGTGGGACCCTCCGGCCCAAAGGTGCTCACGACAAGGTGACCGCCGGGTTTGAGCGTTGAAGCCGCCTTGCCGGCATATGCGAGCCGTTGCTGTGGCGTTGTCAGGAAGTGAAAGACCGCCCGGTCGTGCCACACGTCGAAGCAGCCTGCCGGAAGATTGGCCTGGGTAACATCGGCGTGAATCCATTGCACGGTTCGTGCGGCATCGCCAAGACGCTTCTGCGCCAGGTCGAGAGCAGCCTGGGTGATATCGAGCACCGCGACCTTCCGGTATCCACGCTCGATCAGGTCATCGACAAGCGTGGAGGCGCCGCCACCAACATCGAGGATGCTTGCGGATCGGTCTCCGCCAGTGGCGCGCTCCAGGAACGCCAGAGAGGTTTCCAGATGCGGACGAAACCAACTCACCTGATTGGGCGCCTTGGTGTTGTAGACGTTGTCCCAGTGTTGCTGCATATCGCCCATTGTATTGAACCACTGCACGGTGGTCGAACGGAATCCTGCGAGCCCACATCTCAAAAAGCGAGATGCGGTGCGCCCGGCGGCAATTCCAAAGTTGGCTGCGCACCATGAATCCCATGCTGCCGCCCTCGGAGTTGGTCGTGGCTTGCGCGCTGCGCGCGACACTACCGGAGTTTCTCAAGGCCGCGCTGCTCCCGCGCCAACTGAGAACTATTCTCCGCCGCTACTGCGAGCCGAGAAACGCCTCGCAATCCAAACGGCTGTAGCGTCGAGATCACCGCGTGAGACAGAGAAAACCTGGTACTGTCCAGGACTCACTCTCTCCTGAACTTCAAATCCTGCCTTTACTGCAAAACTTGCTGCAAAATGACTGGTCGGCTCGCACGCCGGCCGCGCACCCTGCGCCGGTTGCCCTTGTAGCTCGCGGAGTCTGTTGGCCGGGAGCCAATGTGTGGCTGCCGGCATGCGCTGGTTCTACGGGGAAGGCGGCTGCTCGCCAATTAGCCGCCGCAGAGCTGCCGGCTCCGACCGGTGAGGCCCGGAAGACAGTGCTAGCTGACGCCCGGAAGGCGGCTTTCTTTAATAGTAGGCATAGAGCTTGAAGTACTTTTCGCGCAGGGGCATCTCCACCTTTTCAACCAGGGCCAGATACAACTCGCGAATCAGCCCCTGATCCGCATCGCTGAGTTGGGCGTACTCAGCGGCCTCCGCGCCCAGCTTGCCTGCCTGCAGGATCTTCTCAAACTCGCGGATGCGCAGACCGGCGCGCTCCACCGAGCGTAGAAACTTTTCGACCTTGCCAGGGGCAAAGGCATCCTCAAGAGCCTGTTTCACCCGGGCAAACCGAGCCGGGTCCACGATGGTGATCGCCGGGCGCTCAAACAGGGCTGTGCTGCGATCTACCTGAAACTGGTTCTGAGCCTGGTTCTGAGCCATATGCGTAGCGTCCGTCCTTGGCAAGTGAAGATCTGGAGCGGGAGACGGGAATCGAACCCGCGACCAACAGCTTGGAAGGCTGTGACTCTACCACTGAGTTACTCCCGCCCGAACGACCGGGCACAGTCCGGGAAGACCCTGCTTCGCAGGTCGTCCAGATCCGTCCCGATCCTCTCCGGATCGCTCCGGATTCCGCTGCGCCGTCTGTGGGGAGTTTCTCTCCCGCAGCGCGCAGCGTTGAAACCTATGGAGCTGATGATGGGGCTTGAACCCATGACCTCTCCCTTACCAAGGGAGTGCTCTACCACTGAGCTACATCAGCCTCTCTGCCCGTTTGCTCTGCTGGAAGCGAGCGCGCCGATTGGCGCTTACGATCCGCAGCCCAAAGAGGCCTAAAAACAAGATCGGAAGCCAGCGAACTGGAACTTCACGATCCTCAAACCCCACGTACCGGTTGTTCAGCCCGTGCACATGGATCACGGCAGCCGGGTCAATGGTGAACCAGGCCAACACTCCCAAGACTACCAGACCAGCGAGCGCTGCGAGCATCCGTCCTTGGCTGGCCGTCGGATCGAGTGACTTTGGCCGCGAATCGCTCATCCCACTCCCTCGCTATGGACAGGTTGCCGAGCGTTCCGGATCGAGGGCCGCGTCTTCGCGCACAGATCCCGTTCCAGAGCCGGCTCGCATGGCCGCCAGCTTACGCTGCTGAAACTCAAACTACGGCAGCTTCTGCTGCTGGAAAGATGGTGCACAGGGGAGGATTCGAACCTCCGTAACTCGAAGAGTGGCAGATTTACAGTCTGCTGCCATTAACCACTCGGCCACCTGTGCCCTTTTCGCTGCAACAACCTGGCAGTGCTCCTGACCGCCCGAAACCATCTCGCACTCAGGCAGAGGCGATCGCGCCTCTCAACCGCACACCCAGGGATGCGAGGTCCTTTTGCCGAAGTTGTCGATGGCGAACGCTGCGCGAGGAGCAACTGGCAGGTATCCACATCCACTTACATCATCCACGACATCCAACTTGTCACTTGCCGCCGGCTACCGCAAAGGTCTGGAGCTGGCGAAGGGATTTGAACCCCCGACCGCCTGATTACAAATCAGGTGCTCTACCAGCTGAGCTACGCCAGCCTGAACGCTCCAGGAACCCGGTCAGGCGCAATCTGCCTGACAGGGCGCTAACAGCAAACCGCGCTCGTCAAAAAGCCCGAGCGCAGCTTTCACTTTACCACATCCCGCCGCGCAGACGATGGGACGCATGGGCTGCCGGGCATGGGGATGCACGCATGGATCGGGGGGTGCGTCCGGCTGAGGGCGTCGGGCTGAGGACGCGCGCCAGAGCCGCCGGAACTGCTCCCATAGCCTGTGACCTAAGTCATACCGAAGTTGACGGTTGCCGGCCTAGAGTGAATGGCAGAAGGTAGCCATGCCCACTGAGACCGCTCCACTCCCAACCGCCCAGACCGCTCCCAGCAACCAGACTGCATCCAGCAAGAAGCCCTTCATCCGCCGTCACCTTCAGGACCGTTCCCAGCGCCTGCGCCACGCGGTGCAGATCGTCTTTCTGGCGCTGAATGCCTGGCTCGGAGTCCAGTTCTATCTCTGGGTACGCTACTTCGACACCTACGGAGAGAGCCCATACGTCAGCAGGCCGGCCGGGGTCGAAGGCTGGCTGCCCATCGCCGGGCTGATGAACCTGAAGTACTTTCTGGTGACCCATCACGTCACGGCCATTCATCCGGCGGCGATGTTTCTGCTGGTGGCCTTCCTGCTCTCCAGCCTGTTGCTGAAGAAGGCCTTCTGCGCCTGGCTGTGCCCGGTGGGCACGATCTCTGAGGCGCTGTGGAATCTGGGCGAGCGCGGCCTGCACCGCATGGGGCTGCGTCCTCTCATCCTTCCCCGCCGGCTGGACGTCCCGCTGCGCAGCCTGAAGTATCTGCTGCTGGCCTTCTTTGTCTACGTGGTGGTGAGCCTGCCCGCCGCCGGGCTGGAGCAGTTTCTGGAGGCGCCGTTTGGCATCATCGCCGATGTGAAGATGCTGAACTTCTTCCGCGAGATGGGGGTGGTGGGAATCAGCGTGCTGCTGACGCTGGCGCTGCTCTCGCTGGTGATCAAGAACTTCTGGTGCCGCTATCTGTGCCCCTACGGCGCGCTGATGGGGATCGTCTCCGCGCTGAGCCCGGTGAAGATCCGCCGCGATCCGGAGGCCTGCATCGACTGCAACAAGTGCAACCATGCCTGCCCCTCCAACCTGCCGGTGGCGCAACTGGTCACGATTCGTTCCCTAGAGTGCAGCAGTTGCCTGAGCTGCATTGCCGCCTGCCCGGCGGAGAACGCCCTGAACTACGCTCTGCCGCCGCGGCGCGCGCCCCAGGTTCCACTGGCCACGGATGCCAGCCCGGCGGCCAGATCCTTGGCGACCTCCAACGCGCGCTGGCGTCTGCGCACCCTGCAGCCGCGCACGGTGGTGGCGCTTCTGGCGGTGATCTTCTTCACCTTCGTCGCCGTGGCGCGCCTGACCCACCACTGGCAGACCGAGATTCCCAACTCCGTCTACCAGCAACTGGTGCCCAACGCCGACCAGTTCAACCACTGAGAGCAAGGCGCGTTTTTCCGCCAAC